>PWEO01000149.1 GCA_003553525.1 Clostridiaceae bacterium
CCCCCCTATCACAGACTCGTGGAGGACAGGGGGACGGAGTAATTGTCCCCCCTATCACAGACTCGGAGGGTACAATTACTAAGAATCAGATCTGTTCAAATACAAAAAAGACAAAACCACACTGCTAAAGTGGGCCTAGGCCTCATGTTTTAGCAGCATTGCGGTTTTGTCTTTTTTGTGCAAAGAAGCCGGCTTCTTACTCCGGCGTTCTGTTTTTTCTGTGTGAAGTTCGGGCAAAGTCCCACTGCCCTGAAAGTTTCACTCAAGGGGACAATTACTCCGTCCCTCTGTCCTCTGAAAGTTTCACTCAAGGGGACAATTACTCCGTCCCCCTGTCCTCCGTCCCCCTGTCCTCCAGGGCCAGGAGCATTTCGCCGATGCGGTATACGTCCCCGGCGCCCATGGTGAGGACGATGTCCTCGGGCTGGATTCGGGAATACAGGAAGTCCCGAATTTCTTCGAAGCTTTTTAAGTAATAGGTCTCGGGGTGATCCTTCATCAAGTCCAGTAAGCTTTCGCTGTTGATTTCTCCGTTATCGATTTCCCGGGCAGCGTAGATATCCGCCAGGATTACATGGTCGGCGTAGGCGAAGGCTTCAGAGAAATCCTGAAGCAGGGCCTTGGTACGGCTGAAGGTATGGGGCTGGAAAACACACCAGACCTTTCGGTGCTTATAGTTACGAACCGCCTCTAAGGTGGCTTGAATTTCTGCAGGGTGATGGGCATAATCATCGACAATGGTGGCCCCTTTTACTTGTCCGAGCACATCAAAGCGGCGGTGAATTCCCTTGAAACGGGTAATGTTTTTTTGAATTTCCTTTACGGAAATGCCCAGCACATGGGCCGTGGCAATGGCGGCCAGGGCGTTGTATACATTATGCATTCCGGGGACCTGCAGGGTAATGTCCCCCAGTTCCTCTCCCTTATAATAAAGCTGGAAGGTGGGATGGGCAAAATTGTTAAATACTACATTTTTCGCCGTAAAGTCGGAATCCTCCCGAAGGCCGTAGGTAACTTTTTGACAGTCAAGGCCGGGAAGAATATCCCGAATATGCTCATTATCATTAAAGGCGATCATGTAACCGTCCCGGGGTACCAATTCCGCAAACCCTTTAAAGGCACGAACGATGTGGTCCATATCCTTAAAGTAATCCAAATGGTCCTTATCGATATTGAGAAGAATTCCGATTTGGGGCCGGAACTGTAAAAAGCTTTCAAAATACTCACAGGCCTCCGTCACAAAATAACCGCTGTTTCCGATTTTAATATTTCCGCCGATTTCCGCCAGGTTTCCCCCCACCATAATGGTCGGGTCCAGGTCCGCATACTCTAAGAGCAGGGAAATAAACGAGGTGGTGGTGGTTTTTCCATGGGATCCTGCGATGGCAATGGCGTGGGGGTAGCTTTTCATGATTTTTCCCAGCATTTCTGCCCGGTCGATCTCGGGGATGTTTCGCTCTTTGGCCCGAAGCCGTTCAGGATTATCGGATTTGATGGCGGCGGAGTATACGATTAAGTCCGCGCCCTCAACAAAGGCACCGTCATGGCCGAAGTCTATGCGGGCGCCCCTGGACTTTAATTTTTCCGTAATCGGTGTGGCGGCCATATCCGACCCGGATATGGAAAAACCTTCTTTCAGCAGGATCTCTGCGATACCGCTCATGCTGATTCCGCCGATCCCGATTAAATGTATGTGTTTAATAGTATTATTCAAGTCGAATGTCATAATTTCGCTCCTTTGAGTTTTCTCACTTCATGTATCAGTCTTACTGTATGATACCATAAAATGAAGAAATGAAAAACCTAAAAATATCCAACGTAGCGGTTGCTTTTTTCATGGGAAACGAATAAAATGAATATCAGAGGTAAAAAACATTCGGATTTAAGGAGGAAATAATGAAATTTAAACGCAGTGAGAGAATCAGCCGTATCATGAAGGAACTGTTGGAACACCCTAATGAAATCCTTACCCTAAGTTATTTTTCCCAGCGATTAAATGCTGCAAAATCCAGTATCAGTGAAGATATAATGATTATAAAAACCGCCCTGGAAAAGGCTCGGGAGGGAAAAATCAAAACCGTCGCCGGGGCCGCAGGAGGCGTAAAATATATTCCCGAAGCCTCCAAGGAGTATACGAAACGGATTTTAGAGGAGATTACCGAGAAGCTGAAGGATCCCGACCGAATCATCTCCGGCGGTTTTTTGTATATGCCGGATATTATGTATTCCACAAGATTGGTGGAAGGGGTGGCAAATATTTTCACCACTAAGTTCCAATCCATGAACCCTGACTACGTGGTGACCGTGGAGACCAAAGGCATCCCCCTGGCCTTTATGACGGCCCGGGCCTTAAATAAACCCCTGGTCATCATTCGAAGAGAAAGCAAAGTAACCGACGGATCCACCGTAAGCATCAATTATATTTCCGGATCCACGGGAAAAATAGAACGGATGAGTCTTTCCCGAAGGGCCATGAAGCCCAAGGCCAAGGTGGTAATCATTGATGACTTTATGAAAGGCGGTGGCACCGCCAAGGGCATGAAGGATATGATGAAGGAATTTGAAGCCGAGGTAATGGGCATCGGAGTTTTAGTAAAGACCACCACCCCCGTGGAAAAAAAAGTAAAGGATTATATTCCCCTAATGATCTTACAGGAGGTTATTGAAGAGACGGGAGAGGTAAAAATTTATCCGAATCCTGATCTCTTTGAGGAAAAATCCGAAA
>PWEO01000042.1 GCA_003553525.1 Clostridiaceae bacterium
CTTTGAATTTTACTTTTATTGATTGGAAAGATCCACATTCATGGTTTTAGCCGTATCTCTGATAATATTGTAATCCTGATCCTGGGCAACTACAAAGCCGTGAATATTAAAAAGTTCCGCTAACAGCTCTGCCCCTGCTTCCGTTTCGGAGATTTTAATTAAGGCCTCCTGAAGTCTTGCCTCGGTTTCCGGATCCATGGAATCGCTGATGGTTACACTGATATTGGGAATGTAGCGGGTATAGCCTAGGACCCTAGCCTTATCCATGGCGTCGGGAAAGTCCTCTTTATAACGGTCTCTGGCATCCACAAAGGTCACCGCTGCATCCACATCACCGCTTAGGAGTAATTGAAGGGACTGGTCATGGCCACCGCTGTAAAGATAGGTGATATCCTCTTCGATATCAATCCCAAGATCATACAGATGGGCTCCGGGAAATAAATAACCGGAGGGGGAGGAAGGGTCTACAAAAGCCAGGGTTTTGCCATAAAGATCTTCAAAACTTTCGATATCCGAGTCTTCCCTGACTAAAAACTGGGACCGGTAACTGCTCTCTCCGCTGGCGTTTAGCACCGTCAGAGAAACCCTTGCGTCACTTTCAGCATTGGCTAATACGTAAGCAAAGGGCGGAATAAATCCGAAGTCCACTTGTCCGGAACCCAGGCCCTCTACAACACCCACATAATTTGTAGCAGTAAAAGCCTCTACGGCTACTCCCATTTCCTCGGAAAGCATTTCCTCTAAGGGCTCTAAGGATTCGATCAGCTGTTCCCCATCCCTCATGGGTACAAATCCCATGGTCAGTATTTCTTCATCATTGGAACATCCAATCAAAAGAGTAGATGCAATTATTGCGGTTATTATTATTCCTGAAATTCTTGTTTTCATAATATTTTCCTCCTAGTTATGGTTTCTGCTATAATCATAATCCCTTTCAATCTATTGCGCAATACGGTTTTTGGAATTTTGCTAATCATATCGGTATAATAAATTTTAATTTTATAATCATATTGTTTAAGTCCCGGTTATATCCATAAAAAAACCGATCAGTAAATACTGATCGGTTTTTTTGCTGCTGATATAATCCCGGACCCTCTTGTTGTTAAATGTCCCCGGTTTATCTTTGAATTTTTTTCAAGCTTATAGTGAAGTGTAGTACTCAACGACTAATTGGTCGTTAACTTCAACGGGTATTTCTTCCCGCTCAGGACTTTTGGTTAATGTGGCGGTAAAACTTTCCACATCTCTTGAAATGTAAGAGGCATGCGCCTTTAATTCCTGGAAATTTTCTTTAAATCTTTCAATTTCTCTGGATTTTTCCCTTAAGGTTACCTGATCCCCAATGCTCACTTGATGGGAAGGTCGATCCACTCGCTTTCCGTTTAACAGAATATGTCGATGTACAACCATTTGTCTAGCTTGCCGAATGGAACTTGCAAAGCCCATACGATATACCATATTATCCAGTCTGGTCTCTAATTGACGTACCAGTGCGTCTCCGGTAATGTCGTCGCTTTTTTTCGCTTGATCCATATATCTTCGCATTTGTTTTTCCAAAACGCCGTAATATGCTTTTAATCGTTGCTTTTGCAGAAGCTGCTCCCCATAGGTGGAAAGCTTTTTATCCCCTCTGCCCATACCCTTTCTATATCGATCCATTGCTTTAGGATGTCCGTAAATGTTTACCCCTAAGCGTCGGGATTCTTTAAATCTGGGATTTAGATTTCTTGCCATTGTTTTGCCTCCTTTCTTAATCGCTATTTGATAACGAATATCATTTTCAGTACTCCCAGTATACCGAAAATCTTCTATTTTGTAAAGCCTTCTCTAAAGAAAAAAGTTAAAGTATAATTTAGTGTTGCAATTACCCAGTTGTGCTCAAACAAACAGGATTAAAAAAATAACCGGAGCTTCTTTTAGAAGACTCCGGCCTTTCCTATGGCTTCACTTATATATAAAGCATCAAATACACTGGTCACTTCTTAAGACTGTGCGATTCTTATGATTAATCTGTTCTGATGATTAATCATCCTTTAATTTCAATTTAGCCAACTGGTCTGCTAAACCGGTATTGATCGGTTGGTCCTTTTCTTTTTCCTGTTTTTTAAGGAACTTTTGTACTTCCCCTTTGGAAGCTCGATCTCCCTTTTCCTTTTTTCGGTTTTGAAAGGCCGATAATTTTTCCCGATGACCGCAGGAACAGGTAAAGATCTGACCCTCCCCCTGTCCCCGCAGTTCCATTTTTTTATGGCAGTTTGGACAGCGGGCATTGGTAGCCCTAGCAATGTTTTTACGATAACCGCATTCACGGTCCCGACAAACCAGCATCTTTCCACGCTTGCCCTTTACCTCTAAGAGGTATTTATCACATTCGGGACAACGATTCCCCGTAATATTGTCATGTTTAAAGGTGGCGTCACTATTTTTAATATCCTTCACCACGATTTTGGTATAATTCTTCATCTCCGTAACAAAGGCGTCCTTTGAAAGTTTTCCCTTAGCAATGTCCGAAAGCTTCTGTTCCCATTTCGCCGTAAGGTCGGGAGACTTCAAGTCCTTAGGCACTAAGGTTAATAGTTGCTTTCCTTTGGCAGTGATTCTAAGATCCTTTCCCTTTTTCTCCATTAAAAAAGTGCTCAAAAGTTTTTCAATGATGTCTCCTCTAGTGGCTACGGTACCCAGTCCTCCCGTCTCCGTCAAGGCTTTTTCCAAATTCTTCTCACTGCCTGTAAGATATTTTTTTGGATTTTCCATGGCGGTCAGAAGGGTTCCCTCCGTAAAGAAACCGGGAGGAGTGGTTTTTCCTTCAGTCATTCGAAGGTTTTTCGTTATTAAAATCTCCCCTTTCCCAAATTCCGGAAGTTTTTGATCCTCCTGATCATCCTCGTTTCCTATATCCTGTTCTAAGGATTTCCATCCGGGGGATAGTACTTTTTTGCCTTTTGCATGAAAAAGTTCTGTCCCCAGTTTGATTTTTACGTTATTTGCCTCATATTCAAAGGGGGGCAGTAATACACTTAAAAATCTTTTTACCACCAGATCATAGATCTTTCTCTCCGCCTCACTCATTTTACTGAGTTGTACCCGCTGTTCCGTAGGAATAATGGCATGATGATCCGACACTTTCTGATCATTCACAAAGTGTTTATTTCCCTTTATGGGTTTTTGCAGTACTTTATTGGCCACACTTTGATAGTTCCCAAGAGCCACGGCTCTTACCCGTTCCTCCAAGGTTTCAACAATATCGGAAGACAGGTACCTGGAGTCGGTCCTTGGATAAGTCAGCACCTTATGACTTTCATAAAGCCCCTGCATAATCCGCAAGGTTTCCTTTGCCGAGAAATCAAACCGCTTATTGGCCTCTCTTTGCAGTTCCGTTAAATCATAAAGAGCGGGAGGCATTTGTTTTTTCTTCTGTTTAATAATCTCCGAAACCACGGCTTTTTCCTTTTGCAGTTTTCTTAGTATTTCCCCGGCTTTTTCCTTGTTAAAGGTCCGGTTGGAACTGCTTTTGTCATCAAACCAGGTAAAATTCACCCCTTTTGCCGAAAGCTTTAATCCATAATAGGGTTTTGGAATAAAATTTTGGATTTCCTCTTCCCGCTGACCGATCATGGCAAGGGTCGGGGTTTGTACCCGGCCACAGGAAAGCTGAGCGTTGTGCTTGCAGGTAAGAGCCCTGGTGGCATTCATCCCCACAATCCAATCCGCTTCCGACCGCGCCACGGCGGATTGGAACAGATTGTAATATTCCTTGCCATCCTTTAGGGCGGCAAACCCTTTTTTGATGGCTCCATCGGTGACCGATGAAATCCATAAACGTTTAATCGGCTTTTTTACTCCGGCCAACTGAATAGTCCAACGGGCCACCAGCTCTCCTTCCCGCCCCGCGTCTGTGGCAATGACAATATCAGTAACATCCTTACGATGCATCAATTTTTTTACCTGTCCAAACTGTTTGGAGGTTTGGGGTATAACTTCAAGTTTCATCGGCTCGGGAAGCATAGGTAAATCCTCAAGGTTCCATGATTGATAACGTTTGTCATATTTCTCCGGTGTCTGCAGGGTCACCAAATGTCCCAGAGCCCAGGTTACAATATACTGCCGCCCTTCCATATGACTATGGTTTTTATTATCGGCCCCCAGGACCTTGGCAATGTCCCTCCCCACCGATGGCTTTTCCGCCAATACTAGTGTTTTACTCATCCAATCCAACCTTTCTAAGATACTTCGTCCATAGTATAATATCCAACATTATTGATTCAGCATAATTTTTTCTAATTCTAAGGGCTCTACAGGATTTTTCCCTTTATAGGCCCGCATATTTCCTCCGGAAATTTCATCAATTAACAGTATCTCTCCCGTACTCATATCTCTTCCGAATTCAAACTTGATATCATAGAGTTCCAAATCTTTCTTAGCCAGCTCCTTTTTTACCACTTCGGCGATTTGAACCGTCAGGTTTTTAATCCTCTCGTATTCTTCCTCGGATAACAGCCCCAGCATAGCCAGAGCGTCTTTGGAAATCGGAGGATCTCCCCGTTCATCGTCCTTCAACGTAACCTCCACAAAACCCTCAAGTTTTTCACCCTCGTTAATATAGGCCCCATACCGTCTTAGAAAACTTCCCACGGCTCGGTACCGACAAATTACCTCCAATCCTTTACCGAAAACCGCTGCAGGCTTTACGGTCATGGTGGCCCTTTCAATATCCCCATCAATATAGTGGGTTTGTATCCCTTCTTCTTCGATTTTTTCGAAAAAGAATTTGGTTAATGCGAGGCCCGCCCTTCCGGCGCCCTCCACCGTGAGTCCGACTTCATTGGATCCGGGATCAAAAGCTCCATCGGCTCCGGTCATATCGTCTTTGAATTGCAAATGATAATTTCCGTCTGGCAGTTGATAAACATCCTTGGTTTTCCCTTTATAGATCAATTCCATTGGTTTCACCTCTTAGAATAGTTATTAATTTCCGTATTTTTCTAAAAATCGATTTTTCTTCTCCACAATACTTTCCCATTCGTTTCGAAGGAGATTATCCTTCATGCGATCCTTTTCAATAAAATAGAGAGCAAGGCCTCCGAGACCTACGTGAGTTCCCACGGCAACTCCCATTTGCATAATAAAAATCTCTCCTTTAAAATCCGTTTCTTTTTCTATCTTTCCTTTTAAATTTTTCGCATAGTTAATATCGGAAGTATAACCGATAATGATAAAATCCGTTAATTCCTCGTCCACTCTTTTCTTAAAAGCGTTTACATAGTGCTCTAAAACTCGCTTTCGTCCTCTTTCTTTTGCGACGATTGCACCTTTAGCATCTTTCATAGTCATTATGGGTTTCAGGCGTAAAATTTTACCGATAAAAGCACTGGCATTGGATAAACGTCCGCTTCGTATAAGGTGATCTAAATCATCCACCGAAAGAAAATGCTTGACGTTTAACTTGTAGGATTCGTTAAAATCAATTAATTCCTGAAAGCTTGCCCCCTGTTCTCTCAAACCGGCGCTTTTCATAATCAACCAACCGCTGCCGTGGCTCATGCACTTTGAGTCCACTATATGGACGGGCACATCTTTATATTCCTCAATTTCATGAAAATATTTTTTCCCAAGCTCTGCGGATTGATAAGATCCACTGGTCCCGCTGGACATGGAAATACAAAGAATCTCTTTGTAACCATCCTCTACCGCCTTTTTCATTAGATCCGTAAACTCTGCGGGACTGGGCATTCCCGTAGTAGGAGGTTTGCTGTAATTTTCGATCTGGTCATAAAAATCATCGGGGGTAATATCCACCCGATCCCGGTATACCTTGTCTTCAATGGTGATTTTTAACGATGCCAGTTGAATGTCATACTTCTCCAAAATCTCCTCGGATAAATCACAAGTGGAGTCTGCTATAATTTTTATCACTTTTTTTCCTCCTTATTTTATATACACATTTGCCTTTTTTCAGTTGATTCATTTTATCATTAATTACACGGCGTAACAAACATAATTTGACCTTTAATTCCCTAAATGTCTTGTAAAATAAAGGAATTGTTACTATAATAAAAGAAACTTTGCTTTATTGTTTTAAAATCCATTATTCTGAGAGGATGAATACCAATGAAAAATCCAGTAGTTACCTTTGCCCTGGAAAACGGCAATACCATGAAAGCAGAACTATATCCCGAGATCGCACCGAATACGGTTCGGAATTTTATTTCTTTAATTGAAAAGAACTTTTATGATGGTGTGATCTTTCACCGCGTGATTCCCGGTTTTATGATTCAAGGGGGAGACCCGGAAGGTAGCGGCGCAGGCGGCCCTGGCTATTCCATTAAAGGAGAGTTCCGTTCCAACGGTTTCGCAAACGATCTGAAGCACGACGCTGGAGTACTTTCCATGGCCAGAGCTCAGGACCCGGATTCCGCAGGTTCACAGTTTTTTATTATGGTGGCCCGCTCTCCCCATCTGGACGGGGAATATGCAGGATTCGGAAAAATCATCGAAGGTTTTGAACATGCAGAGGAAATCGTTAAAGTGAAAACGAATATGATGGACCGCCCCTTAGAAGACCAACGTTTAAAAACCCTGACCGTGGACACCTTCGGAGAGGAGTATCCGGAACCGGAGAAAATTTCGTAGTGCCTATTCTTAGTACCTAGGATGTACCTATACAAGGTTCCGTAATATTTAGTATTGTTTGATAGAAAAAGCCATGCCCATCTTATCCGATGGGCATGGCTTTTGGTTTTGGTATTTTATATTTATACACTTTATTCCCTGTGCTTTAGAATAACTCTGCCGACTTTTTTACCCGCCAGCATTTCATCGATTTTCCCTTCGATCTCTTCCAGACTCACAACCTGAACCATGGCTTGAAGGTTATCTGCTTTCCAGGGCCCTGCTAACTTCTCCCAAATTTTTAACCGAAGCTCCATTGGGCACTGAACCGAGTCAATCCCATAAAGGGTCACTCCTCTTAAAATAAAGGGGTACACGGAACTTTGGAATTTATCGCCTCCCACATTTCCACAGGTGGTTACGGCGCCGTTATATTGTATGCTTTTTATAACGTCTCCCAAAATATCTCCTCCTACGGTATCAATTACGCCGGCCCATCGGGATTTTAACATGGCCTTTCCTTTAGGGTCTTGAACCTCTTCCCTGGAAACCACGGATTTTACCCCGAGGTTCAAAAGCTCATCTTTTTGACTATCCACTTTTCCTGTCGCCACTACAACATCATATCCCAGCTTCACCAGAATTTTCGAAGCAATATTCGCCACGCCTCCGGTACCTCCCGTAACCAGGACTTCCCCGGAATCCTTACCTACGGTTTCCGTCAGCTTATAGACGGAAAGCGCTGCAGTAAAGCCCGCGGTCCCGTAAACCATACTTTCCTTAAGATCCAGTCCTTCCGGCTTTTTAACGATCCACTCCGAAGGCACCCGGATATATTCTCCAAAACCTCCATCGGTATTCATTCCAAGATCATAACCTGTAATGAGGACTTCTTCTCCGTGGGAAAACTCCGGATTGCTGCTCTCTTCAATAGTCCCTGCGGCGTCAATACCCGGTGTGTGAGGGTAGTTTCGAGTCACCCCTTTGTTTCCCGCACTGGAAAGAGCATCCTTATAATTCAGTGAGGAGTACTGTACTTTTATGATAGTGTCTCCTTCCGGCAACTGGGAAATTTTTCGATCTTCGATCTTTTTAGTATACCCATCACCATCTTCCATAATTCTTAAGGCTTTAAAGGTTTTTTCCATAATCAATCTCCTTTCATTTTTATTTCTCTTTTAAATAATTACCCTAAACTCCTCATCTATACCAGGGACCTCATCATCATTGCTTGCTTTTCATTGCTACTCTTCTAAGGCACCTTCAATGATACTGTAATAATCCAGGTCTAGAATTCTAGCGGAGAAATAAAATTTCGCGCTGATCCTGTTGGAAATTTCCTCCTGATAATTTTCCGGTACCTCTACCCCTTCCTTTGGGACAAATTCACCGGTCTCTGCGTTATATCTTCCTTTATCCGTAATAAAACTTCGATTTTGAAAAAGTACCAAGGGCTTTGTATCGGCAAACAAATCCCTGCCCATAAATAAACGGGAATCAAATTCCAATCCCATCAGATTGGATACCGTAGGCATAATATCCAAGCTGGATGCCGGTTCCGTAAAAGTTTCCCCTTCCATTCCGGGACTGTATATAACGAAGGCATTTCTATACAGCTCAAAATTCTCGTCCACAGATTCCCCCTGAAGTTCTTCAATGGTTTGGTGATCCAGTCCATAGGGATAATGATCGGAACTCATTACAATCAAAGTGTTTTCTGCAATTCCCTGCTCTTCCAGTTGATCAAGTAAATACTCCATGGCCCGGTCCAGTTCCACCTGGGTAGCCAAATAAGCTCTGGCTTGGGTAGAGTAAGGAAGATGGGCCACTACGTCCCGGTTTTTCAAAGCCATATTATTTCCTTCAAAACTGTATAATAAATGACCGCTCATAGTAAGATAATACGTATGAAAAGGCACATTTTCAATATAGTCAGGAATACTTGCTTCCATCATTTCCAGGTCGGAAGCCGGCCAGGTTCGAGTAATGTCCAATCCGTTCCCAATTCCCTGATAAATATATCCGAGGTTGGGATGGGATAAATGACGGTCATAATAAGTATAAGTGTGGTTATGATAAGCTCTTGTTTCATATTCCAACTCTTTTAATTGATTGCCGAAAGCAAAGGGCATGGCATTGTTGCTGGACTCACGAAAACTCCATACGCCGCTTTTGGGAATCAATCCCGTATTGGCAACATATTCTCCGTCCAAGGTGCTTACTCCCCAAATAGGGGTGTAAAAATCCTCAAAGTGGTAACCCTCATGAACAAGTTTATACAGCGTAGGGGTGACTTCCTCATGGAGGGCCAGATGAGAAAAGGCTTCTGCGGTAATTACAATTAAATTATATCCCTCATATTTTCCCGTAAATTCATTTTTTTCGCTGGGAGACTGATTTCTAAAATATTGATGTAGTTCAAGGATCTCTTCTCTGTTTTCTTCTTTAATCAGTTCTTCAAAATCGATATCTAAAACATTGTACTCTATAGGCTCTTCCGGTTCTACTTCCTCAGCTTCATTGGAATTTTCCACTCCGCTTTCATTGGAGTTTTCTTCTCCCGGATCTTCTTTCGTATCTTCTTCAAAGTTCTCCTCCAACCCTTCAGGTCTCTCTCCCACAAACCCGGGGTTCCAATCGGTGATTTGTCTTTGTGCATCCAGTCGGGTGTAGGTAATTAACCCTAAATTATCAACGGCAAAACGGGGATAGTGAATGTTATAGTAAAGATTATAAGGGGAGTTTTCTCCCTGATCCTGCATGTGAACCATTCCCACTCCCATAAAGTGAAGAACCACAGCAAATACCAGGATTAATCCTAATTGATATAGGGTTTTGTTTGAAGTTTTCTTTGAGGTTTTTTCCGGGGTTTTGATAATTCTTTTTCCCCAAAATACATAGATCACAAGGGGCAGAAAGGATAAAAGAATAAAATACCAACTATTCCCTATCGCGTATAGGGCCTCTCTCCAAAATTCGGTGGTTTGACCCGCATGTCTCATAGAGTAAATCGTATTATACGTGCCAAACATGTTAAAATAAACCAACTGAGACGCAAAAATAAATCCTAGAGAAAATAAAACTATTCCCAGAATTATTTTTCGCAGTTTAGTACCTATAAGCAAAGTCCCGCCATAGATAACTGACGCTGTCACTCCTCCGAAAATCAAGGAAAAAAACAGTCCCCAAGAAAGAAAATTTCCCGTGGTTCCTATGCGAATGATATTCTCAAGGTAATAAATACTTGCCCATAAAAAAATAAATAAATAAAACCCATAAATGCCCCGGGAATTTTCATCCTCTTTATTGTGTCTTTTACGGTAAACTTCTCTACGGTTTTTTTCTCTTATTTTATCCATTTAAGATCATCCTAACATTTTATTATTGTTGTAAAACACTCTGAATCCTACTTTGAACTCAACAACACAACGGCGGATTGTTTTAATCTTAGACGATAATGCAAAGAGAAAAGTTTCATGTTTAGTAAAATAAATCCTCTTCCTTATTTCTCTTTTTAATATTATTACGGTTCACTGTTTTACTCTTATTGGTGTCATCTTTGGTATTCCCATTTTGCTTTTTTTCTATGTTATTCCTTTCAGGTTCGTTATGGCTTTTGTTCTCCTTACTTCGGATTTTCTCCCGGGAAAACCTCCCCTCTTTTTCCCCTTGAAGAAGGTTAGCCATATGAATGAGTCTTAGTCTTTCTTTTTCCAGGACTTCCAAACCTTTTTTCCCAATTTGAAAAACTTTCTTCCGAGAACCGGTCTCTTCGATTAAATCGATCAATCCCTGCTTTTCTAATTTCTCCAAAGCCCCATAAAGAGTCCCCGGGGCTAAATGTACTTGCCCATCACTAAGTTCCTTTACTTTATTAAGTATTATATACCCATGACAGGGCTCTAATAACGCAACCAAAGTATAATAAGTGGTTTCCGTCAAGGGTAAATAAGGATCACGATTCATACCACACCTCCTGGTTAGTCAGTTCCACTGAGTATTTTCCATTTGCATTAATTGTGAACTCCACATCAAAGTTTATCATCACTACGTTTCTTCTACGACGTACTCCCGGTATTTTTCATAATCCTTTTCTTTGCATTCTACCTCTAATAATGTTCCCTCCGGCTTATATTCCTGACTGATCACTGTGGCATTTCGGTTTAAATTTGATACCACTTCCCCCTCACTAAAAGGGATTAAGAACTTAGCTTTTTTATAGCTTTTAAATATTTTTCGTTCAATGGCTTCCATAAGCATTTCTATTCCAATATCTTCTTTCGCAGAAATATAAATTTTATCCCCGATCATTCTGGGAATTTCCATATCGGTTAAATCCCCCTTGTTGTAAACATCCAACATAGGAATATCCAATGCGCCGATTTGCTTTAGTGTATCTTCTGTAATTTTCATTTGCTCCCGGTAATCAGGATTGGAAATATCCACTACATGAAGAAGCAGATCCGCTTCGCGAACTTCCTCCAGGGTAGAATGAAAAGCCTTGATTAAATTATGGGGAAGATTACTGACAAAACCTACGGTATCTGAAAGCAAGAAGGTCTTTTGATTTGGGAGTTCAATTTTTCGAATGGAAGTATCTAAAGTGGCAAAGAGCATATCCTTTACCCATACCTTTTTCGAATCGTCTCCCCCGTACTTTTCCACGGCTTCATTCATTAAAGTGGATTTCCCCGCATTGGTATAACCTACAAGAGCTACCATGGGCATGCCGCTTTTGGCTCTACGCTTTCGCTGCACCTCCCTTTTCTTGCTAATCTCCTTTAAACGCTTTTGAAGTTCCGTGATCTGGTCTTCAATCCTTCTTCGATCCAACTCAATTTTTTTCTCCCCGGCACCACGGTTTTTCAGTCCCGCGCCTCCTCCTTGACGGCCTAATGCCTCATAAGCCCCTTTAAGTCTCGGAAGAATGTACTGAAGTTGAGCTACATCCACCTGCAGTCTTGCTTCTTTGGTTTTTGCCCGTTTAGCGAAGATTTCAAGAATCAAACTGGTACGATCCAGCACAATAATGTCCAAGGTTTTTTCAAGATTTTTTAATTGCATGGGACTCAGCTCATCATTAAAGACCACCACATCAATTTCCAGTTCCTCTAAAAAAGGTTTCATTTCCTCTACTTTCCCAGTACCCATATAATAAGCAGGATGAATGGACTTTAAGTTTTGATCCATTCGACCGGCCACCTCATAGTCACAGGCTTCCGTTAAATTTTTCAACTCTTCCATGGATTCTTCAAAGTTCTCCCGGGAGTTTAAGTTTACCCCTACAATCAGAGCTTTATACTTCGTACTCATACAATCCTCTCCTTTATGTTTAACTTCTTTTTATAGCTTAGACGTCTTCACAGGTACTATAGTATTTCATTGTATCGATATCAATTGTTTAATGAAAGCGTCTTTCGAAGGATTGTTTCTACTTCTCAAGACGGATAAAATCATTACTTACATTGTAACATAAAGCAATAAAAGCCTTCGATTTATTATTAAAATAATTTTTGTGATTATTGAATAAATTCATATATTTCCTGGCCCTAAATAAATAGCCGTGATACAATAATATTGGATTAAAAGATGCCCGAAGTATTTCCCGGGCAAAAGGAGGAAAAAGATGGATAAACAGTATTTTAAAGAAGCGCTACCTAGCAAGGACTTTTGTGATCTTCGTTATCAAGATTTTTCCCATACCACAATCAAAGGTGGTAAGGAGGAAATTGATGAAGTATCCATAGTTAAAAAAAGCGGCGGAAATGTTCGCGTGCTCTCAGGAGGAGGTTTTGGAAGTTTTGCCTTTACAGACCCGAAGGATATTACCATGGCCTTTCAGGAAGCCAAAACCGCCAGCGATTTGAACCCGGGAAACGAGAAGCTTAAACGAATTCCTACCAATGTGGCCCATGTCACTGTCTCTCCCTCCAAAGACCCTCGAGATCTTTCAATCTCTGAGAAAAAGGTGTTACTGGAAAAATACCGGGGACTCATCCTGGACCACACCGAGATTGCGGACTTGGAATCTCAATACTATGAACAATTTACCGATACCTTAATTTTAAACAATCATGGAGCGGAGATTCAACAGGAAGAACTGATCTGCGGCATGACCTTTCGAATTACGGTAAAGCGGGGAGACTTAACCCAGCTTACCCGTCTGTCCTTCGGAGGAAACGGAGATTATACCGAACTTCAAAACAAAGAGGAAGAGGTCCTGGAGAAAGTTCAGCAAACCATTGATCTCCTTGATGCAATGCCGGTTAAAGGCGGAAACTATGATGTGATTTTAGACAGTGATGTAGGGGGTCTTTTTATTCATGAGGCCTTCGGCCATCTCAGTGAAGCAGATAATTTAATTGGAAATGATACCCTGGCCAATACCATGGAGCTCGGCACCCCTTTTGCCATGAATAACTTTAATGTCATAGACGATCCCACCCGGTTAGGCCATCCCGGAAGTTATGTATATGATCATGAAGGTACGAAAGCCCGACCGGTAACTTTAATAAAAGACGGAAAACTAAGCGGTCGTCTGCACTCCCTGGAAAGTGCCAATTTTATGGACGAGGAGCCCACAGGCCATGCGAGGGCAAAAAATTTCGGTTTTACTCCCATCGTTCGTATGGGGAATATTTATATTGATAAAAGCAAGAATACCTTAGAAGATATGATCGCATCTATTGATGACGGACTATATCTTTTCGGATCCGCCGGGGGACAAACCAGCGGAGAAACCTTTACCTTCGCCGTACAGGGCGGATACAGAATCGAACAGGGTAAAATCACCCACATGGTTCGGGATCTTGCTCTAACGGGACATTTGTTTACCACTTTGAAAAACATTGAAATGGTCGGCAATGAAGTTACTTTCTCCAAGGCGGGAGGATGCGGAAAAGGCGGACAAATTCTAATTCAATCGGGTAAAGGATCTGCACCGATCAAAATCAAAAATATGGGAATAGGAGGACAGTAGTATGCGACAATTACTGAATAAAGCTTTGACAGTAGCCGATGGCGGCGAAGTCTATAAACGGGATGTTCACAGTACTTCTGTTGATGTGAAACTGGGAAAACTCAAGGGAATTAATGCCGAGAAAAAACGGGAAGTTTCTTTGCGACTTACAAAAAATGGTCTTATGGGAGCCTCAGTTTCCACCTCTCTAGAAGACGACACTTTGGTGGACAGGGCTCTTGCAGCCTTAGAAAACCAAAAATCCGATGCTGTTAAATTTCCCAGCGAGCCTCCACGAATGGTTTTTTCATTTTCTCCCGTGGTAGATCAGTTAAGCACCGAAGACTTAACAAAAATGGCCTTCGACTTATCCGATCGCTTAAAAGAAAAAGCCCCGGATATTCCCGGTGGGGTTCGGGTTCAAAAGAATATCAAACGTATCTCTTTATTAAACAGCGCCGGTTTTAATGAAACCTATGATTACTCCAACTTATCAATTTCCTTACACACCTTAACGGAAAAGGGCTTTATGGGAACCGCTAAGGAGTATTCTTCGGGAAAAGTGCCGGATGTTACGGAGCGGGATCTTGATCGTTTAATCCAGCGCCACCGTCTGGGAAGCCAGACCATTACCATGGAAAACGAAAAAATGCCGGTGATTTTTTCCGGAAATGTGATGGGCGCTCTAATGCTTCGCGTGTTAGGAGGAGTTAACGGTGGTAATGTGCTAAAAGGCACGTCTCCCCTGAAAGACAAAATCGGAGAAAAGCTTTTCTCTGAGAAAATCACCATACGGGATGACGGAAAAATGGCTTTCGGAGTCAATACCTGCTTATTTGACGACGAGGGAACCCCTGGAAAAAACACGGTGCTTTATGAAAAGGGGGTTTTAAAGAACTACCTTGTCAATATCGAACAAGGTAAAAAGCTGAATCAGGAGCCTACGGGAAATGCTTTAAAACGAACCCTGTTTTCCAAAGAAATCGAAGACACCCCTTCGATTTTTGATACCAATCTGATTATTGAAGGAGACCATCAGGAGGATGAACTGATTCTAAAGGGAATCAAGCGAGGTCTTCTGATTACCGCCGTGATGGGAGCCCATACAGGAAATATCAACCGGGGAGATTTCTCCTTAAATATTTCCTCCGGTTATCTGATCGAAAACGGAGAGCTTCAAGGCCAGGTAAAAGGGGCTATGATTGCAGGCAACATCTACGATTTGTTTAAGAATGTGGAAGCCATCGGTACCCAGTATGAGGTCATGCGGAGTATATTTTATCATATGGGCTACTCTCCCATGGTGCTTTTCAAAGAAGCTTCCATTGTGGGGAAATAGTAAAAAATTTCTATTACCAATTTTAATATTATCTGAAAGCAGATAAATCAAAAGTCAGGGAAAACCGAATTACTCTCGGGATTCCCTGACTTTTTGCAGTCTGATGAATAGTAAGCTTAGGAGAAAGAAGATCAACCCTCCAATTAGAAAATTAAATGTCAACTCTGCCGTTGATAGCACTTCCATGTTCAAAAAGGGGTAGGCATAGTCTCCCAGGAGCCTTCCATAAAACAGAGACAATAGTCCATAAAGCAAAGGATACACCGTCCACTTTAAACCATCTGTCCACCGAAAGCCCCCTACTCTAACGGTGATGAACCAATCAATTAGATAGCCTGCTGGAATAATGTAATGAGTAATTACATGTATTGCCTGAAGTATTCCTGTGGTTTGATACTCCTGGCGCAGAACAAGGAAGAAAGTCAACATGGTTATGCTAATATAAACGGCAAAGGCAGTTCGCACCTTGGAATCTGTAAAGAAATTGGTTTTTCTTCTCTTTCTGTACCCCAAGGCAAAGGATAAGCTTAGAAGTACTAATATATTGCTCTGAATTGTAAAAAGTTTAAGACCGTGAAATAAGGCTTCAAAAAAACCATAAGAATGGTGCAGCCCATTCATTAAAAAGATATGGTTCAAAACGATCGTTCCCCAACCCAGGATCACAAGAAACCAACGAAAAACCATAAGTTTCCAGTTATTGTTCCAATAGTTTTTTTGCAAGCCCTCACCTCTTTAGCAGTTGATGTTCGTCGTCTAAACTTCAAAACAGCCCTCTCTTTAAACGATGCAAAATTACCACTAACTTATTCTTGTTCCCGGTATTTCTCTATAGTACCCTCCAGGATCGCTGCGCCCTTTTCTACTACCGGAGAACACTTAAGCTTTTCATCCCGAAAATTATTTTTTAGAGTCTTACAGTTTGTAGAAGATAGTTCTTCTCTAAAAGATTCAACAAATTCCTTTGTTGCCTCTTTTACTTCGCCTTCATCATAACCACGCTCTACTGTAAACAGTGCACCAAGAACTGCCACACCGCCGCTAATGGCTCCACAGAATTCTTCAACACCTGCTCCGCCGCCAAAGCCCGCCATTATTTTAAATGTTTCCCCTTTAAGATTTAAATTATAGTATTCGTTGCCACCTAGCAACATGGCTTCTGCTCAGTTGTATCCTTTTTGATAATAACTGACTACCGACTCTTTTAACATTTTGCGCACCGCCTTCTCTAGGAATGTTACTGAATTACTTTCTCGAACAAGTTTTTCTCTTTATCAATTCTTTTAAATCCCATTTTTTCCAAGTAGATTTCATGCTTTTCATTAACTGCATAGCTGTGGAAAGTATTGTACCCTAAATTTAAAAAATAGTCTTTACGATCTTCGAAAATATAGTTTCCGATATTAAAATCCCGATATTCAGGAATTACAAAATCCAATTGAATTCTCAGAGTATTTTGATCCTCTTCCGTGGCAAGAAAAACCCCTGCGGGTACCAGGTTTCTTAAAATATAAAGTCCTATCGTAGTCTCTCCCACTTTGAAATTATTATGGGAAAAATATTTTTGTATATCCTCCCGGTAAAAATCCAGAAAATAATTAAAGTACTGGGTGTCTTTATCCACAGGAACCATATGGAAATACTCTTTCCGCGCGTAAATTTTCCTTAAATAATAAATATTAATAATTACAATCCCTAAGTTCATGATCCCTACGGGAAGAGCTCCGATAATAAATCCATAGGCTGCAAATATTGCCGCACCGGCTAAGTTGATCCAACGAAGTTTTACAATCGAACTCATCAATAAAGAGATTAAAATCAATACCGATGCTAAATACCCGACCCATTCAATCCATTCTATTCCAAACATATTCTGATCCTCCATTTATTCTTCTACTTACCTTCCGCTGTTTATTCTTAACATACCCTATCTATTATACGCTGAACCGAAGAAGTGTTAAAGGAATACTTTCTCGTTAGGAAATGTTCTTTTTTTATCTATATTCGAAATTTTCTGTTTTATTATACGGTCGGGAAAATAGGTAGCTTCAACCTCCCAGGACTCAATTGATACTTTATCTCTTGGTTCATGTAGTAGAGCTTATTTTTCCTTTTCATTTTTTTGCAAAAAAAACTACTAAGATGAATAACTTCTTCTTAGTAGTTTTCTCCTCGCTATGAAAATTATCTGTATTGCAGTATAACCTTCTCAACAAAAATTTTTACAATTTTCGGATCAAACTGACTGCCGGAATTCTTAATCAATTCCTCCACAGCCAGTTTCCGACTTTTTGTTTTTTGATACACTCGTTCAGTAGTCATTGCGTCGTAAGCATCAGCCACCGCAATGATCCTTGAAAACAGTGGTATTTCTCCGCCCTTTAATTCCCCCGGATATCCCAGTCCATTCCAATACTCATGATGATGTCGCACATACTTGGCAAGCTTTCGATATCTCTTATCAGCTTTGAGTAACCAATACCCGATTTCCGGATGTTTTTTAATCTCTTCCATTTCTGCTTTACTCAGTTTTTGAGGCTTATTTAGAATTTCCGGTTCAATAAAAGCCTTGCCGATATCATGCATTTTCGCAGCCAGACCCAAGGCCTGCAGTTCATGATCTTTAAGTTCCAATACTTTCCCAATACCCTTACTATAGCGTTCCACGTTTTGTAAATGCAGGACCTGATCTTCAAAACGGTCTTTAATCGTTTCTAATGTATGTTCTAAAATCAAACTTCCGACACCCATTTTACTGTCAATTTGCTTTCCATATATTCCTATTGGATCTCCGCTCATAATCCCCCGGTACTCTGACAATGTCTCTTGCTCCCCGATACATTCCTTTGGCATGGAAGAAAAGACATTCCCGTGAATCTTACCTGTAGCAACATCTAGCAGGCTTGTATATTTACTTTTAAAATTATGACTATGCTCTTTAATAATGAATCCCATGGAATCTCCTCCCTTCCTCTTATTCTGATAGCTCAATTGAAATGTTATCCGTCTATGAATATTCCTCTACGGTAAAGTCATTCCACTCGATCAGCCCGTCATTTTCTCTGCCCGCCACTTCTTCTTCAATGGGTACACTGTTCCATTCAATCAACCCGTCATCCCCTTTTCTACTGTTTATTCCCATCCCTCCATCAATGAATACTATCAAAAAACTGGTAATGATCATACAGACAGCAATGAATCTTTTCATCCGGTATAACCTCCTTTAAAATTATTTAGAATTGTACTTAATTCTATAATATAACGATTCACCCGGAATTACAGCAGGCATGGATGCGCGGTTCCCCCCTTGAATTTTGGCACGATTATTGCAAGCAATCGGCTGTTGTATTTATTTCCCCATAATTTGTTTTAAATCCTTTATAAATGGTAAATATTCTATAGATTAAATCATTAGAAAAGGAGACTGCTATGGACTTTAATCTTGCAAATTTCGGCGTTAAACTAAAAGATATACGTGTAAAGTTTAATCTAAGTCAAAATGAGGTTTATGAACAAACCGGAATTAATCCCTCCACCCTGCGACGTTTAGAAGGGGGCAAAGTAATTCCGAAGTTTGAGACCCTGGAAATCCTTTCTTCGCTTTATAAGGAGGACCTTCTTTTACTATTTTCTCAATACCGCATTGATCATAGCCTGCTTTTTAATGAGGTATACAATCGTTTAGAGTTGAAATTTGATAAGGATGAAATCGATTCCCTGGCAAAGGAGATTCTGGAGCTCGAGACTTTACTGGAAAATTCCTCGCAGTCCTATTTCAAAGTTCAAATTCACCAATTGATACACCTTTCTAAGGCTGTACTCTTATATAAAAAAGAAGGAGATTCATTAAAAGCTTTAGATGAGTTGGTTCACGGGCTTCAACGAACCATACCCGCTTTTTCCGTGAGTACTTACTCAGACTTCGTTTACTCCACCTTTGAAGTTCGAATTCTAATGAATATCGCCTTTGTGCTTAACAAACTTCACCGTGATGAGGTCTATGTAGAAATTTTGGAATTCTGTCATATTTCTTCAGATAAAAACGATGGGATCTTCCCGAAAATATGCCATAATTTATCTACGGTGTATATCCGAGCCGCCAAATACGAAAAAGCTTTAACCATTGTAAATGAAGGGATTACCTCCTGTCAAAACAATAGGAATTATAATGGTCTCAATCTCCTGTATTACAACCAAGGCATTATCAAATTTCGCCTGGATCAGGAGGATTACTCTGATTCCATTGGTCTTGCTCTCACCCTTTCAACGGCCTATGGACATCCGAAATTATCCGCGAAGTTGTTGGATAACTGTCGGGAAATTTTTAATATGCCTATCTAATGTTTTTTTTGAAAAGCCGTATTTGATTTTTAAAAACCTATATGCTTTTTTTATAATAGAAAGGAAGGATATTATGTTTAACACCCTATCTTTTGATTCGATTCTTTGGTTATTGTTTTTCGTAGGAATCTTGATTCTGATTTTAGCATTTATTCAATTACTCTTTAGAATTTTGGATCTCAAGCGAAGCCTTCATAATATTGGAAACAAAAGAAAAGCACCTGCAAAATCTCAAAAAATACAACCGGAGAAGCCTGAAAAATCCTTAGGGCCCCCCTCTGAAAATTTGTCTGAAAATCCTAAGCATGATTCCGAGGCAGGCACGGATATTTCCAAAGATCTCAAAGAGTATTCGAAAACTTTTTTTAAAGCATTATTGAATAATATCAAAAATGATAAGGTGCCGGATTTAGGGGCCCAAACTACATATTATCTGCTTTTAGCCCTGTTTCCTTTCTTTATTTTTCTGCTTAGCGTCCTGCAGTATACTCCTTTAGAATATGAAACAATTATCATTACCTTAGAAGATTTATTACCCGAAGAAGCCCATGAAATTATTTTCGGAACCATTGAAGAGGTGTTTACCGGCAGTAGCGGAGCCCTCCTTTCCTTTGGTGTGGTTGCCGCTCTTTGGAGCTCCCTTAAGGGTGCTAATGCCTTAATCAAAGGAGTAAACACCGCTTACAACGTAGAAGAAACCCGAAATTTTTTCCAAGTTAAGGCCGTAGCTCTGTTAACCACCATCGGTGTTCCCATCGTAATTCTTCTCGCTTTTTTCTTTATTGTTTTCGGACAGGTGCTGGGGACTTATGTGTTTGACTTTTTCGGTCTTTCAGATTATTTTATCGATCTTTGGAGCTGGATGCGTTTTCCCATCCCCATTGCGGTTATGGTGCTGTTCTTTATGATATTTTATAAGTTCGCCCCGAACCAACAGCTGAAATTTCGAAATGTGTTCTGGGGAGCCCTTTTTACCGTGATTTTTTGGTTAATAGCCTCCTTAGGTTTTTCCTTTTATGTCAATAATTTTGGCAATTACTCCACGGTGTACGGAAGCCTCGGCAGTGTGGTGGTGATTCTGCTCTGGCTTTATATCAGCAGCATTATCATCATTGTGGGCGGGGAAGTAAATGTAGTTCTGTCAAGACTTGGAAGAGATCAGCTTTAGTTTTTCAATCCTAAAACTTCCATAAGTGAACAGCCGCTAACCTTCTAAACGACAAAAAAGGAAGAAAAGAGACTATTCCTTCTCTTTTCTTCCTTTTTTAATATTTTCCCTAATTTCTCCTAAAGGATGGTTTTCTCTTTTATTTAAAGCCCCGCAACCTCGAGGATCGCCATAATTCCTATAAGGACTGCAGCAAAGGGCAGCGTATACTTAAAAGGACTGCCTTTCATTCGTTGAAATAAAGAAACTTCACTAAAATGGTCATCTTCGATGATTTTTTTTCTTTTCAGGGTACTGTACATCGAAGCAAAGATTCCCGAGCCAATTATAATTCCCAGCATCCCTCCGATAAGACCATCGATATATCCGTTTCCCACGGCTCCGGCAATGGTACCGGGACAATATCCTAAAATGGCAAATCCCACTCCGAATATGAGTCCTCCTATCATAGAGTTTTTAATGGAGCCAGGTTTCGGATGCAGTTGAATTTTACCCTTTGGATACCAATAGCTGATCCCAAGCATTGTAACGATAACTGCGGTTAACATGATTTTTAAAACCGTAAAATCCATCAACCGTAATTGGGCTAGAATCACATCATACTTGGTCACGCCTCCCTTTTGCAGTAAAAAGCCGAATACTATACCGATTAACAGTCCAAGAAATAGTTGAAGCCTTTTATTATCATAGTGTTTCTCCATAAACATCCTCCCTTCTTATAAGCTGTACTTAATCAGAGCCGTGACAATTCCTCCGATGAAAAATGCCGTCGCCGCCATCCAGCTGACAATTGAAAGTTGACTGGCGCCGCTGATTCCATGTCCGCTGGTACAACCCCCGGCCCACCGGGCACCAATGCCAAGTATAATCCCTCCGATTAACGCCGTAATAAATCTGGGAAAGAAATCCGATGAAAAGTTGGATGCCCACATTTCCGGTACCAAGGTGATTTGAAAGTCCCCCGATAAGGTGGCGGACAAAAATGATCCGATTATAATACCTCCTACCAGCATCACTCCCCAATCCACCTGTGGGGTCTTTTGGCTGTAATATTCGTTCCTTTGCACCTTTTCTCTTTGGAATATTTTCCGAATCATTCCGCTTACATTAAGATAAGTGGTTGATGCCGCTAAGGGCTTGTTGGAAATCCTTAGGGCAATAATATTTAAAAGCCCGATCAGTGCTCCCACCACATAGGGAGACCACTGGGTCTCTGTGAAAATACCCAATATTGTTCCTCCTTTCGCTCTTATAATTCGCTTATATAATTAGTCCGGGATCTCTCCGTTTCCTTATAAATAAAAGAAATAGATCATCGTTACCAGTACCACTAAGAAAGCAACCGTCATCAAACCTCCGGCCTTCATATAATCTTTATTGCTATAGCCTCCGGGGCCCATGGTAAAGGCGTTGACCGGATGGGTAGGGAGGACAAAGGAATTATCGGTTCCCACGGCTATCAACAAGGCCAAAGCTCTAGGATCCAGTCCGAAATTCTCCGCAATAACCAGCACCAAGGGAACCAATAACACCGTTGCGGCCACGTTGGACATGAACAGGGAAAACACGGTGGCCAGAACAGCAAGGGTGATTAATACCGGAACAACTCCCCATCCTCCCACAATACTCATCATCCACGTTGCTGCCAGCTCCGCTCCTCCGGTTTTTTCAAAGGCTAATCCCAGGGGAATCAGACCCGCAAGTAAAAAGACTGTTCGCCAACCAATGGCCTGATACAGCTCTTCCTTAGGAACCACTCCCAGCACCACCATCAACAGTGCCCCGGTAAAGAAGCTTAGGGCTAAGGAAAACCCTAAAATCACCAATAAAATGCCAAGGCCCATAGAAAATAAAGCCTGCAGTTTTCGATCCTTTCCTTTCTCTTCCGGAGCCTTAACCTCGGTCATCACCACAAAATCCCTGGAAGATTTCATTCGCTGCAAATCCTCCCATCGGCCAAAAACAATCATCTCCAAGCCCGCTTCCATAGGTTTTTTTAACAAGCTGGTTTTCTCACCCTCTTGATGAATATAGGCTACGGGTTCTACTTTAAAGTTCTTTCGAAGAGCAAACTCTCCCAGGGTTTTTCCGATGGCACCGGACCGGGGAGGCACAATAATTTCTGCAAATCCTGCATAGTCCTCTTGGGTTAAATTTGAGAACTCCTCCAGCTTTTCCTTTACTGTAAGTTTTTCATTGTCAATAAAGGCCTCTAACTTTTCTTTTTCTCCAAGAATTACCAAACTTTGATTTTCTTTCAATGTGGTCTTTCTCCAAGGAACATAAGTTTTGCTACCTTCCTCGGATATTCCTAAAATGTGCAGATCATACTTTTCCCAAATATCAATGTCTTCAATATTCTTCCCTAAAACAGGGCTTTCCCCGGGAATTGACACTTCCCGAAGTTCCCTTGGCAAATCATAAAGTTTTTGGAGATCCTTCTTTGTTTCTCCTTTTTCATCCTTCCTGCTCTTTGGCAATATAAAGCTGCCGAAAAAGTAAAAAAGTAAAATCCCCGTAGCCAGCAGCATCAATCCGATGGGCGTCACGCTAAACAAATTAAAACCTTCATAGCCTCCATCCCCTAATAAATCATTCAGCACAATCAAGGGGCCCGATGCCACCATGGTCAATGTACCTCCTAGAATCGCTGCAAAACCCATGGGCATAATAAGCCTGCTGGCAGGAATATCCGCCTGCTTTCCCACTTTTCGAAGAGCCGGTAAAAAGAGAGCGGCAGCTCCGATGTTTTGCATAAATGCGGAAACTATTCCCACGGTACCGGAGACTGAAACCATAATCCTTTTCTCATTTCTCCCCACGGTATCCGTAATCTTTTTCGCAAGAAGCGTCATTAAACCTGACCGATCGATCCCATAACCTAAAATCATCACTCCCATAATAGCAATCACCGCATTGGATGAAAAACCGGAGAAAGCTTCTTCAATGGTAATGACTCCAGACCAGCCAAGAAGAATCATCACCAATATGGCCACAAGGTCCGTCCGTAGTTTTTCCGTAACAAATAAAACAACGGCTATTATTAATATCCCATAGGTTATTGCAATTTCCTGGGTCATAACATCACCCCTCTAAACTGAATTTCATCTTTCGACTTTTCTTTAAAAAAACTCTAACATTAATTATTCAAAAGGGGCTTCAGGGTTAACAGTCCACCGGAAACGACTCTTCCGTCATAGCCTTTATTCCTTAGAAAAGATGCTGCCGTTGCCGATCGGTCACCGGAGCCGCAAAGAATGTAGATTGGTTTGTCCTTTGGGAGTTTTTCATAGTCCCGATATAAATGCTGCAAGGGAATATTAATACCATTTTCCGTTGGATCTTCCGGAGAAATATCCTCGGGCTTTCGAATGTCCACCATCACAAATTCTTCCGGATTTAAATCCAAATATTCCACTGCAGTAATCGTAGGAAGAGGCTGTAAATCTTTTACCATTTGCTCCCATTGAGAATTTCCGTCGGCAATGTATCCCTTGATGTTTTCAAATCCGATTCTTCGGGCATACCAGTACAGAGTTTTTAGTTTTTCCATATCGTTACCCTCTACCAAAAAGGCCACGGGTTCATCGGTATCTAGGATATTTCCTGCATAGGTTGAAAAATTCCTTACGCTGAAAAACAGGGTTCCGGGAATATGCCCGCCAAAATAAGCTTCTTTTGTTCTTGCATCAATAATGGTAATTCCCTGTTTTTTCACTTCTTCTAATTGCAGGGGTTCTAATTTCACTTCTTCCCCTACAAATTCAGCACCTTCCACATTATACTTTTCCATTTTCTCAAAGTACCTTGGTTTGATCCTCATTCTGGCAAAGTCTTTAATAAATCCCTCTTTGGAGACTACCTGCATCTCCGGGTTATAGGCTTTTTCATAGCCCAGGGTTGAGTATGGGCGGTCCTCCATACTGTCTCCACAGGCAGAACCCGCACCATGAGCCGGGAATACCAACACTTCGTCTCCTAAAGACAGTAGTTTTTCAAACACGCTGTCATACAAAAGACCGGTCATTTTTTCCAGGTTTTCTTCTCCGTAAAAATCCGTACGTCCCAGATCTCCCATGAACAGACAGTCTCCCGTAAAGACCATATAGGCTTTATCCCTGCCTTCTTCATAAACCCCATAGCTCATGTGACCTAATGTATGCCCGGGGGTATGAATGCCCTGGATGGTTAAGGATCCCACCGTTAAATTATCTCCGTCAAAGATTTTTTCTCCATAGACATGTCCTACATCCTCATGACCGGAGATATAAATTGTAGCTCCCGTTCTTTCAGCTAATTCCCTGGAGCCAATAATATAATCTTCATTCCGGTGAGTCTCTAAAATGTATTTGATTTTTAATCCTTCCTTACGGGCTTCCTCTAAATAAATACCTATATCTCTCTTTGGATCAATAACGGCCACTTCTTTTCCCTCTCCAACCATATAGGAATAGTGAGCCAATCCCGCACTTTCAATTTGTCTGAAAAACATGTGAACATTCCTCCTTTTTTGCGAAATATCTCCTAAGGATATTTCGTCGATTGTTTGTTTAATAGTATACATACTATAATTTAAATACCCTATTTACTCTTAATTTAATCGATTCCGTTATTTCTTTTTCAACTTCAAAAAAAAACCTGTCAAGGCTATTACCTTGGCAGGTTTAATAAAAAAAACTATTCAGTAGACGAAATCTATTCATTAAATATGTTAGTCTTCCACACCAACCATTATATACACATCTCCATTGTAATTTTCTTGACCGCTTCGTTCCTGAAGGTCAAAGAAATTTATGATCACAGCCATACTTTTTCCATTATCCGTTGCAGAAAAGGTAGCTTTCTCTTGGGATATTCCCTGTCTTCCCGAATCACTTTCTTTTAGTTCACTGATAATTTCCTCGATACCGATAAACAAAATCTCCTCATCTGCAGCATCTCTCAAGTAAAAACCTTCCCGTCCTTCACTCATCCAGCCTAGCCGATAGGTCTCCCCCTTTATTAAAAGCTCTTCCGATTCCCGGTCATCCTCATTATCGCCAAAGTTCAGTTGAACCATATAGTCAAAGTTTGATATGTTCATCGGTTCTTGTTGAGCCCTATAGAAGCTTCGATATGTGGGAACATCCATGTCGTATCTTGATTCATAAGGGCTAAAACCGAATACTTCTTCAAAGTCGGAGTAATAACTAAAATTCTCCGGAATCCAGGTAATATCCTCTGTGTAGTTCATTTCATATAGATAAAATGTGGTATTGCTGATGAGTCTTCGGTCCTGTTCAGAAATATCCGTAACTCTTTGTATTTCACCATCAATCAAGATTTCATTTTCAATCAGTACCGTTTCCAATTGCTCAGTTTGACTTCGTCTACTTACACTGAAAGCATCCACGGGAGGTACAATGGAAATGATCGATAATCCCATTAAAAGGATGGCCACTACTCCGTTCTTTTTCCCTTTATAAATACTGAATAAAACCCCGGAAATAATGGCAAAAATCCCATACAATATGACAAAATACCGACTATGAGTTAAGCCTTCTTCCTGGATCTTTAGGAATGAGGCAATGGTTTGAAACAAAACAATGGGAAGAAGTACCTTTGGAAAGATCCTTTTAAAATGGTCCACCAGTTTATTCTCCAAGGTTCCCGATAAAACGTATACAAATATCACAACAATGGAATACGTGACCAGCATCGGCTCTAACAAGTTATCCGTCCAAAACTCATCCCGAATGTTCAGCAGGATATAAAGTACTAATATCACGGTGAATACCGAGACCAAAGGAATAATGATATAGGCCACTAATACCTCCAGGAATCGACTCCATTTTACTCTTTGATCCACTTCCCCTTCATCCACATGGTACTTTGGAATCAATGATAGGAAGTACATCGGTGCAAAAATTATAAAGATGATATTTGCTGCATGGGGATAAGCCCGGTAGGTTACATTGAAAAGCAGTTGATCCGTGGCTCCAAGAATTAAACTTACCCCTAGCATAATCACCGCGCCAAAGAATAGGGAAGTGAAAAATGCCTTAAAAACGATTAAAAAACTCTGATCGAATTGAAATTTCGATTTGATCGTGGGAACCCAAATAAATGCCACAACCAAAGCAAGTGCCAATACTCCGGTTCGAATAGAAATGACGGGACTATAATCCGGGGCACCCAACATCGTTAGATAGTAAACTCCCGCTAAAATCACCGACCCTGCTGCCAGTAACCAACGCTTCTTACCATCAGTGAAAAAGCGTTCGTACATCCCTTGGGCAACCAAACTAAGAAGCACTCCCACAATAAAGGTCAGTAATAAACGGTCATATTGATCAAACCCTGACATTTGAATGCTTAAACCATTGACTATGGCCGTGGCTAAAAGAAATATACTGGTTAAGGGATAACGTAAAACCGCATAGATGAGTCCTTCCAAGCTTTGTTTCAATCGTTGGGTGAGTTTCATTATCGTACCATCCTCTCTTAATAATTGCTTTACTATATTGTATTTATACCCTTTAACCCAGCATAAAACCGACCGTATCGGTCGGTTTTAACTGATATTTATCTTTATTTTTCTAATAATTTTTTCATTAGATGCTTAGGAAAACCAAATCTTGCTGTAACCAGAGGGTCCACAACTTGACAGATTTCTGCATTTCCTGCAGCACTTAAAATCATTCCCGCTTCATTAAATGATAAGTCAAGTTCCTTCATGACGAGCTTATGCATATCCTCCGTGGCTTCTTTAACAGCTCCTAAAAGTTCCTTATGGGATGCAATGGTATAGAAGTACTCTGAATCCTCAAGAATAGGATTGTTTATAGCCTTCGCCTTCAGTATTTCAACCCGAACCGACACTTCGCCTCCTACTTCCACTCCGCTGACCATGATTTCACCGTCTCCCATGGCTCCGTGCAGATCCCCCATGGAAAGCAGGGCTCCTTTTTGAAAAACCGGAAGAAATAGTGTAGTGCCTTCCCGGATTTTCTTGTTATCCATATTTCCGCCGTGGGCCCCCGGTGTGCCGCAGGGCACCCCGTCGTTCTCAGGAGCGACACCGATCACTCCGATCATCGGCTCCAGGGGCAGTTCGATGTTTTCATTAAAAATCACTTTGTCTTCTTTAATCGGAAGAAGTTTAAATGTTGATTTTTGAACCTTTTCTCCCATTAGACCCGCTTCTGGAATCGCAGCTAAAACCCCGTAGGAATTAACCTCGATTCTTTGAATTTCAATTTTCAGGACATCCCCGGGCTCCGCCTCTTCAATAAACAAGGGTCCCGTAGCCGGATTGATATGCTCCCAGTTCAGAGCTTCCATGGATTGTTCTTCCTTAGTGATTTGATTTTGGAAACAGTCATAGGTTTCAAAAGTTACAACGCTACCGGACTTTACCTTCAGTGCCGGCGGATGGTTCTTGTTCATCTCAAAAATGTGCTGATCTTTATTGATTTTATTCAACGGCTTCCCTCCTCATTTAAATTTCGTCATATTCTTCTAAATAAGTATGCTTCTCTCCAGCTTTTTGCCACCCGATGATGCAGTCCATATTTACATTGTGTCCTGCACGAAAAATCTTTCGATCCACATGGGGAAAGGTTTTTTTCATGTTTTCAATAAAGGTCTTCATTTCTTCTCTTTTACTTCCGATTTTTTTGGAGGCCACCATACAGGCACAATTCAAAGGCCATATCCCGCTATTTTCCGTAAAATCCGTAATATTCTTTTCTTCAATTAAATACATCGGGCGAATGAGTTCCATGTTCTCAAAATTCTGAGCCTTAAGTTTCGGTAGCATGGTTTTGAAATTCCCAGTATAAAAGAGGTTTAACATTGTTGTCTCAATCACATCATTATAATGATGTCCCAGGGCGACTTTATTGCACCCTAAGACTTCGGCTTTTGCGTAAAGAGCCCCTCTTCTCATCTTTGCACAGATATAGCAGGGATAATCCTTCGCTTTTTCCTGGGCAATTTCAAAGACCTTATACTCAAAAATATGCACGGGAATATTCAAGTGGTTGCAATTATCCACCAGCAACTCTTTTATACTGGAATGATACCCCGGGTCCATGGCAATAAACTCCAGATCAAAATTGGCGATGCCGTTTTTTCTCAGTTCCTGAAAAAGCTTTGCCATTACCAGGCTATCTTTCCCTCCGGAAATGGCCACGGCAATTTTATCTCCGGATTGAATTAACTGATAATCCTTTACCGCTTTAATAAATTTAGTCCAAAGCTTTTTTCGGTATTTCGTAATAACCAGTTTTTCTATTTCTTCAAGGGATTTCCGACTTTCCCCGGGGATGATCTGGGGACAACCGGGTCCATTTAACTCTGACATTTTACCACTCCTTGTACGTTGAACCAGCAATATTCTTGATTTAAGAATACCACCTTCAGAGCTAAATATCAATATGGATGCCTTTATCCTTTGTTATTTGAAAAGTTATTCATTCCTTCTTCCTCATCAGGACTCTTATTATTATTTTTGCTGTTACTTTAGCTTTTATTAATTATTTTTCACCTGCATTACCCGCATGGCATTTAGGATGGCTAACAAAGCAACCCCTACATCGGCAAAAACAGCTTCCCATAAAGTAGCAACCCCCATGGCTCCCAGAACCAGGAAAATCAACTTTACCCCGAGAGCCAGAATAATATTTTGCCATACGATATCCCTCGTTCTTCTACCTATTCCAATAGCCGTGGCAATTTTTGAAGGTTCATCATTCATGATGACCACATCCGCAGCTTCTATGGCCGCATCAGAACCGAGTCCACCCATGGCAACCCCTACATCAGCCTTGGCCAGTACTGGAGCATCGTTGATTCCGTCCCCGACAAACAGGACTTTTCCCTTTGTGATTCTCTTTCCCTCGATTTCCTCAAGCTTTTGAACCTTTTCATCGGGAAGAAGTTCTGCATAGACCTGATCAATGCCCAGCTTCCTTCCGATTTCTTCGCCGACGCTTTTACTATCTCCCGTTAACATTACCGTATTCTTAACCCCTAAGGCTTTTAGTAATTTTATCGCTAATACTCCGTCTTTTTTTATCTCATCGGCAATTTCGATGTATCCCATATATTCTTGATTTACCGCTATATAAATAACGGTCCCCAAGGTTTTTACCCCTTGATATTTAATCTTTTCCCGGTCCATTAATTTACTGTTTCCCACAAGAACTTCCTTGTCCCTGTAGTACACCTTTATACCATAGCCGGGGATTTCCTCATAATTTGAAAGTTCTTTAGTGTTGACCTCTTTATTATAGGCATCCACAATGGAAATCCCAATAGGATGATTGGAGTAACCCTCTGCATAGGCTGCATATTTCAGTAATTCTTCCGCGCTGAAACCTTTTTCCGCTACAATGTTCCTTACCTTGAATACCCCTTCTGTTAAGGTTCCGGTTTTGTCAAAAATAACGGTTTCCACATTATTCAGGGCTTCAAGATAGTTACTTCCTTTAATTAATATTCCGCTTTTCGATGCGCCCCCTATTCCACCGAAAAAGCCCAAGGGTATTGATATAACCAATGCACAGGGGCAGGATATCACAAGAAACACCAGCCCTCGATACATCCAGTCAGAAAAAAGTGCTCCGGGAAGTACCAAGGGAGGAATTACCGCGAGAAGTAAAGCGGTAATAACCACAACCGGCGTATAATACCTGGCAAACTTGGTTATAAAATTTTCTGTGGGTGCTTTTCGACTGCTGGCATTTTCCACAAGTTCCAAAATTCTGGATACCGTGGAGTCTTGCAACTCTTTGAGGACTTCCATGGTAAGGACTCCGTTTTTATTAATAAAGCCGCTTAACAGGCTACTTTCCGCTTTTACGTCCCTTGGCATTGATTCACCGGTTAACGCTGAAGTGTCCACGGAGGACATCCCTTCGATTACTTTTCCGTCAAGGGGCACTCTTTCCCCGGGTTTTACAATGATCACATCCCCCACCCTAACCTCTTCCGGAGCAACTTTGCGTACCCCTTCGGGTGTTTTTAGGTGGGCAAACTCCGGACGAATATCCATCAGCTCTCCAATGGATTTTCTGGAGCGATTAACGGCCAAATCCTGAAAATACTCTCCTACCCGGTAAAAAAGCATAACCGCCACAGCTTCGGGGTATTCTCCGATGGCAAAGGCTCCTAAGGTGGCAATTCCCATTAAAAAATTCTCATCAAATACTTGTCCCCGAATAATGTTTTTTCCCGCCCTTAGAAGAATTCCTCCTCCCACGATAATATAGCTTAGTAAAAACAATCCCAGACTCAGATTATCGCTAAGGTTTAGAGTCATGGTCAAAGCAAAAATTCCGCCTCCAAGGAACAGTCTCCTTCGATTATCTTTAGACTTATCATCCTCATCTTGAACACCGGACAGCTTTCTTTTGTATCTATTTTTCTCCAAAGACTGAACCTTTACCCCAGGTTCAATACGATCAATGATTTTTGCGGCCTCTTTTACAAGTTGGATAATTTCCTGTTTTTCATCCGCTTCGATGGTCAGTTTTCTTCCGATATAGTCCACTCTTGCCCGCTGTACTCCTTGCAGTTTACTAATCTGGTTTTCCATTTTTTCTGCGCAGATTCCACAGCCTAGACCTTCCAGGGCCCATTCTTTTTTAATGGTGTTATGCTTCATGTCTTCCCCTCCTTTGCCCTAGGTTTATAATGATTTCATCTCGTTAATATGAATTAATCCCTGATCAAAAATCTCTTTGACGTGTTCATCGTCTAAGGTATAATACACTACCTTCCCTTCTTTTCGGTACTTCACCAGCCGTGCCTGCTTCAGTACTCGAAGTTGATGGGATATCGCGGATTGAGTCATGTTTAGCAGCACTGCAATATCGCATACACACATTTCTGCAGCAAATAAGGCATATAAAATTTTGATTCTAGTGGTATCTCCGAAAACTTTAAAAAGTTCAGCCAGATCATACAAACTCTCTTCTTTAGGCATATTTTTCCCCACGCGATTTACAACGTCTTCGTGAATAATCGTGCAGTCACATCCATCCGCTTTTATTTTTGAATTGTTCATAGTTTTTCCCCCTTTTCAATGTTATATGTGAGCATGTATTCATATGATAATTCCATTATAATATTCTACTCTCCCTATGTCAACTGCACCCTTATTGATTTTATTCTGAACATAAAAGAACCGACGGGAGAACTGCTCCCATCGGTTCTTTTATGTTTTAATCACTGATTTCTTCAGTTTCTACAAGTACCTAGAAAAATTCGTTTGTAAGTTTACCTTCCTGCCATTTCTTTTTCCAGGATTAATCCTAGCCGCCGTATTCCCACCTGAATGTTTTCCTCAGACATCATGGAATAATTCAGTCGAAAAGTATTTTCTCTTCCCCCGTTGGGATAAAAGGACCCTCCCGGAACAAAAGCAACATTTTCTTCTATGGATTTTTTAAATACTTCCTTGGCATCCATTCCTTCGGGAAGTTCGCACCAGGTGAAAATTCCCCCTTGGGGATAGGTATACTTTACTTCCTTAGGGAAGTGTTTCCTAATAGCCGTCATCATAACATCCCGTCGTTTTCGGTAAACCTTCTTGATTTTTTCAATATGTTCATCAATGCTGTAGATTTCCATGAATTTATTGATTTCCCGTTGAGTCAGGGTATTGGTATGAAGATCCGTGCCCTGCTTTACAAAAATGTATTTTTGTAATACTTCACCCTCTCCCAATGTCCATCCTAATCGCAAACCGGGACAAAATATTTTGGAAAAACTCCCCAAATAAACAACCCTCCCCTGGGTATCATAAGCTTTAATCGACGGCGGACGTTCTCCTTCAAATCGCAGTTCTCCATAGGGATTATCCTCGACAATGGGAAGGTCGTATTCGTTTGCCAGTTCAACCAGCCGCTTTCGTCTTTCAATGGACCAGGTTCTACCCGAAGGATTTTGAAAGTCCGGTATTACATAGATTATTTTAATGTTGTCGGTTTCTTTTATAATCTTCTCTAACATCTCCATATCCATACCTTCATCATCGGTATCAATTTCCACAAATCCGGGGGAATAGGATTTAAATGCATTAATAGCTCCAAGATAACTGGGACTCTCACAGAGTACTATATCCCCTTTATTTAAAAATACTTTTCCTGATAAATCCAGGCCTTGTTGTGATCCATTGGTAATAAGGATATTATCCGCAGTAGTTTTAACTCCAGCCTCTTCCATTCTTTTTGCAATTTTTTCCCGCAGGGGCAGGTACCCCTCCGTACTGCTGTATTGTAGGGCTTTTTCTCCGTCTTCCTCCAAAACCGCCTTCGATACCGCTTTCATTTCCTCCACGGGAAATAATTCCGGTGCCGGAAGACCTCCAGCAAAGGAAATGATCTCTGGATTTTCAATAAGCTTTAAAATCTCCCGTATCTCCGAAGCCTTTAGTGATTCCATGCGCTTTGCAAATTTCATCAACAAACGCCTCCATCTTTATTAGTATTCCTTCATCCTTTTATCACTGATATTATACCATATTTCTGAAGATTCCGACTCCGGATCCATAAGAGCCCTACTGGAATTTTCCTGTATAAAGTATCTCCTCTTAATAATTGTGTATTTTCCTAAACTACAGGGTATACAGGTATAATACAGAAAATCTCTTGGAGGGATAGTAATGTTTAAATTGATGTTAAGCAGCTTATGGGATTTTAGAAAGTCCTGGAGAAAATACTTGTTATTCAGCTTTTTTTATTTACTGTTAAGCAGCTATGTATTAATTCCCTTTTTAGGTTATTTCTTAAACCGTCTTCTTCTTCTGGTCAGCTCCGGAGTTCTTATCAACTCCGCAGCATTTTCCCTTCTTCTGGATCCTAGGGGGATCATCGGACTTATCCTGCTGTCCACCTTGGCGGTTATTTTTACCATTATCCAGGTGGGTACCTTGATTATCCTTGCCCATAAAAATAATTTCAACAAAGAAATTCTTGTTTCCGAAGGAATTTTCACCTCCCTTTCTTCGATCAAACGAATGCTCGGTTTAGGAGGGCTTTACCTTGCTTTTCTTTTCTTTTTAATCATTCCCATTGTTAATATTCCTATAATGCCGGAATTTTCAGAGCTTGTCGCTTTTCCTCAGCTGCTAATGGAGACCATTATGGGAAACATCCTAACCCGGAGTCTTTATTTCCTGGTCACTATCCTGTTTATCTATCTCCTTCTTCGTTTAATTTTCACCCTCCATGAAGTACTGATTGAAGATCAAAAAGTCTGGACGGGGATGAAAAACAGTATGAAATTAACTAAAAGAATCAGTTTCATTCTCCTTGTAAAGCTGTTGATTTTTGATATTATCCTGTTTTCTTTGGGAGCACTGTTCTTTACCTTGCTTTCTTCACTACCGGAAGTTCTTAATATTCAGGTCAATTATATTCTCCGTAATTATCTTGTCACATTGTCCAGCTTTTTGACCTATATTTATTCCTTGATTCTGATTCCCTTAAACATCATCTTTATCACTAAGCTTTATAAACAGTCAAAGGGCAATTATCTGAAGGAAGATCGGTTGCAAACCTACAATATTCAGTCCCTTGCGGCTTTTGAGAAGTGGTTGTTTGGACTATTGAAAAAGAAAAAAATACTCCTTCCCATTTTACTCTTTGTCAGCATTGTCGCCACATTTTTTACGGGCCTGTTTATCAACCAAAATACCATCTATGCCGGAAGAGATGTTTCAGTAATTTCTCACCGGGCCTTGGTTCAGGATGAGTTTGAGAATTCCCTGGCCGCTATTCGTGCTTCCATGGAAGCGGATGTGGATATCATAGAATTCGACGTAATGATGACCGAGGATCAGGTTATCGTTCTTCATCATGACCGCAGTTTATTAAGAACCTTCGGACTTCCTTATATGATCAACGAGTTGACCTATGGGGAACTGCTAAGTCTTGATGCGGATTTACCTACCAACTGGCATTCCGACGACCCCTTTCTCCCTACATTGGATGACGCGTTGGAAATTACTACAGGGGAGGTACGGGTTCTTATTGATGCTAAAACCAATGGAGACAATGACGCCTTCGCCCGGGAGCTGGTTCGAATTATTGAAGATCATGAAATGGAAGAAAGCGCTTATATTCAGTCCTTCAGTAATAACCTCCTCAATCATGTTCACGAACTGAACCCTGAAATTATCACGGCTCAAATTATGTATTACAGCCTGGGTGACCTTGGTACTTTAGACGTAGATTACTATACGGCTCATCACGGAATGCTAAGTCATGATTTTGTTCGAAGGGCGAGACAGAACGACAAAGGTATCTGGGTTTGGACCGTGAATACGGAAGAGGCGGTACGTGAGGTGTTGCAATACGATATCGACGGAATCATTACCAACCAACCTTTAATGGTAAAGGATATTTTAGGAAGAAGCGTAGATGAGGTGAGCAATGAAGACTGATGCCGAACCGTCACCACACTCATATTCCATGGTAGGGAAGTATTAACCCAATTAAAAGCAATCAATTAAAGGACTCCTGGATTACCAAGAGTCCTTTTTTAGTCTGCATTTCTATCTAAAATATATATGTCAAAATGCTTAATCGGACTTGTCCCTCATGAGTTGATAAAATCCTAGCTAAGATCAAAGCGATCGGCGTTCATCACTTTGTTCCAGGCCTTCACAAAATCATGAACAAACTTTTCTTTACCATCTTCGCTTCCATATACTTCAGCAATGGCTCGAAGTTCGGAGTTGTGTCCAAAGATTAAATCCACCCTTGTTGCGGTCCACTGCACTTCCTTGGATTTCCGATCTAACCCTTCAAACACTTCTCTGTCCTCGGATTTCGGCTTCCATTCCGTATCCAGATCCAGTAGGTTCACAAAGAAATCGTTTGTCAATGTTCCCGGATTCTCGGTAAAGACACCGTGTTTCTCACCATTAAAGTTCGTATCCATTGTTCGCATTCCCCCAAGAAGAACGGTCATCTCCGGGGCGGTAAGACCAAGGAGTTGGGCTTTATCTACCAGCATTTCTTCCGCTTTTATGGCATATTTACTCTTCATATAGTTTCTGAATCCGTCGGCTTTCGGTTCCAATACATCAAAGGAGTCGGCGTCGGTCTGTTCCTCGGTAGCATCGGTTCTTCCCGGTGCAAAGGGGACCTTGATTTCCATTCCGGCATCCTTAGCCGCTTTTTCAACTCCGGCGTTTCCACCGAGAACGATAAGGTCAGCCAGAGTAACTTTTTTATTTCCGGTTTGCTTTTTGTTGAATTCATCCCGGATTTTTTCCAACTCACCCAGTACTCTTTGCAGTTGATCCGGTTGATTAACTTCCCAGCCCTTTTGAGGCGAAAGACGTATTCGGGCTCCATTGGCCCCCCCGCGATAGTCGGACCCTCTAAAGTTTGATGCGGAAGACCAGGCGGTATAAACCAGTTCTTGAACAGTAAGTTCCGAGTCCAGGATGATTTTTTTAAGTTCTTCAATGTCTTCATCATCTATCAGTTCAAAATCCACCTTTGGTACAGGATCTTGCCAGATAAATTCTTCCTTTGGAACCTCGGGGCCGATATAACGGCTTACAGGGCCCATATCTCGATGGGTCAGTTTAAACCAGGCCTTTGCAAAGGCTTCCTCCAACTCCTGGGGGTTTTCTAAAAAGTGCTTTGCAATGGGTTTATAAATCGGATCCATTCGAAGGGCCATATCCGCAGTTGTCATCATCGGAGCCCATCGTTTATCAGGATTATGAGCATCGGGAACTTCCGTCTGGGCTTCCGGCTCCACGGGATGCCACTGCCATGCTCCGGCAGGACTTTTAAATAAATCATAATCATACTTGAATAAAGTTTCCAAATATGTGTTATCCCATTTTACAGGAGTCTTTGTCCAGGCACCTTCAATCCCGCTGCTGATAGTGTCCTCACCGACTCCGGTACCCATGCTGTTTTTCCACCCGAGACCCTGTTCTTCAATCGGTGCAGCTTCCGGTTCCGGTCCCAACTGATCCGCATCTCCCGCACCATGGCATTTGCCAAAAGTATGGCCTCCTGCAATGAGGGCTACGGTTTCATAGTCGTCCATGGCCATTCGCCCAAAGGTATCTCGAATATCCTTCGCGGATCCCAAAGCACTGGGTTGTCCGTTAGGTCCCTCAGGATTCACATAAATAAGACCCATTTGTACAGCTGCCAGAGGATTTTCCAAGTCACGGTCGCCGGAGTATCGCTCATCTCCAAGCCATTCTTCTTCCGATCCCCAGTAGGTATCCTCTTCCGGCTCCCAAATGTCTTCCCTTCCACCGGCAAAACCTATGGTTTTAAATCCCATGGATTCCAATGAACAGTTTCCCGTAAGGATCATCAGGTCCGCCCAGGATAGTTTGTTTCCATATTTCTGTTTAATCGGCCACAACAGTCTTCTGGCCTTATCAAGATTTACGTTGTCCGGCCAGCTGTTCAGAGGAGCAAATCGCTGATTGCCCGTGTTTCCTCCACCCCGTCCGTCCTGCATTCGATAAGTTCCCGCACTGTGCCACGCCATACGGATCATCAACGGTCCATAATGACCATAGTCCGCCGGCCACCAGTCTTTGGAATCCGTCAGCAAATCAACGATATCTTTTTTTACTGCATCCAAATCCAACTTCTTGAACTCCTCTGCATAATTAAAATCTTCCCCTAAGGGATTCCGAGATACAGGGTTCTGATGAAGAATCTTAAGATTCAGCTGATCCGGCCACCAATACTTATTCTCCGTACCTTTTCCTGCTTTTACATTTCCGGTTGCTCCCGTCACGGGACATTTCCCTTGTTCACCCATACATTAACCTCCTTCATTCATTTGGTCGTTCCAAATCTTTTTAATATATTTAATTTCACATATGAAACATATACCCATTTATATAGATCGCTTAACAAAATTTCTGACAATTCCCTTTGCCTAACTCTTAGATTCCACTAATTGATGTCCTCCTTCACTGCAAAACTTGGATACAGCCCGTCCCAGACAATTTTTCGATAATTCTTTCGATCCGTATCCCCTTCGGTGGAAATACAAAGAATTTTTGATGTCTTACCCAATTTCAGCTTCTTTTTTATTTCCAGTAGTTCCTCTCGGGTCATAATCTCCGCAATGAGTCCCAGGGTTACGGCACCGCTTTCTCCGGAGATTACTCTTTGATCCCCGGCCAGAGGGTTGCCCAGGATTCGCATACCCTTTGCAGCAATATGGTCCGGCACCGATACGAAATTATCCCCATAATTTCTTAAAATTTCCCAACCGACGGTAGATACCTCTCCACAGGCGAGGCCTGCCATGATCGTGTTCAAATCCCCCGTCACACATTGTAAAGTATCGCCATTAGATATAGCATTTTTCAAAACACAAGCGGCTTTGTCCGGCTCCACAATGGTAATAATCGGTCGCTCTTTTTCACCATAGTAATCAGCAAAAAAACCGGTTAATGCCCCGGCCATAGAACCCACTCCCGCTTGAAGAAATATATGGCTAGGCTTCCGTTCTTTTAGCTGTTCGATGATTTCATGTGCCAAAGTAGTATATCCTTCCATAATCCATCGGGGGATTTTTTCATAACCCTCCCAAGCGGTGTCTTGAAGGAGCACCCAATCATTTTTTTCTGCTTGAGCCTTTGCAAACCTCACCGTATCATCATAGTTCATATCTGTAATAGATGCCTTCGCCCCCAGGTTCCGTATAGTGCTTAATCGCTCCGGCGCGCTTCCCCTCGGAAGATATACCACACTTTTATATCCCAGTTCCTTCGCTGCCCATGCAATTCCCCTACCATGATTTCCGTCAGTGGCGGTAACAAAGGTAATATCTCCGATCTCTTTTTCAGTTTTCTTACTTTTTAATTTCCGAAAGGATAATTCTTCAATGTCGACTCCCAGCCGGCTTGCAATGTATTGTCCGATACAGTAAGTTCCTCCTAATGCTTTGAAGGCATTTAGACCGAATCGGTAGCTCTCATCTTTAATAAAAATACTGTTAAGCCCGAAATAATTGGCTAATTGCTGAAGTTCTATTAAGGGGGTTACGGAATAACCCGGGAAGCTCTCATGAAACTTTCTTGCTTTTTTTGCATGCATTACTCCAAAGGGACTCTGAGAAATATTTTCTCCTTGTACTTTCTCCTTATGTAGAAATCCAATATTGTTTATCATAAAAACCCTCCTGTTTTTTTCTTTCTAAGCATCTATATTACTTATATTATCATCAATATTATTATAACATCGAAGTTTACTTACAACGAAAAGAATAATAGCAGTAAAAGTTACATTAGCAGTGAAGGTTGTTACTGTGGTGAAAGCATGGAAAACTATTACCTATATATTAAAACCCCCCGAAAAAGGATTTATTCCTTCCGGGGTGCCGACTAAAACTTTGAAGTAATTTCCGATGCGGTTTTTACCACTTTATCAATAAAAACCTGCTCGTTTTGTATTCGAAAGGATGGTACCGAAATACTAATGGCTGCAATACAATGTCTCATCCCATCAAATATCGGTGCCCCGAAGCAGGTAAGCCCTTCCTCAACTTCTTCGCGATCGATGGCGAATCCTCTCTCTCTAACCATTTTCAAAGATTCCCCAATCAATTTTCGGTCCGTAACGGTTCGGTCACTATAAGCCCTCAAGGTTTCCTTGGAATTCATCAACTGATCAAAACAGCCGTTACTGTTAAAGGCTAATAAACATTTCCCCACGGAAGTGGCATGAAGTTGCCGCTTATCCCCGATATTCGGTACTGCGGAAAATTTTCTTTCGGGGTTTGCTTTTAACACCGTTACCGCATAAATTCCCTGGGCAATGGAAATATTAATACTTTCGTTTATTTCCTGTGCTAATAATTGTATCACCCGTTGCGCTTGTTTTTCCAGTTGGCTTACGGTTTCCGTCTTGCTTCCGATTAAGTAGGGTTTGATGGTCAAATAGTATTTCTTAGTTTCCTGTTCCCGATAAAGATACCCCGCTTCTTCCAAGGTTATTACCAATCGCTGGGTTGTACTGCTGGGAAAAAGCAGTCTTTCACCGATTTCCGTGATGCTCCAAGCCGGCTTTTCCGTAAACAGTTCTAAAATCTTTAGGGCCTTCATTACCGACTGGATGCTTCCATTACTCATAATGCTTTCCTCCTTCAAAAAAAGCCGGAGGATAATCTCCGGCCTTTAATTAAACAACTGCTTATATCATCGGCTTAAGTTTCGCTGTAAAGTGTCTAAGAATCGGTGGTTCCCAGGTGATCTCATATCCTTTTAAACTGTCCGCTTTTTCTTGAATCGCGATTAAAGCCTCTACAATCACATCTAAATGGGACTGGGTGTACACTCTTCTTGGTACCGCAAGGCGAGTAAACTCAAATTCCGACTCGATCTGCTCTCCCGTATCGGGATTGTTCCCCATCATATAGGAACCGATATCGCAAGACCGAATGCCTGCTTCTTTATAAAGCTCCAGGGCTAATGTCTGTGCAGGGAACTGATGATAGGGAATATGGGGAAGCATTTTCTTCGCATCAAGGAAAAGGGCATGTCCCCCTGCTGGGGACTGATGGGCAATTCCTGCTTCTTTCAGCTTACCCGCAAGATATTCAATTTGTCCCACTCGATATTGAAGATAGTCAAAGTCCGTTCCTTCCTGCAAGCCGATGGCCATGGCTTCAAGATCCCGTCCTGCAAGTCCTCCGTAGGAAATAAATCCTTCCAAGGGAATGGTTCTGGCTTTAACGGTTTCAAAAAGGTCATTACGATCCTTAATTCCGATTAATCCTCCCATATTGATGATGGCATCTTTCTTTGCACTCATGGTGAAGATTTCTCCATAACTGAACATTTCTCTTGCAATATCCTTAATGGATTTGTTCTCATATCCTTCTTCTCTTTGTTTAATAAAATAGGCATTTTCTGCGTAACGGGCAGCATCAATACATACGGGAATATTATATTTTTTGGCGATTTCACTGGTTTCCCGCATATTCTCCATGGAAACCGGCTGTCCTCCTGCGCTGTTGTTGGTAACCGTAATAATAATCAGCCCTACTTTTTCCGGGCCGTGTTCTTCAATTAAGGACACCAACCGTTTATTATCCATGTTCCCTTTAAAGGGGTGATAGAATTCCGTATCTCCCGCTTCCTTAATCACACAATCAATAGCTCTTGCCCCGGCCAACTCCACATGGGCTCGGGTAGTATCAAAGTGCATGTTGGAGATTGCAACTTTGCCTTCCTGTAAATACATGGGCATAACAACCTTTTCCGCAGCTCTTCCCTGATGCACCGGTTGAAAATACTGATATCCAAAGATATCTTCAGCGGATTTCATCAATTCTTTATAACTTCTGGAACCGGAGTAGGATTCATCACCAATCATCATTCCACTCCACTGTTGATCACTCATTGCACCGGTACCACTGTCGGTTAACAGGTCGATATATACATCATCGGAATTAAGGGCAAACACATTGTAATTTGCCTCTTTGATTTTTTCAATACGTTCTTCCCGGCTTAGGACCTTAATCGGCTCCACCATTTTGATTTTGAAAGGTTCAGCAAAGTACTTTGACATGTTGATCTCTCCTATCATCATTTATTTTTCATATTACGTCCTGTTTCTTTAATCCCACAATACGGGAATCATTCCCACATTGTGAACATATTAAAACAGAATTACTTGTTTCTCAATTCTGTAATTCTATTTTATATGATATTGATGAACTTTACAAGGCAAAAAACTAACTTAGAATTCAATTTTGAAAAGCCCCGGCATCGTATCCACGCCAAATGCGGTTACTTGGACTTTTCATCCCCTAAAAGCAAATCAGATTTTGCTAGTAAAGATCCCTACAAATCAATTTCAAATAATATTGGCGTGTGGTCTTGTCTTGGACCTGAATCAATCATTTCAGATTTAATAACCCGATCGGCAATACGGTCACTAACCAGCCAATAGTCAATTCTCCAACCTGAATTATTGATTTTACTTGTCTTTGCCCGCTGAGCCCACCAGGTGTAAACACCTGTTACATCACCGTGAATACTGCGAAAGGTATCTGTAAATCCTTTTGCTAAAAGATTTGTGAAGCCTTGACGTTCCTCATCTGTAAAGCCCGCTGAATTACGGTTGTTATTAGGATGAGCCAAATCAATTTCTTTATGGGCTACGTTAAAATCACCCGTTGCTATAACATACTTCTTTTTATCCAGATTTGCTAGGTACTCTGCATACTTTTTGTCCCAAATCTGACGTTCTTCTAAACGATTCAAGCCATCTCCTGCATTAGGTGTGTAAACTTGTGTTAAGTAGAATTCATCAAACTCTAATGTGATGATTCGCCCCTCAGAGTCCATGGTACTCGGTGCACCAAGTACCGGATAGGTAACGGATGGTTCCAGATCCTTCTTATATAAAAACATGGTACCTGCATAACCCTTGCGGGCCGGCTCCACTGAAACATTCCAAACAATTTCATA
>PWEO01000027.1 GCA_003553525.1 Clostridiaceae bacterium
AGACAGTAACCGCTTTCAGAATTTTTTTCCTTCTGAAAGCGGTTAATATTATTTTACCAACAGCTGCGGAATATATAAAACAAAAGAGGGAACGGTTAATAAGGAGGAGAAGCCATATTACTTCTCTTCTTCCGGTAATCCATCAAATTCATTTTTCTTCGTTTCGAGCCATTTTTTTATCTCTTCCGGGTTATCCTTAATCAGACTCATCTCATTTATTGCGTATAGATGGTCCTCATCCCCTTTTTGCAGCATCTCCATACAATGCCTCCTACATGATTTTGCCAGTTCTTCGAATGTATACCCATGAAATTTCTTATTGCATGCGCCTCCAAGTTGACTGCAAGTCATGGTTTTCATATACACTACCTCCTTGATTATCTGCTTATCGCTGCTTTATTTTTCTCGTGCATTCACTTTATTATTCTGTGGATAAACCAATGCTTCGTCCGGAATCATTGTAAAATAATTTTTTAAAGCCGGTTCATAATTATTATACCCTATTATTTTATCTGTAAAATTCACCAAAGAACTCTAAAATAGCTGTGAGCCTTGAAAACTAATGGCTAATGAAATTAAGAAATCTTGAATAATTTCTTAATTTTTTCTACAAAAATATATTGACTACACAATATTTGTATACTACAATTAAATTCGAGGAGGAGATTTCATGAAAAAAGATCCGATGGAACAAGAACTAAACAATATAGAGTGCTGTACGGAAGATGTGGGGATTATGACACAAAAGCTTGTGAGGGTAATACAGATATTTGAACGGGATCAGATAAAACCCTTTGGATTTACGACATCCCAGTGCTATGTGCTGCTGGAACTGAAAAATACCGATAGTCTCACGATGAATGAGCTTAGTGAAAAAATGAACTTAAATACCAGTACTATGACCAGAATCATCAACAATTTGGTTAGGGATGGGTATGTTCAGCGATTAAAAGACGAAAGCGATCGGAGGATTGTTATCACTAAACTGACGGAAGAAGGGTTAAAGGCAGCTAAGAACCTGGATGAATCCATTATGAATTATTACCGGAAAATTATAGAGAACTTACCGGAGGGACAAATAGAAGAAGTGCTGAGATCCGTCGAATTATTGATTGAGGCCTTTGAAAAGGCCAATCCAAATTGCTGCTGATGATGGGAAAGAAGATGTGACTTTACTGAATAAAGAGGTGATTCAGATGGCGATGCTACGGTAAAGCCTTTGCGGTAGAATAAACGTTGCCGGTATTGTAATGAAAGGAGGACTATCATGTATAAGAAACGATCCTTAAAAGAGCTTTACCGATTGGCAAAAGGAGAAAGCGGCGGTTGTTGCGACAACGAATCCAAAGCAAAAGAATGCTGTGCAACAGAGGAGGCGCCTGCCTGCTGTGATGCAGAAAATAAGAATGAAGGCTGTAGTCAGTAAAAGTAGCCCCTATACTTGTGCCATACAAATAAAAACAACTACAAGGCTTATGGAAATATTAATTATTATTGAAAAATCGGGAACTGGGTTATATGGAAAAACCAAACTAGAGTTATCTCAATGAAAGGAGTGCCAAAATGAATGAAATAATGTACATTCTGGATTTCGTATTCGAAGCCATCCGCAGTATCGGATTGTTCTTTATTATAGGAATTGCCATTGCGTCACTGATCAAAACCTTTCAGCTGGACGTATATCTTAGAAAAGTCTTTGAGTCCAATAAAAGAGCCTCCATACCCATCGCTTCCGGCACGGGTACCTTTAGTCCGCTGTGTTCCTGTGGAGTGATTCCCGCGATTGCCGCACTATTGGCGTCAGGCGTACCACTTGCACCGATTATGGCCTTTTGGATTACCTCTCCGCTGATGGATCCGGAATCCTTCGTGCTGACCTACGGACTGCTTGGAAAGGAAATGGCTGTTGCGAGAGTGATCGCCGCCTTAGGTATTGGCTTGGCCGCAGGGTATACTACCTTATATTTTACCCGTCAAGGGCTGCTGAATAATCAAGTGTTAAAGAATTTCAACAATCAGGCATCCCCTGCAATCGATCCGGGAGCGGCGCTGGATAAATATCAATTAGCCATCGTCAGACTGTTTCAATTTCTGATAAACTTTAAAGATCTGGGGATATTCGTCGGTAAGTTTATTCTCATCGCCTTTGTACTGGAGGCGCTGATGCTCAAATACGTCCCGATGGACTGGGTGGGTCGGGTCCTTGGAAGCCATAATCCCTACGGGCCGCTGCTTGCAGCCCTGATCGGAGTGCCGGCTTATGCCAGCAGCATTTCCGCCATGCCGATTGTTCGGGGACTGATGGACTTAGGCATGGATAAGGGCACGGCCCTGTCCTTTATGATCGGAGGCGGAGCCACGTCAATCCCGGCAATGGTGGCGGTATATTCCATCGTGAAAAGAAGAACTTTCATGCTGTACATCACATTTAGTATGGCAGGGGCTGTAGCAGCGGGTTATCTTTACCGTCTGTTTTAGTGAAGGGCAGCGGGACAGCGGGACGGAGTGATTGTCCCCCCTAAGCAAGAGCAGATTTATCGACTATTGAACATCAGATTGGAACATAAGCCCCCACGGGGCGGATCCATTGCGTTTGAATGTATTTACAAACATAATATGATACAATAATAGCAAAAAACAATAAGAAAAAAGGATCGGAACAATGGGATTATTCTAAAAGAGTCGCAAGGAAGCATGGCAACGAAATTCCCTGAAGGGGTTAAG
>PWEO01000005.1 GCA_003553525.1 Clostridiaceae bacterium
AAGAATTATTGCTGCTAAAAAAAGAGCGAAAGGGAGTAAGATCAAAGATTTATTTTTAAGTCTTCTAATCATGGGGTATCCTCCTTATGGATTTATTAATGCATACTGTGATTATTCTCTTGTAAAAGAGGGAAATCTTTGTATTACTCGAGTTTTTCTTTGATTCCTTCCGGGCGAAAATAGCGGTAGCGCTCGCCGCTGGTAATGATTAAGGCGAAGATAATGACCAGGATTCCCAGGGAGACTCCTACCATATTGACCATTACATCAAAAGGAGACCCGGTCCGTCCGGGAACAAAGGATTGACGAATTTCATCGAGAACAGCAAAGACAAATCCTCCGGTAAAGGAAAGAAACAGGGTAAGGGCTTTACTGGCAATATACTGATACAGCAGGAAAAAAAGAACCAATGTCAGAGTGAAAAACACGATGACATGGACAAGTTTACGAAGAAAAAATTCGATGATGGCAGGGTTTCTTCTAATGTACAGTAAAAAATCCTGCATCACTGTATCGATGGGGGCTAAATAGGAAGAACCGCCCGCCACCGGAAGGCGTGCAGCTATGAACTCTGAAAGCCGGGCAAAGACTAAGTCAAAACCCCGGGTAATCTCCAAAAGTTGACGAAGAACCGGAAGAACTCTGAGATCAGGAATCGAAGATGCGATATAGATAAATCCTATGACACTCAAAACTGTTAACCAAGCAAATTTTTTCACGAGTAAAACCTCCTAATTAAAATCTGAATATATTTTTCAGCATAAACTGTACGGTCAATAGACAGGGGAAGACTTGATCTGAAAAACCTTGTGGGAAATTACAAAAAACTAATGTACGGTTGCAATAAATAAATTCTGCAGGATGTGTATTCATTATACTATATTGAAGGGAAGAATTTCCACAAAAGTCAAGAAGCTTGAGAATAGCCGAGTTTTTTTTCATTGATGTAAATCGGCCCCTAGTTATAAGTTGCTTCTTCTGGGTAATAATGAGACGAAAGGAAGTGAGACTATGAGTGAAAATCAAAAAGTGATAAAAGTGACGAGAGTGATATTAAAAGTTCGTGACTTGAGTCGCTCCATAGAATATTACGAAAATGTTATTGGTTTAAAGGTCCGGAAAAAAGAGATGGACAGGGCTTATTTAACCGCCGATGGGAAGAAAGACCTTGTGGTGCTGAAACAACCGGAAAATGCGGAACCGCCAGAGCCGGGATCTACGGGGTTATTCCATATTGCCCTCTTGTTGCCTGCCAGGGCCGCCTTAGCCGATCTGTGGCTTTATTTGAAAAATCATCCCCAGTGGTTGGCGGGGGCCTCGGACCATTCTGTAAGTGAAGCGGTTTATCTGGAGGATCCCGATGGCAACGGAATTGAAATTTATGCTGACAGAGAGGATGTTCCGGTAATGGATATGGGTACAGAACGACTGCAGATAGAGGAACTTCTGGAGCATGCCACGGGAAAACCATGGACAGGAATACCGAATGATACAGTCATGGGACATATTCATTTAAAAGTAAGGGACGTAAAAGAGGCTGTGGTCTTTTACCGAGACCTGCTGGGGTTTGAATTGATGATGGAAATGGGAAGCAGTGCCGCCTTCATGTCTACCGGAGGATATCACCATCACATAGGGTTAAACAGCTGGGACAGTCTTAGAGGATCGGCGCCGCCGGATAATACCACAGGATTGGATAAAGCAGTTGTTTCCCTGCCCGATCGGGAGACCCTTGAAACGATAAAAAAACGAATGAACAAAGAATCGATTCCAAGTGCAGATCATCAGGAACCGATGGTTGTAAAGGATCCTTCGGGAAATACCTTGGAATTGATTATTGAAGAATAATCACCGTATGGACAGCTCTTCCGGGAGCATTAGGATCCCTGCATTTTATCAGGTTTTAATTTTTCAATAGCAAAATGGAGAAGAGGATTTCTGTTTTAGCAGGATAGTAAAGACCAAAAACCGCTTAAGGGGTTTTTAGTGAACCTGTAAGCGGTTTTATGATGTGTAAAAAAAATTTTCAGAAAGATTTTTTGAAGGAATGTATCCTGGAGGCTGTAAAAACAATGACCGGGATGCAATAAAGAAATTGCGTGAGTCTGTTCGTGAAATTATTAAGTGGAATTTCCTTTAAGCTGTCTTGTAATAGGTTGGATTTTATGCTAAATTATATATATGTTGTATGTGAAGTATCGGTTAAGCACTATATATAGATTTATTGATTGTTTTACACACAGAGGATTCCATGATAGAATAATCAATTCATACAAGAAGAGAAAGGGGTATCAGTCATGTTAAGAGTTGAAAAAAGGAATGGAAAAATTGTAGAATTTGAAGCGGAAAAAATCATCGCAGCGGTTACCAAAGCCATGAATGAAACGGAAGACGGGGTAGATGAGGCCTTAGCAAAAACCATTGGAGAAAACGCAGTGGAAGCCTTCAGTGGTAAAGACGTAGTAAATATTGAAGAAATTCAGGATTATGTAGAACTTCAGTTGATGCAGTCCAGACCGGAGGTCGCAAGAAAATATATTGTTTACCGGCAGGAACGGGCCATTCTTCGAGAGCAAGGCTGGAGCATGACGGACCTGCAGCGGGATATTTATGAAAAGAAATACCGATACGATGCGGAGACCTTCGATGAGTTTTTAAATCGGGTAGGCGGCGAGAACGGTCCTGTGAAAAAGGCCATTAAGGATAAGAAGTTTATGCCTGCAGGAAGAATTCTTGTCGGAAGAGGACTGGATAAACTGGGAAGAAAAATCACCCTTAGTAATTGTTATGTAATGCCTAAGGTGGAGGATAATATCGAATCGATTTTTGATACGGCAAAGTACTTAGCGAGAACCTATTCCTATGGCGGAGGGGTTGGCCTGACCCTTTCCAATCTTCGACCAAAGGATGCAAGAGTTAACAATGCTGCGAATACCACCACCGGGGCCGTAAGTTTTATGGATTTATATTCCTTGGTTACGGGACTGATCGGCATGCGGGGACGACGGGGAGCTTTGATGCTGAACCTGGACTGCGATCATCCCGACATTGAAGAGTTTATTAATGTGAAAAATGTTCCGGACAAAGTGACGTTCGCCAATATTTCTGTAAACGTGGACGATAAGTTTTTAGAGGCGGTACGAAATGATCAGGAATACGAATTGTACTTTAAGGTGGAGTCCTCCGGGGAAGAAATCCGCAAAGTGGTACGGGCGAAGGACCTTTTCAATAAACTCGCCTACAACAACTGGGATATGGCGGAGCCGGGAATTCTTTACAAGGACCGTATCAATTCTTGGCATCTGATGAGTGAAGACAAAAGCTTTGAGTTTGCAGGAGTAAATCCTTGTGCTGAAGAGACCTTGCCGGCCTTTGGCAGTTGTAATCTTTCATCCATCAACTTAAGCGGATTTGTAAAGCACCCCTTTACGAAATATGCCCGATTTGAGTTTGAAAAGTTCGGTGAAATGGTTAGAAACGGTGTGATCTATCTAAATGAGATTTTAGACGAGAATATGAACCTTCATCCCTTAGAGCAGCAGCGGGAAATGTCCCGGGAACTGCGACAAATCGGTCTTGGCATCATGGGACTTGCGGATATGTTTATTAAAATGGGGGTTCGATACGGAAGCAGTGAATCCATCTCATTGACCCATCAAATTGGAAGAATTATGGTCAACGAAGCCTTACGACAGTCAGCATTGATCGCGGAAGCCGACGGACCCTTCCCAAGATTTAACAAGGATGCCGTACTTCGATCACCTTTCCTACAGGAAAACGCTGATGCCGACGTATTAGAATTGATTAAAGAGCATGGTCTGAGGAACTCTCAACTCCTTACGATACCGCCTACAGGAAGCATTGCAACTTTGGTAGGATGCAGTAACGGTGTAGAACCTATCTTTCAAGTGGCATATACGAGAAAGTCAGAATCCTTACATCACGAAGACACTTATTATAAAGTATTTACACCGATTGTAAAAGAGTATATGAATGCAAATAATCTCTCCTATGAGGATGATTTGCCGGAACATATTGTAACCACTTCCAATTTGGAGTATAAAGAACGGATTGAAGTGCAGGCAACCTGGCAGCAATATATCGATGCCAGTATATCTTCTACGGTGAATGTACCGAATGAGTTTACTGTGGAGCAGGTAGAGGATTTATATCTCCATGCCGGCGAACGGGGATTAAAAGGGATTACCATTTACCGTGACGGTTGTGCCCGAGCGGGAATTCTGACAACGGATAAAACGAAGAACAAGAAAACAAGAATTGAACAGTTGCAGGAGGAAATCGACCAGTTGGCCGGAGAGCAGTTAAAGACTGATCCCGATACCTGCCCAATGTGCGGCGGAACTTTGAATCACTCCGGAGGTTGCAGTGAGTGTCAGGACTGCGGATATAGTCCCTGCTCGATTTAATCAATAAGAATAGATGATTTTGAAAACCGTTTGAGGACTGAATTGTTTCAGTCTTCAAACGGTTTTTTCGCGTTTAATCGAATAAAGGCAGGTTCCGGATCGATTTTATGCAATTATACATAGGTAAAAAGTTCATCGGTGTAAGAAAAATGCAAGATATATATTTATAAAACTCATAAATCGGTCATAATTCTCTGATGAACTACCATAAAGTAAGATAATTGTGCGTAAATTGATTGACAGACGCATTAATATTGCATATAATGATTAAAGACAATTCAAAAAGATTTGCATATTTATTCTAAAAAGTATGTATGCTGAAAATAAATAAAAAACAGGAGGAAAAAACATGCAGAAAAGTTTAGCCCTTAAAATTATCGAGTCCAGACTTGTGGAGGGAAATCCGAAAAAAGGTCAAGAAATAGCTCTTAAAGTAAATCAAACCCTAACTCAGGATTCTACGGGCACCATGGTCTATCTTCAATTAGAAGCCATGGGTGTGAATAAGATTCAAACGGATCTTTCCGTTGCCTATATCGACCATAACATGCTTCAGGCCGGTTTTGAGAATGCCGATGACCATGCTTTTATCCAGTCGGTTGCCGCAAAATACGGAATTCTTTTCTCGAAACCGGGAAATGGAATTTGTCATCAACTGCATCTGGAACGGTTCGCCAAACCCGGTGATGTATTAATTGGTTCTGACAGCCATACACCCACAGGAGGGGGTATGGGAATGATTTCAATCGGCGCCGGAGGATTGGATGTAGCCATCGGTATGGCAAAGGGGACATATCATCTCAAAATGCCGAAAATTATCAATATTTGTCTTGAAGGAAAGCGAAACCCCTGGGTCAGTGCAAAGGATATCATACTTCATATTTTAGAGAAGCTGACGGTAAAGGGTGGAGTCAATGCAATTATGGAATACAGCGGACCGGGAACCAAAGAACTTTCAGTACCGGAACGGGCTACGATAACCAATATGGGAGCGGAATTAGGGGCCACCACATCGATCTTTCCAAGTGATGAAATCACCCTGGGCTTCTTAAAGCGACAGGGACGAGAAGAAGACTACCGACCGCTGGCGGCGGACTCCGACGCATCCTATGATGAAATTGTGAATATTGATCTTCAAGAGGTGGTTCCCAGTGCGGCACTGCCCCATAGTCCCGATAATGTAGCATCTTTAGATAAAATTGGAAGTATCCCGGTGGATCAAGTTGCGATCGGAAGCTGTACCAACGGATCTTATGCTGACTTTATGAAGGTGGCGGCGATATTAAAGGGAAAGAAAGTGGATCCCGGGGTAAGTCTGGTAATTAGTCCCGGAAGCAGTAATATACTGAAAATGCTTGCGGAAAATGGTGCCCTGGGAGATATGATCGGTGCCGGAGCACGATTACTGGAAGCTGGTTGTGGACCCTGTATCGGCATGGGACAAGCTCCGAAAAGCGGCGCCGTTTCCCTACGAACCTTTAACCGTAACTTTAAAGGACGTTGCGGTACAACGGATGCGGGAGTTTATCTTGTAAGCCCTGAAACTGCAGCGGTATCAGCTGTTACAGGTAAACTTACAAATCCCAACACATTAGGACCGGAAATTAAAGTGGAAGAACCCGATGAATATGAAAACGCTGAAGGGTATTGGCTGAAAAGTAAACCCAAGCCTGAAACCACCATTGAAATGGGACCGAATATTAAACCGTTCCCACAGGGAAGCACTTTGGAAGACGCGCTTAAGGCTCCGGTAATTCTTCAGACAGGAGACAATATCACCACAGATGATATCATGCCTTCCAATGCAACACTGCTTCCTTATCGTTCCAATATTCCGGAACTTTCAAAACACTGTTTTAGTACCATTGTATCAGACTTTAGGGAACGGGCTGAAAAGGCAGGGAAAAGCATTGTAATCGGCGGTCATAATTACGGTCAGGGTTCAAGTCGGGAACATGCGGCTTTGGTACCGTTATATCTAGGAGTACGGGCAGTGATTGCAAAATCCTTTGCACGGATTCATCAATCAAATCTTGTAAATGCAGGAATCATCCCGCTGACTTTTACAAAGGAAAAGGATTACGAAGCCATCAATGAAGGGGATCAATTGGAAATTGCAGGACTTCAACAACAACTAAAAGCAGGTACCGTCATTGTGACCAATAGAACTTCGGGAGAAAAGTTTGCCACAGAGTTTAGCGGATCCTCCCGGGAAGTGGCTATGCTATTAGCCGGTGGTGCTTTAAATTACGCAGCGAAAGGAGTATCTTAATGCATAAAATCGTATTAATTCCAGGGGATGGCATCGGACCGGAAGTGTCTAAGGCGGTCCAAGAAGTAATTGAAGCCGCCGGTGTAAAAGTGGACTGGTTCGTAGAAGAAGCCGGGGCTCATGTTTTTGAAAAAACCGGTGAATTGGTACCGGATAGTGTCTATAAAGCCATTGATCAGCACCGCGTGGCCCTAAAAGGTCCCATAACCACACCGGTAGGCACCGGTTTTCGAAGCATTAATGTATCCCTGCGGCAAAAGTATCAACTATATGCTAATGTCCGACCCGTTAAAGCTTATCCGGGTATGGGTAAAGGACAGGATGTGGATTTAGTAATTTTTAGAGAAAACACAGAGGATCTTTATGCAGGAATCGAAAAGCGGATTTCTGAGGATGAGGTTCATGGAATCAAAGTAATTACCCGTAAAGCTTCGAAGGATATCGCAAAAGCGGCTTTTGAATACGCTAGAACTAACGACCGAAAACAGGTTTCCGCCGTTCATAAAGCCAATATCATGAAACTTGCCGACGGACTTTTTCTGGAAGAAGCTCGCAGGGTGGCTAAGGAATATCCCGAGATCAAATATAATGAAGTGATAGTGGACAACATGTGCATGCAACTGGTGATGTATCCGGAGAAATATGATGTAGTGGTAACGGAAAATCTCTACGGTGATATTCTCTCGGATTTATCTGCAGGACTTGTGGGAGGATTAGGACTTGTACCCGGTGCTAATATCGGTAAAGATTGTGCCATTTTTGAAGCGGTTCACGGAAGCGCTCCCGATATTGCCGGACAGGGAAAAGCTAATCCCATAGCACTGATTTTAAGTGCTGCGATGATGTTGGAACATATAAATGAACAGACCGCTGCAAAGAAAATTCGAAAGGCCGTGGGCTTAGCCCTGGAAAAGAAAGTCGGCCTCACTCCTGATCTTGGAGGCAGCGGCACTACGAAGAGCTTAACGGAGGCGATCATTCATGGCTTATAAAATAGATTCCGACCCACCGGCGGTTTATTCCCCGGGGGAATTCCCCCTTGCAAGACTCGATTCACATAGGAGGAGGTGCGACATGAAGTATTTTCTAGAAAATGATTATTTTCAGGGTCTTGTTCAGAAAGCGGAACAAAACAATGTGATCGATCCCGCCTGTTATGACAAGTACCAGGTAATGCGGGGACTAAGGCATAAAAACGGTACCGGTGTACTGGTTGGACTGACCGATATTGCCGGAGTTCATGGTTATACCATGGAAAACGATAAGAAAGTACCGGCTGAAGGAAGACTTTTGTATCGAGGTATGGATGTAGGAGATATCACTGGCAGTTGCCAGATGGAAAACCGTAGAGCCTATGAAGAAACGGCCTATCTACTACTCTTTGGGGAACTCCCGAATAAATCTCAATTGTCTCAGTTTAATGAGTTATTGGATAGTAATCGACAGCTTCCTCAAAACTTTACGGAAAATGTAATTCTAAAGGCACCCAGTACGGATATCATGAATAAATTACAACGGAGCATACTGGTTTTTTACTCCTATGATGAAAATCCCGATGATGTCAGTGTGGCTAATGTTCTTCGCCAAAGCATCGAACTTATTGCGAAATTCCCTACAATTATATCCTATGGCTATCAAGCTAAAGCCCACTATTATGATAACAAAAGTCTCTATATTCATTCGCCAAGGCCGGGTATCGGAACTGCAGAAAATGTACTGCATATGATTCGAAAGGACAATCAATATACCAAAACTGAGGCCGAAACACTGGATCTCTGTATGGTAATTCATGCAGAACACGGCGGCGGGAACAATTCCGCCTTTACGAACCGAGTAGTATCATCCAGTGGAACGGATACGTACTCTGCTATAACTGCAGCGGTAGGATCCATGAAAGGTCCGAAGCATGGGGGCGCAAATAAACGGGTTAAATCCATGATAGAGGATATCCGGGCCAATTGCCCAAACTGGAAATCCCCTGGAATTTTGCGGGATTATCTACTTAAAATTCTTCAAAAGGAAGCCTTTAACGGCGAAGGATTGATATATGGAATGGGACATGCGGTGTATACCCTTTCGGATCCCCGTGCAGTACTACTTCGGGGAAAAGCCTTGGAACTTGCGGTGGAGAAGGGTATGGAAGAAGAGTATTCCCTGTATGAGAATATTGAAATCCTCACTAAGGAAATATTCAAGGAATTAAGGGGGCCGGATCATGTGATTTGTGCTAATGTGGATCTTTATTCCGGATTTGTATATGAAATGCTCGGTATTCCTGAAGAACTTTATACTCCGCTTTTTGCTGCGGCAAGAATTGCTGGATGGTGTGCCCATCGGATTGAACAGATTGTCAGTGATAACAAAATCATTCGACCTGCCTATAAAAGTGAGTGCTGTAAATCGACTTATATACCTCTGGCTTTTCGCTAAATAGAAAATGGCTACTCTATTTTAGGCATAAAATAAGGGATAAAAACATACGTTTACGAGCTTCGTGAAGATCAATTTTTTCTTCCGGGGCTTTTTTTCTGTTTTTAGAGTATTGAATCTTTAAACAGGGTATATTTAGGATAAAACATATAGGTATGTACTAAAAACCTAGTTGAAGGGGGCGGTGCGAAATGTCCGATCAGATGTTATATAAAAAAATTACGGATGAATGTGGAGTAGGCTATGCCTATCACAAAATTGTAACGGACACAGCCGGTAAACCTTGTGACTATATATACCTCGCAGTAAATCAAACTTATGAAAAAATCACCGGTCTCGAGGGAGAAAAGATTATAGGGAAGTCGGTAACCGAGGTGGTTCCCGAAATAAAAGAAAGTGTATTCGACTGGATTGGATATTTTGGTGAAGTTGCAATCCATGGAGGGTATGAAGAATTCGTTCAATATGCGGAGTTTCTGGGGCGACGTTTTAAGGGAAGTGTATTTTCTCCTAAACCGGGATTTTTTGCTGTCTCTTTTATAGATGTTACTAAAGAAGAAAAACAGATTCAGGGATTAAAAAAAATATCCGATGCTTTGGAAGATTATCTCAACCAGGACAGTGTTGAGTTGGAGTATCATCGAATCTTAAATACTCTACTTGAATTATCCGAGGGGAAATTTGCTGCTCTAAATCTTTATAATGAAGGTGGAAGAAGTTATAAAACGGTAGCTATTGCAGGGGATCAATGGAAAATGAAAAAAGGTATGGAGTTGATGGGTTCGAATCCTGTGGGAAAGGAATGGATGCAGGGTAATTCAAGAGCGGATAAGATTAAGGGCGGTACCATTGTAGAATTCCCAACCCTCGATGATTTAGCGCAAGGGGTAATTCCTAAGAGGGTATCGAGCTTACTATCGAAGGTCCTTGGGCTGGGAGAAGTAGTGGTGGCCAAAATTCATAAAAATAATGTAATGTTGGGAGATTTTACGATCTTTATGCCAAGAGAAAAATCCTTTGAAAACCATACGCTTGTGGAAATCTTCGGAAGACAACTGGGTATTATAATTGATCGGAGAGAAGTAGAAGAGCGCCTGAAAGTCATCAATGAAGATCAGGGGGTTCTTTTAGACATATCCACTCGTTTGATGGGAGCTACATCGGAGACATTGGATTCTGTTATACAGGAAACTATGAGAAAAGCTGCAGAAATCGCAGCTGCAGATCGAGTGCTTATTTTTGAATATGATTTTGGGAAACAAGTATGTAACAACATTTATGAATGGTGTAGAGAAGGTATTGCTCCGCAGTTTAATGTACTGCAAGACATACCACTGAAAGAAATGCCGGAGTGGTTGGAAAGTCATAAACAAAAGAAGACTATCGTTATTGATGATGTTCAGTCCATGCCCCAAAGGAATCCGGTAAAGAATAATTTGGAGTCCCAAGGAGTAAGAAGTTTAATATCGGCTCCCTTGTTCATAGGAGATACCCTTTTTGGGTTTATCGGTTTTGATGCAGTAAAAAAGAAGCATTATTACACCTCGGAAGAAAAAGCTCTCCTACACCAGTATGGAAACAATGTTTTATCCACGATCTCTCGAATTAGGTCGGACCGGGCTCTACTTAACAGTGAAAGGAAAAATCGATTTATTGTAGAAAATATTTCCGATATGATATGGATGATGGATCTTGACTTTAATATTACCTACAGCAGCGGACCGGTTATGGAGATTCTAGGATATTCCCATGAGAAGTATAAACAACTGCCGGTGGAAAGCAGGTATTCTGAAGAAACTCTTCAATGGATGCAGGACATTTTAAAGGAAGAACTTGAAAAAGAAAAAATGAAGAATTACACCAATCTTAGTCGGGAAATCACCATTGAACACTATACCGCTGGTGGGGGAACTAGGTGGCTGGCCTTTCACCTTTCTTTTGTAAGAGACGCATTGGAGAATCCTACGGGGATAATCGGGGTTTCCAGAGATGTTACCAGACAGATGAAACAAAATGAGGAAATTGAGTATCTCAGTTTTCGGGATCATCTAACCGGGCTGTATAATCGTCGCTATTTTGAAACAGAATTATATCGATTGGATACAGTCAGAAATTTACCTCTCACCATAATTATGGGAGACCTGAACGGATTGAAGCTTATTAACGACTCATTTGGTCATGGTGTAGGGGATGAGCTTTTGGTAAAAACTGCGGAAATGATCAAGAAAAATTGCCGTAAGGACGAAATTGTGGCCAGAACCGGAGGAGATGAGTTTGCCATAATTCTTCCCAAAACCGATGCAAATCAAGCGATAAAACTAATTGAGCGAATACAAGCTTCCTTGGGGAATGAATCTATTCGAGGGATGGATGTATCTGTATCCTTTGGCTATGCAACGAAATCTGACAGTGGTGTTGATATTTCTGAGATTCTAAAGAAAGCGGAGGATCGTATGTACGGAAATAAACTGTTAAAAGGACCGAGAGTAAGCATAAAGTCTATCGACAGGATTATCTCCGTGATAAATCATAAAAGTCCTAGAGAGGAAGCTCATTCTAAGAAGGTGTCTGAGCTTTGCGAAGCTATGGGTTTAGCTATGGAGGTGCCAGAGAGTGAAGTTGAAAAACTGAAAATTTTAGGACGGCTTCATGATATCGGAAAAATTGCCATTTCTGATAATATTCTCAATAAAACCGGAAACTTAACCGAGGAAGAATACTCAGAAATTCAGCGTCATGTGGAAATTGGGTATAGAATTTTAAGCATAACAAAGGATTTTACGGAAATCGCAGAATATGTGCTAGCCCATCATGAGCGCTGGGATGGAAAAGGCTATCCCCGCGGATTAAAAGGAGAAGCTATTCCCCAAGAGTCCAGAATCTGTTCTATTGCCGATGCCTACACTGCAATGACGGAAAAAAGTAATTACCGAGAGGCCCAACCTAAAGAATATGCGATTGAGGAAATGAGAAAATATTCCGGTACCCAGTTTGATCCATATCTTGTAAATGTTTTCATTGAAGGGGTGTTATCTTAATTTGGATGCTCAAAAGAGTAAATGAGAATAGCATTACTAATTGCCCTAATAGGGTGTGATATTCAAAATGAAAACTAAAACTAATGATAAGGAGAAAATAATGGAAAATTTATTACAAGAGGTACTTCCTTTTTTTAAAACTTTAAGTGGAAAAGAAA
>PWEO01000091.1 GCA_003553525.1 Clostridiaceae bacterium
AAAGCCAACAATGCTTATCATCTGAAAAATCAGCGTCCATATTTAAAGGAGAACATCTAATTTCCTTTCAAACCATGCATCATTTTTCCCATGCCATGAAAATCAAACTGTGCGCTAGAATATATGAAGCGCTGAAGCCTGGCGGGAAATATATCGAATGTGATTATATGGTGGATACACAGGAAGAAGAAGATCATTACTTCCGTGAGAATGAAAAAATCCGCCGTGAGAAAAACATACCCGAGGGGGAATTTTATCATTTCGACACTCCCTGCACCATAAAAAATCAGATAAAGATGCTGAAAGCCCGCAACTTCCAAGACGTGAAGATGGTATGGCGAAAGGAAAATACTACAATTGTTGTTGCGAAAAAGGTCTTTACTTAAGCTTTTTTCGAAACTTTCCCTTCTCCATCAGTACCCCAAGGTTTAGTAGATAGGGGAAAAAGGTTTTAAGGAACCAAAAGCTTTTTGACGGGTAGATTTCCGCTTGATTCTTTTCAATCCCCCGGATAATGGTTTTTGCCACATGTTCCGCTGATTGCTGGGGCTTCGGCGGCGCATCACAGCCGGCTTTACGGAAAAAGTCGGTTTTTACCGCGATGGGGTAGACACTCTGGTAGTGTTGATTCGGCAGTAATTCATACTTATACCCCTGGCCAAACCCTCGAAGGGCCGCTTTCGTACTGCAATAAAGGGCGTACCCGGGATAGGATAAAAAACCGAAGCCACTGCTTACAGCAACAAAGTTATAGGGGTTCTCCTTACAGATTTCCTTCATTTTCACGGCGGAATAAATCACACCGGTGGTATTTAGGCGAAAAATCTGATCAATATGCTCAAAGTCCGCGGGATAAATCGTCTCATAGTACATAAACCCGGCATTGGCAATAAAGAGGTCGATGCTGCCCATCTTTTCTAATGCGTAGTCAAAGAGCTTGTCAATGTCGCTTTTCTCACTTAGATCGAAATTCTTGTAATAGATATTTTCTCGGTTAGGATCCGATAGATTCGGCTCCGCCACACTTGATTTCGCTGCGTCTGACTCCGCCACCTTCGCCTCCGCTGTCTCCTCAATGGTCCGGGACGTTGCCACGATGGTACAGTCGTATGCCTTTAATCTTTCCAACACTTCTTTTCCAATTCCCGAGGAGGCTCCGGTAACTACGATTTTCGCACCCTTTAGATTCATTCAAACACATCCTTTCTAAAAACGTCTCTTGCAACATTCGCTTTCTTTTATCATATCTACCCGAAAGAAATGTTCCCGTAACAAAATGATGGGGGAGGACAAAAGGTGCGTCCCACAGTCCTTCTTTTCCCGCTAGCCTCCTGCAAAGAGCAGTATAAAATTTCGGGATAAGCAGGAAATCAATCAACGGGTATCGAATTATATAGGAAATGAAGTCTTCCACCATTGGGGAGAGGAGGCGGCCCTACGGGAATTTCAGGAGGAAACAGGATTAAATGCCACAATTGGAGATATTGTTGCGGTAAATGAATGTTTTTTTGATTCCAAGGAGGAACATGTGCTGTTTGTTACTTTTAGAGTGCAGGTTAGTGGTGGTAAAATAAAGGTATCCGATCCCGATGAGATATCTGAAGTTACCTGGATGGATAAAATTACTGCTGAGAGTTTGATGCCCTATCATAAGAATGGTATATCGAAGCTAATGGAAAGTTCCGCTTCCTATACTTTTCAAGGTCATAGTTAACGATGAGTTAGAAAGATCCAGTTTTTACAAAGGTTATAGAAGGCAGAGGACAGCGGGACGGATCTTTTGTCCTCTTTCTGTTTTCCTTGGCTATTTCATAAATTTGTCGATGGCTTCGTCCAGTTTTTTTAAGGCTTCCGGATTATCGTTTTTTACCGCATCCACGATACAGTGGTTCATATGGTCTTTTAACACCAGTTTTCCCACGTTGTTTAACGCGGATTTTACTGCGGCAATCTGGATTAAAATATCGCTGCATTCCTTTTCCTCTTCCAGCATTCGCTTGACGGACTCTGCATGACCCACAACTCTGGACATCCGGTTAATCAGCTGTTTTTGATTGGGATGGCTATGTCTCTCCATTTACTTTTCCTCCTTTTAGCGTTATTCAATTTCAATGTCTTTCCACTTTCCTTTTAAAAAACGAATCATTAAAATAATGCCCCGCAGGGTAATATCAATGGCATAGGCGGTCCATACCCCGGCCAGGCCGTAGTCCATACGGATACTTAGGATATAAACTCCTACCACCCGTACGCCCCAAATTCCCAGTAGGGAGGAATACATGGGAAACTTCGTATCCCCTGCCCCTTGAAGCGCGGCGGTAGTAACTAAGGTAATGGCTAAGAAGGGCTGAAACAGCGCAATAATTCGAAGTACCCGGACCACCTGGTCAATAACGGCCGGGTCCTCGGAAAAAAGGCCTGCCAGAAAGGGTGCAAAAATATAGAACACCCCGCCGATGATCACCATAAAAAGGGTGGCCATTAAATAAGACATCAGTCCCGCTCTTTGGGCTTCGTCCTTATCCTCCTTACCGAGATTTTGCCCCACCAGGGTGGCGGCGGCAACACCGAATCCCATGCCCGGTAGGTACGAGAAGGTCTCGATGGTACCGGCAATGTTATGGGCGGCGTAGGCCTCGGTGCCGATTTTTATGATCATCCCACCGTAGATCAGTT
>PWEO01000010.1 GCA_003553525.1 Clostridiaceae bacterium
ATACCCTTTTATGATAATTTCAACACAAAAAAAATCGAAGACTGCCAAGTCTTCGATCCGTAAATCCAATGGATTTATAAAAATTACTGGGTTTTTTCGATTTCGTCCAGGAAGGTATCAATGGACTGGTTTCCCACGAATTCAAATTCGTCGTTGATTACCACCTTCGGCACACTGGATACATTAAATTTGCCGGCAACTTCCCCAAAGGTCTGGGCTTCAATCATTTCCGCATCAATATTCGGATTACCCAGGGCCAGTTTATGGGCCTTTTCCACGGCTCCCGGACAATGGGGGCAGCTAAGGGTGACAAATACCTTAATATTGACGGGCTTCGTAACTTTTTTCAGCCGCTCCTGTTGGGACTCCGGTAAGCTGTCCAAGGCTCCCGATACTTCCATAATGCCTTTGATAAAGGAGTTGATTTCATGTCCTGCGGGAACTCCGTTAAATCTTACCCCCTGATGTTTTTTCTCTCCGTCAAGGAGCACAATGCTTGGAAGTAAGGTCACACCCAACTCCTTGGCCTTATCCTGGTGGGTATCAAAATCGTAGGCCTCCAAATGAATCTTATCCGATAGCGTCTCAATCTCCTGCATAAAGTCTTCCGCTTGTTTGCACGTTTCGCACTTCTCCTTTTCAGTAAATACCGCCATGGTTACATCCTGTTTCATTCCTTTGAAAAATCCTGACAGTTGTTCTCGAATTTCATCGTTTAGCAGTGTCATGTAAAACAGCTCCTTTCTTTTTTACTTGGCCACCACTTTTTGCGGGGCTTCGATTTTTGCGTGGGTATTTAAATAGTCATTCACTGCCAGTGCAACTTTTGCACCGTCTCCTGCGGAGGTGATGATCTGTTTATAGGGAATCGTTGTGATATCCCCTGCGGCAAATACGCCGTCCACATTGGTTCTGCCGTAGTCATCTACAATGATCTCTTTACGGTCGTTGGTCTTTATATAATCTTTAAAGACATCGCTATTGGGTAAATACCCAATTTCAACAAAAATACCATTGGTATTCATGATTTTTTTCTCGCCGGTCTTACGATCTAATACTTTGATCCCGGTTACCATGGCTTCTCCCATGATCTCTTCCATTTGGGTTTCTAAATGAATGTGGATGTTCTTATAATTTTTCAACTGATCGATAAGCACCTGGTCCGCTCGCAGCTGACTTCTATGAACCAAGTCCACTCGGGCTGCGATTTTTGCCAAATCTATGGCAGACTCCACAGCGGTGTTTCCGCCTCCCGCAATGACCACATCCAACCCTTCAAAGAAAGGTCCGTCGCAGATTGCGCAGTAAGCAACTCCTTTACCGCTAAATTCCTTTTCTCCGGGAATTCCCAGTTTTCGGGGTTTTGAACCCGTGGCAAGCACTAAGGTTCGCCCTTGATAAATATCTCCGTTTTTCAGATGGACTTGGTGGATGTCCCCATCCTTATCCAATTTCTCTACCTGCACCTCTTTTAGTATGGGCACCTGCAAATTTTGTACATGACCGATAAATTTATTGACAAGACCTTCTCCCGTCATGCTTTCATAACCTAAATAGTTTTCCACCGTGGAGGTATCCATGACCTGACCCCCGAGCCTTTCGGTGATGATCCCCGCATTCAATCCCTTCCGCTTTGCATAAAGGGCGGTGTTCAGCCCTGCAGGTCCTCCTCCGATTATCAGGGTGTCGTATAAAACCTCTTCTTTCAGCTTTACCTTTGGTTCCTCGGTTATATCCAAATTCAGTTCCATTTGTTATGGCCTCCTTGTATTTAATAATTCTTGCATTATCTTTTTCTGTATTTCGGTTGCATTTCCTTACTGCTGTTACGTCTCCTGATTTTTTAATACTTTACAAATGCTTGATTCGCTCAGTCCTCCGAAAAGATCTCCCAGCTCCCTCAGGGACAGGGTGGTCTTTTTTCGAAACTCCCAGATCTTTTGGTTTCTCAGCCTTTTATCCTTTAAAAAAGCTTTCTCCTCCAGTTTCAGAGCCTGAAGCTCTTCCTGTAAGCGCTTCTTTGCCTCTTCGTAGGATTCAATACATCCAGGACAGGTCGGCTCCTTTCTGAAGGTTCCCTGATAATGGAGTAAAACGGTTAAATCCTCGGTATCCACCAAGGTGGATTCCCTCAGCTTATCTTCATTGTAGAAGCAGTAGCTGTTATAATCATCCGCCGCATCCTTTCCCTCCCGGTGAATCTGATCGAAAATTCCTTTGACCTCTTCATGGTCGGAAAGAAGCTTACTGTAGTAGCGGTCTCTAAACAAAGAACCCGAAGATTTTCGGTAAAGGGCGTAGGAGATGTTCATGCTTTTCATCACCTGGGAGATGTCCGAGCCGTTGGCATCAATCATCAGATGATAGGCTTCCCCAAGCTTTATGCAGTAGGCATATACCTTAAATCCGAAGCGCTGTTTCTTATCCTCCAGGATTCTCAAAAATTCCCTTCGATCTTTTTCATCTCGAAACAATAGCTCGGATTTCGATCCCTGCTGACGGATGTAATAAATTCCATATTGATCTTTTTCCCTCGATCCTCTCGCCATCTTTCTCACCACCCTTCATGGGACTTAAAGCCGGAGGGGGACAGCGGGACGGAGTAATTGTCCCCTTCCCCAGGACTCTTCCAGCACCTTATCCAGCAACCTATCCAGCATCTTCGC
>PWEO01000137.1 GCA_003553525.1 Clostridiaceae bacterium
GGAGTGATCATTGGCGGAATTACACCTTGAATCTTAAAGTATGACACGGTATAGCCTCCTTTTGTTTACTCCAAACTTTCATTAATACTTAAAACATCCATAAACTCCCCTTCTGAAACAATCTCGATGTCTACCCCGTTCATTTGTAAATCCAGGGCTTTTTTCAACTTGCTACTGATTTTTCCCGCATGCATCTTTTGAAAGTCTTTTTCTCCTACAATCAGTACATCCGTACTTCTATTAATGGCATCACCAATTTTGCCTCCATGGTTTACGATCTGCTGAAAGGCTTCCTTTCGGGTCATTGATGCAAAAGCTCCGGTAACCGCAAATCGTCTGCCTTCAAAATACTCCACATCCCCGGTTAGCTCAGCCTCTTTTTCGGGGGTAATCTCTGGGAATGATTTCGATTTTCCGGGAGCTGACCGCAGTCCTTTAAGTGATATGCTGCAAGGGGTGTATCCACCCGGATAAAGCTCACCGAGAGAGACCCGGTGTAGCTGAGAGAGCTCTTCAATCGAGCTGCAGTCGGATTTTTCCAGGGCATAAAGGATTAATTGCGAACAGGCCAATGAATCCTCCAGGGCGTCATGATGCTTGAAGGTGAAACCAATTTTGTTTGAAAGCACCGGGAGTCTATGGCTGATGGAATCGGGCATCATTTTTTGATAGAGCTTCATGCTGCAAAAATACGAAGTGCTGGGGTATGGAATGTCAAAGTGATCCAATGTATGGCGAAGAACCCCCATATCAAAGGAGGCATTGTGTGCGATAATGATATTTCCCTTGAAGTAGGGCTCAAGAGTTGGCCATAGTACATCAAAGGTAGGCGCCTGCTCCGTCATTTCATGAGTGATGCCGTGAATACCGATATTCATCGGGTTAAAATAAAAAGGGTCCGGCCGAATATACCAATGGTGCTTTGAATGAATCTCCCCATCTTTTACGATGACCATCCCCAACGAGCAGGGACTGGCCATCTTCGAGTTTGCTGTTTCAAAATCAATTGCTATAAAATTCATCCGTCTCTTCCTCTCTCAGATCGCATCTACTGTAAATTTAATCCCTATTTCCATTGTTCCTTATAATTTTACCACTCCCCTATATCCCGCACAATATAATTGTCAGTATTTTCTTTAATTATACCCTCCATAACAAAAGCCGCCCGTTTTAGAGCAACAATGGTTCATCCCAAGTCCTCGTTCTTTTCTCCGGCCCCTAGACCGGATTACTTTTCCGTATTCTTATAAGACTAGACCGTATATCATTCATTCCAACTTTTTGGAAAATCCAGCTTATTGCCGTAGATAAAACGGATGAGTTTCCCTTAAAAAATCCTGACTGTCCTCAGCACTTTTATTCAGACACTCCAAAATTTTGCTTTTTGAAGAGGGATCCTCCAGGGAACAGGAAAATCCCGTCCAACCATCATTAATCATTGCATTTAAGTAGCTTTCCCTGGCACCGCCGATACACCGGAGCTGCTCTCCTATGGTGTTTGAGGGAAGATCTCCCAGTTTTTTCGTTAAGCCTTTTTCTTCCAAGGCATCGACCAAATCCCTGGTTAGGTTGAAGGCGTCCTATTTTAATCCGCATATTTTATAGATCTCTTCAATACAAGCGCTTTTGTATGCAATATAGCCGTCAATATCCTTTGGAAACTTGTTCGCCGCATCCATTTTCACAGCTCCGTATCGTTCCATTTCTTCTTTGTGAGCTCTCAAATAATCTCTAAAGGCAAGATGCCTTTTCAACTCCTCGGAATTTTTCGTGCAAACGTAAAGATGATGGCCCATCAAATCCTGAATTTCTCTGTATCTGAATGCGTCTCTCCCTTTGATCCCCAGGTTCCCTTCATGAGAATACCCTAAGTCTTCTAGTCGGCGTTTCACATTGTCAAAATGTGACTCGTCTTCAATAATCACGTCCAGATCGATGATCGGTTTGGCCGCCAGTCCTTCAACGGAAGTGCTTCCCACATGCTCGATTCCAATAATCCTGTTTCCCAGAGCCTTTCCCAGATAATCTTTGATTTTTTCAAACTCTGCTTTCCATTGATTATCATAGGGAAGGACTATCACTTTTTTACTTTTCATTTTATAACCTCCAAAGCTATTGGACAGTGTAAAAGCCCGACTGCTCATTGGGTGAGCAGTCGGGCTTTTAAGGGGACAAAAGCTCCGTCCCTTTGTCCCCCTCTGTCCCTTATTTAAAATTCCGGTGGCAGGGCCATCATTTCTTCGTAGGTGAACACCGGTCCGTCCACGCACATATAGTGACTTCCTACTTTACAGTGACCGCATTTTCCTGCACCGCAGCGCATATGGGTCTCCAGGGTTACCAGGATATCCTTCGGATTCATTCCCAAATCCATCAGGTCTCCTGAAACTTTTCGGATCCTTTCCGGGGATGCACAGACCATCGCCGTGGTGTTGGACCAGTCGATATTCAGATCCGGCAGCAAGTCATTTACATGACCCTGATGGGCCTTTACTTTGTCCGTGGCCTCTTTTAATGCATACTGCACTCTGAGGCTGGGCACTTTTGCCCACTGGATCATTTCCTCCTTATACAGCAGATTCTCATACCGGAGGGCACTGGCTAAAATGTGTATCTGATTGAAATCATCGGGATTTTTCACCGCCGGTTCAATGATCGTTCTAAGGGGTGCCATGGCAACTCCCGAACCGATAAATAACAAATTGCGCCCCTTAATGGAGTTATATGGATACGCATGGCCATAGGGCCCCCGAAGACCTACTTTGTCTCCTACTTTCATCTCGAACAGTACATCGGTAACGGAACCTACGTCCTTAAAGTCAAACACCAGCTCGTCGCTCTGGTCGGGACCGTAGGGGATGGAAAGGGGAAGTTCTCCCTTGCCGAAAACCGTAACCTGGAAAAACTGACCTTTGTGCTCATAGCTTTTGTGAAGCTCCGGATCGTCGTATTTCATAAATAGACGTTTGATTTCAGGAGTTTCCTGCTTAATTCCCGTAATGGTGGCTACATCCGGTGCATATAGACCGTGTCGGTTTTTGATTTCACGATCCCGGATGATATGCCGGATTTTCGTGGTTTGATGCACCGCCGGGGGCTCAGGATTTTCCTCTGCAGTCTTTCGCATGGCCTGCATAATATCGATGATGCTGATATATGTCGGACAGACATCGGTACACCTGCCGCAGCCGGAACAGCCCTTATGCCCGAATCGCTCCTCAATGTACTTCAGTTTGTCATAAATTCGGTATCGTACCCGGGATACGGCGTCCCTGGGATTATGGTACTCCGCATTTCGGGTAAAGTGCTCACTTTGACAGGAATCCCAGTATCTGACCCGGGTTCCTTCGTCCTTATCGATGTTTTCCTCCACCACATTAAAGCAGGTACAGGTGGGACATACATTGGTACATCCCGTACAGCCGATACAGGCATGGGCTTCATCGAGCCAAAAATCCGCATCAAAGGTTCTTGCCATGTCATCCCAAAGGTTGGAAAGGTCCATCTTAAGAGGGAAGCTCTCTTCCACCTTTTCCCTAAGGGCGTCTTTTTCCTTTAGAATCCCCTCGTCGGTTTCCTTAAAATAGGGTTTTGCCTGATCGATCAGCTCCGCCCCTCGCTCGGTGCCCACCTCCACTAAAAAGTAGGAATCCATTGGGGTAAAGGCCAGGTCGTATCCGGTAGTGGAAAACACACCGGTTCCGATGGATGTACAAAAACAGTGTTTTCCGGCCCGAAGACAGTTTACGCCGATGATGGTTGTCTCTGCTCTTCTGGACTGATAATTTGTATCGGGAAATTCCTTTCCGAAGAATCGGTCGGTATAGGATACGCCGTAGGTATCACAGGCCCGCACTCCATAAAATATCCGATTTTTCGTGTGCTCACCGGAAAGGCCCGTCACCTCAATATGATCTTTACTTCGCTTCCACTTAAACAGTTTTTCTTTTTGTTCAAAGACCATTTCCTTTACGGGCAGGGTCAGATTAATGTAGTCTTCCGTTCGCTCAGCTTCTCCCAAGGGCATCAGTTGAATGTCCTCCCCTTTTCCTACCGGTACGTACACCGAGCTTTTCTCGTTCCATATCCCAAGGACCCGATCCAACTCCTGGTTATTTAGGGTATACAGTTGCTTTTCCATTATTTCTCCACCTCGATTCTTACCGCCGAAACCTTCAGGGCCGGTATATTAATAATTGGATCCAGATTTTGTCCCGTCAGCCGATTAGCGGGAGACTCCGCAAAATGGAAGGGAACAAACAGGGTTTTTTCATTGATACGATTCGTCACCATGGCCGGAGCCACAATACTTCCCCTTGCGGAAGTAATTCGGATGGGTTGATGATCCTTTACTCCCAGCTCCTCCGCATCCTTTGTATGAATTTCCACAAAGCCTTCGGGATACTCCAGGGCCAGGGTCCAAACTTTCCGGGTCATGGTTCCCGTATGGTATTGATGGGTCACCCTTCCCGTGGTCACGAGGAAAGGAAATTCCTCACTGCGCTGATCTCCGATAAATTCCCAATCATTTACCGTAAACAGTCCTTTGCCCCGCTTAAACTCATCCACGTGTAAAATCGGTGTTCCCGGATGCTCTTTATCGGGACAGGGCCATTGAATGCCCACTTCCTGTATCCGGTCATGACTGATCCCTCCGTAGAGTTCTGCCGATTCATTAATTTCATCCATAATGTCCGATGGGCTTTGATAGTTAACATCCATGCCGATGCGCTTCATGATTTCAATCATAATTTCCCAGTCCGGCTTGGCATTGCCTATGGGGTCAATAACCTTATGAATCATTTGGACTCTTCGGTCCGTATTGGTATAGGTGCCTTCTCTTTCCAAAAAGCTTACCGCAGGCAGCACCACATCGGCATACTTCGCAGTTTCCGTTAAGAAAATGTCCTGCACCACCAGGAAAGGCACTTTTTCAAGACAATGGATGGTATGGATTTGATCCGGGTCCGAAAGGACCGGATTTTCACCGACAATATAGGCCGCCTTCATCTTTCCTTCATCCATCAAATTAAACATTTCGATAATATTTCTTCCCCGAAGACAGGAAAAATCTCCCCAGAGTTTACTAAAGCGCTCTTTGGTTTCCGGCCATTCCGGTCGCTGATATCCGGGAAGAAAGTCCGGTAGAGTTCCCATGTCTCCCGCGCCCTGAACATTGTTTTGTCCTCTGAGAGGGTTGATGCCTGTAGAAGGTCTACCCACATGCCCGGTAATCATGGCAAGATTCGCCAGGGCCCGAATGCTTTTTACCCCTGTTGTTTGTTGGGTAACCCCCATGGTAAAGAGAATCATGGCTTTATCCGTGGTGGCGTATTTACGGGCAAACTGCCGTATGGTATCCGCCGGTACTCTTGATAACTCCTCCGCCCATTCCGGCGTACAATCCCTTACGGATTCTTTCATCTCTTCATAGTTTTCCGTTCGGTTTTTAATAAATTCTTCATCGACTAAATCTTCTTTAATAATAACGTGGATCATCGCATTGATCATGGGTAAGTTTCTTCCCGGTTCAATGGGAGCATGGGCATGAGCAAAATCCGTCAATCGAATTTTTCGGGGATCAATGACATATAACTCTGCTCCTTTGTCCAGCGCTTCAAAAATCCGGGTACTGGCTAAGGGGTGCTGCTCCGTGGTGTTGGAGCCGATAACCATAATAAATTCTGCATCACTGATATCATTCATGGTATTGGTGGCGCCGCCGGTTCCAAATGAGGTAGAAAGACCTTCTACCGTAGGGCTGTGTCAGAGACGGGCACAGTGATCCACACTGCTGGTTTTAAGCCCTGCTCTTGCCAGTTTTGCCATCAGGAAGTTCTCTTCATTGGTACATCGGGCGGAAGAAACAATCCCGATATGGTCCGTATTGTCCTCTGCTATCATTGCATCCTTAAATCCTTTTGCAACCTTATCCAGGGCTTCATCCCAGCTGGCCTCTCTAAAGGTTCCGTCTTTTTGACGAATCAGGGGGCTGGTAAGTCGCCGGGAATCCCGTACAAAGGCAAACCCGTGCCATCCTTTGGAGCAAAGCTTCCCTTTACTGACCACATGGTTATAGCTTGGTGAAATACCTAGAATCGTGTCATCATCCGCAACATTCACATAAATACCACAGCCACAACCACAATAGCCGCAAGTCGTTTCCACACGTTTCAATGAAATCCCTCCTTGTTTTTAAACAGAAATTTTCAAAAGATTCACGCTATAATTTTACCCTTTATTTATTTGCTTTAACTATGAAGGTAGAATTATTCCGATTAATCTTTTGCCTTCATATAATGAAATCAATAATATTTCTTAATTATTTATTTCGACAAATACACCCTGAAATCCTCTATTTTTTGGAAATTAATTTCTGAATTTTTCAAATTTTATCTCTAACGGGTTGTCTTTCAGTTGATTAGTGTTTCAATTTTCGAGCAATTCTTCAAAAAGTTTTATGACTTTATCTGATTTTTAGGGTATATAATACTCAACCGATTCTGTTTGAGAGGATGATTGCTTAAGGAACCCGTAATCATAAAACGGCACTCGAAAATCAGTTATACTAAAATGAAAGGAGCTGTGTGATTTGTTTTATATCATCAGTAAGGAAGAGGAAAAGGACGTATCCTATATTGAAATTAATTATGAAGATGATTGGTCCGGTGAAAATATAGTTATCACTGCAGGATTTTGACTTTAAATTACAGAAATATTCTACTAAGGTATCCATAAGAAAAACTTCGAGGGGGAACGTCCATGAATAATCGCAAAGAGGAATACGGTATACTGCCGATCAAAAATCAATACGAAATCATCGATGATTTACTGGAGCATCGCTTAGAGCACTTGCTTCCGAAATTAATGAAAGAAGCGGGAGTTGATCTTTGGATTGTTCCTGCAAGGGAATATAATGAAGATCCGGTTTTTAACACCCTGGTGCCCTCCCTGCAAAAAACCGCCTCAAGGCTTTCCATCCTCGTTTTTTATTTCAACGGAAAAACCACGGAGCGTTACAGTATTTTCGGTCCGAATCAGCGGTTGGAACGCTACTATAAAGGAATTTGGGACCGGGAAAATGAAGACCAGTGGGAGTGTCTTAAAAACCTTATAACGCATCTAAAGCCAGAGACCATCGGTGTGAATTACTCGGAAAGTCAGGGACTTGCCGACGGCATTTCTCATGTTCTCTATGAAAAGCTTAAAACCGCCTTGGGGACTCCTTGGGAGAAAAAAATCATCAGCGCGGAAAACTTATGCCGCATGTGGCTGGAAACCCGGACAAAAAAAGAAATTGATCTATATAATGAAATCTATAAAGTAGCGACAAACATTATCGAAAAAGCCTTTTCTACGGAAGTTATCACCCCCGGCATGACTACCACTGAGGATGTCCAGTGGTGGATGCATGAGGTGATCAACGATTTGGGACTCAGTGCATGGTTCAGCCCCGATGTAAGTCTGCAAAGGAAAGGGGATGATCGGTTTCGGATTTTTGATGAAATCATTCAGGAGGGGGATCTTCTTCATTGTGATATCGGCCTTCAGTATCTTACCCTCTGCACCGATACCCAGCGAATGGCCTATGTACTGAAAAAAGGAGAAAGGAAAGTTCCCAGGGACCTGGCAGAAGGATTCCAGGAAGCAAAAGCCTTTCAGGATATCGTCGCCGGTGAGTTCAAAGAGGGACGGACGGGAAATGAAATACTAAAGAACTCTCATAAATCAGCAAAGGAACGCGGACTAAATCCAAGGCTGTATTCCCATCCCATCGGTCTTTACGGTCACGGCATCGGAATGAATGCGGGACTTTTTGAAGAACAGGAATTCGTAAAAGTTTCCGGAGAACTCCCTTTACGGAACGCCACCTGCTATGCGTTGGAACTGAATGTATGGAAAACGATTCCATCCTGGGATGGGCAAAAGGTATACTTCCTGTTGGAAGAGACTACAGCTTTTGTTGATAATGCGCTCCGTTATCTCCCAAATAGGCAGGAAGCGTTGCTTGTTATCAAGTAATCATTTCAAGGCTTAAGAAAACAAATAACCGCCCGGCTCCCATCAATAAACTTGATGGAAAACCGTGGCGGTTTCCTTTATTCTCTTATTATTGTCACCGAATATTCAAGAACATCCCGGGTATATTATGAATACTATCATCTTTTTTGGGGGTTGCCATTGCTGATAAATTTATTGCTAAACCTTGAAATACAAAGAAAGGAAGTTGATTATGTCTGATTTAAAAATTAAGACACGTAGCAATGAAACAACCATCCTACAAGAAGAAAAGATCGAATCCCTTAACGAAAATTTACGGGGCCATCTCATTCAACCTCAGGATAAGAATTACGACGAAGTACGTACCATTTGGAACGCCATGATCGATAAACATCCGGCCCTGATTGCTTCCTGCGCGGGAGTTGCCGATGTTATTGAGTCCGTTAACTTTGCCCGGGAGAACGATCTTTTAATAGCCGTGCGGGGCGGCGGACATAACATCGCCGGCGCCTCCCTGTGTGATGGAGGATTTATGATTGACCTATCCAAGATGCGAGCCGTTCACGTCGATCCAAAAGCACAAACCGTCCGTGTCCAAGGCGGTGCTACCGGTGGGGATCTTGACCACGAGACCCAGGCCTTTGGCTTAGCTGTTCCCAATGGTGTCGTCTCAACAACCGGTATCGCCGGATTGACCCTTGGCGGTGGTTTCGGAAGGCTCAGCCGAAAATACGGACTCAGTATCGACAATCTGCTCTCAGTGGATATCGTCACCTCTGAGGGTAAATTGGTAACCGCCAGCGAAGATGAGAACCCTGATCTGTTTTGGGGAGTTCGCGGCGGCGGCGGCAACTTCGGGATCGCCACCTCTTTTAAGTTCAAACTCCATCCGGTCGGTCCGGAAGTTCTCTTCGGTCCCATCATCTACCGGTTAGAAGATGTTCCCGAAGTGCTTAGGAACTACCGGGATTTCGCCGAAAAAGCTCCCTTTGAGTGTTCCATCTGGGCAGATTTTCTTACAGCACCCCCGTTACCCTTTCTTCCCGAGTCGGTCCACGGAACAACGGTGCTCTTTGTAGCGCCTTTCTACGTAGGCGATATCCAAGAGGGTAAAAAACTGCTCAAACCCTTACGCGAGTTCGGCGATCCGATTGCGGATGCCGTCGCTACAGTTCCCTACGCAGAAGCCCAGCGCGCCGTTGACGCACTTTACACCAAGGGTCTGAGAAATTACTGGAAATCACACAACTTTGTAAAACTTCCCGATGAGGCTCTTGACACACTGGTTGATTATGCCAAGAGGCTCCCTACACCGCAGTCTGATATTCTCATTTCCCATCTTGGCGGTGCTATTAATGAAATCCCATCGGAGGATACCGCCTACCCCCATCGCGACATAGAGTTTGTGGTAACTCCCGGAGGACGATGGGACGATCCAACACAGGATGCTGAACCTATCGATTGGGTACGGGAATGCTACGATGCCCTTAAAGAGCACGCGACGGGTAAATCATACTCAAACTTTATCGCTGAAGGCAAGGGCCGGGAACAGGAGGCCTTCGGACAAAACTACAACCGTCTGGTGGAGCTGAAAAACAAGTATGATCCCACGAATCTCTTCCGGCTTAATCAAAATGTATCTCCTACAGTATGATCCTCGGCCGGGATTACCCGTCTGTTTGTTATTGCCTTTAATGCATCTTACTTCAACAACGCCCAAATATTCAAAATTCCAACGGGCAATGGATTAACCCCCAATTAATATTCCCCTGCAACTACATTGCAGGGGAATGTTTTTACACTGCATTATTTTCTTTAAAACCTTAAGGAGCATGTTTTCATCCAGTTACACTCCGTTACGATAACTTAATTATCGCAGATTTTCATACAGCTCCTCTAAAACCTCCCGGGCGTTCCCGATAATTTTCAAGTCAAACATCCCGGTGCCGCCCCGGTCTTCATTATTGATCAGTACGGTTTTTCCCTTGGTCATCATGGGTAACTGATTCACAGGATATACCTCCAGGCTGGTTCCGATAACAATAAGTAAGTCGCTTCTCTCAATATCACTTAGAGCAGAATCCCAAGCCTCTGTAGGCAGCATTTCGCCGAATAAAACCACCCCGGGTCTTAATGGGCCACCGCAGGATTTGCATTTTTCTTTATTTAAAAAATCTTTCACATCGACCTCCCGGCTACAGCGGTTGCACCGAATGCTTCTAATATTTCCGTGCAGTTCATAGACCTTACGGCTTCCTGCCATGACGTGTAATCCGGCTACGTTCTGGGTGGCAATGCTTTTAATCATTCCCTTACTCTCGAGCTCTGCTAATAGTAAGTGTCCTGTATGGGGTTTGATGCCTTCCAACATCTTCAGTCGCATGGAGTAAAACTCATGAAACAAGGAATAGTTTTCGTGAAAGGTCTCAATATTTGCTACGGTCCTTGGATCGATGTTTTTCCACCAGCCCTCCTTTCCTCGAAAATCCGGAATATTACTTTCCGTGTCCATTCCTGCTCCGGTGAGCACCACCACATGGTCGGCGTTTTTTATTAACCTTGCAAGCTCCATGATTTTGCTCTTCATTTATACAAACCTCCTTTACGGTTTCTAAAGGCCGTCGGCCTTCAGTCGCGTTGCCGGACAGGTCTTTGTCCCTGCGTCTGGTTCTACCCTGCACTCGTCTTGGCATAGCGCTTATAGAGGAAAGCAATAAGCCAAACCAAAAATATTGTGAAAAATAACGGACCCGCTAATACCAGTAGGAGAAAAAGGCCCCAACCTACTCGAAACATAAATATCATGGGGATGAGCAGTAGCCCTAACCATTTATATCGTGGATCCTTCTTTGTACTCAACAGTCCGATTCCTATAACCATTAAAGCCATAATTACGGCGACAAGAATGTTATGAATTACTCGAACATTGGTCCGAAGAAACAGTCCCGATGTGGATACAAACCCTACAAACCACTCCTCTTGTGGAAGTTCCTCAAGGGTAGCATGATAAATGCCCTGGCCGCGGTTTTCCATTGGAATGTTGGAGTCCAAAGCGTAACTGCCTTCGGGAAGTTGAAATTCCAGATTAACCTTCGCATCCCCCTCCCAAAAGAGAGCCGGTGTCAGATAATATATCTGATGATATATGGGATTAATCACTTCACTACGGCGATAAAAACCGCTATAGCTGGGATAATGAAGGACCAACTCTCCGGTTTCTCCTAAGAAAAGATCCACGGAAAATAACTTTCCTCTACTATTACCATAACTTCCATGAACTGAATACTCCCCCCGAAGATTACTTCCCGACAGCGGGTCATGAACCAATGGGAGCTTGGATGCTCTCCAATTATTGGGAAGTCTTAGATGGGAAACCTCCTCTTCAATGCTGATACTTCGATCATTCCAAAAAATCTCCAAGGAACCGGTTGATTCCGGTAAAATAAACAGCATCTCCAGATTTTCCTCTTCCCGGCTGATATTCTCCATCAAATACCGAACCTCTACGTAGCCTTGCTCCTCGGATTCCATAACAATGGTAACCCATTCTTCCTGTAATGCGATGCCGCTTTCCTCATCGAAAATCAGTTTCTGATCCGACGGGCGGACGGTGGGCGGGCCTGAATTCCCATAAACCATCGAAATCGAGCCTATCAAAAGAATGAGAACCCACGTCAGATTGATCCGTGAAATTTTGAAACTGTCGGTTATGTAGGTCAAAATCGTTTTTTGCATAGAATCCCCCCCCGGCTTTGATTGTCATTTTTAGGTTTATCTTTAGTACATTCTACACCGGGCCCCCGAATCCCTTTTTTATATTAAAGTATTCTGCCAATTTTTTCCGAAAATCTTTGACTTATACCCCAGGGAACAATTATTATTGTACTAAAGTATAATTAGTGATATGATGTTCATACTTACTATTCGTGTCCTCGTGAAAAACACAAGAGATTTTCTTTCTTTAAACAATTACAGGACGGAAATGAACTAAAAAAAAGAGGGAGGTGTTGTTAATGAAATACCATGAAAAGAAAGAATCAATTAAGAATAAGAAACCATCTTTGAAAGAAAGATTCCTGAAAAAGTCTAATCAAAATGGTGCTAGCGCCGCCGAATACGAAACTAAAATGAGAGAAGCTAAGAA
>PWEO01000080.1 GCA_003553525.1 Clostridiaceae bacterium
AAGGCCCCTTCCTTTGATCTGACCCTGGAAGAAAAATTCCCCTGGGGAGTATTTGAAATGGATCTGTCTACGAAAAACGGCAGGATTCAAGAGGCCGCCGTTAACACCGACTGCATATTGAAAGAGGATTTTATGCCATTGACAAAAGACCTGGTCGGCACCCCCTTAGCGGCCAAGGAGATCGAACAGATCTTACAAAAATCGTTGCAGAATCCGGAAATCATCCGGGATCTTCAATCCTTAGTCCGAGGAAAACTGCAAAAATGACAGATGACAGGGGGAAGATGACAGGGGGACGGAGTTATTGTCCCCCCGACTCAGGGTATCGTCATTGATTAACCAGTTCTTGATTAGGGTACATTATTTCTGCCGAAGACTAAAAAATTGATGTCTGAAAATGGCAGCTGATTTTGAAATATATATATATCTAGTCCAGCTTTCGTGAGAAGATAGCCAAAACTGCAATTATTGCCAGTCCAAAAATCATAACGGCTGTTTCTTCAATATCCAGGATGCCAAATACGGCAACAATGGCTACTGCCGGAGGAATGATCCATTTGATCAGGAAGTGCCAGGCTTCAAACAATACGAAGTCTGTGGTTCCTTCATTGGTAAGTTCTTCTCTAAGAACTTCCTTGTTCGCAACCCAACCGGTGATGACGGCAATAAACATTCCCCCGAAACCAAGGAAGACTTTGTCGGAAAGAATATCGAATAAATCGAAGAAGCCGACATTAAGCGTGGGCAGAGGATCGAACACGCCCAGGGATAAGGATGTTAAAACCCCCATAAATGCCATTAAAACACCGGTGCTGTATACCGCTGTTTTACGCTTAACATTTTTTTGGTCGATTAAGTATGAGGCTACCACTTCCAATAAAGAGATGGAGGAGGTCAGGGCTGCGACGGCCAAGGAGACAAAGAAGATGATTCCAAAGATGATCCCGAGACCGCCCATCTGAGAGAAAACGATGGGGATGACGACGAATACCAGCCCGGGTCCCTGGGCAGGCTCCATACCGAAGGCGAAAAGGGCCGGGAACATGGCAATCCCTGCAAGTAAAGCAACCCCGACATCCAATCCGGTAACAATCAGCGCGTTTTGGGGGATGGTTTCTTTCTTGCTAAGGTAGGATCCGTAGGTAATCATCGCGCCCATTCCTAAACTGAGAGAGAAAAAAGCTTGTCCCAAAGCGGCTAAGAAAGTTCCCCCGTTTACTTCAGAAAAGTCCGGTCTAAAAAGGAAGTCGACACCTGCTCCCGCACCTTCCAAGGTGACGCTTCGAATTGAAATAAATATTAATAAAATGAACAGGGTAGGCATAAGAACCCTGGCGGCTTGTTCGATTCCGCCTTTAATTCCCTTTGCTACGATGATAATATTCATGCCTAAGAAAATTAGCATCCAGATGATCGGCCGGGCTGTGCCTGTGATAAAGGTGCCAAAAGCTTGATCAATAGCTTCAGGGGTTCTAGTGTAGAGGCCGGCAAAGGATTCGAAAATATAGGCGAGGGCCCAACCCCCTACTACCGGGTAAAAACCCATGATTAAGAATGCGGATAATACCCCCATTACACCGACAAATGTCCAGCGATCGGAATAGGATTTTACGGCTCCCACAGCTGAGAGACCGCTGTTTCTACCAAGGGCGAACTCGGCAATCATAACACTAAGCCCGATTAAGAAAACAAACACCAGATAAATTAGAATAAATGCACTCCCACCGTTTTCACCGGTAAGATAGGGAAAACGCCAAATATTCCCCAGTCCTACTGCGGACCCTGCTGCAGCTAATACAAAACCGAAGCGGGTACCCCAACTTTCTCGTTTTACTTCCATGTGTAATTTTCCTCCTTAAGATAAGATGTTTTTTGTTTGAAGACAATATGTATTCGGTTCTCTCAAAAAATTTGGCTATCAGATTTTTGGTTGATCTGTATATACCCATTTTGCAGGGACAATACCACCGATAGAGGACAGGGGGACGGAGTAATTGTCCCCCCATCCAAAGCCCCCAATCCCAACCACTATCATCTAAGCTAAACTACAATAGCCTCCAGCTGATTTTAACAAAATCCAGCAGACGGCTATTTTTTTACTAATTATCGGTTTCCCTATCGGTGGATTCAAGGGTTCTAGTTTATCCAATGAACAGCGATATCAGCTTACCCTTTGGCTCGAACCCTCCTTTTGAACTGTAAAATAACGTTTGAGTTTTATTTAGCGGGGTAAATAATCAACGAAAGACAAAAAAAGGAAAGGAGGGTTACTATGGAAGAGGTCACAATTTATCATGTTGCTCCCGACGGCGATGAATGGACAGTTAAAAAGGAAAATGCGGAAAGAGCAAGTTTTAGAAGCGACAAGAAGGAAGAAGCTCTCAAACGAGCTCGCGAGCTTGGACAAGACGATAAGACGACAGTAGTGATTCACCGAAAGGACGGCACCATTGAAGATGTGATTAATCCCCGTGGTTAACGGATGTTACATTAAGGTGGGAAGGTAAGTAAAGTTGCCGTGCAATTCCACAATTGAGCAGACAGTAACCGCTTTCAGAATTTTTTTCCTTCTGAAAGCGGTTAATATTATTTTACCAACAGCTGCGGAATATATAAAACAAAAGAGGGAACGGTTAATAAGGAGGAGAAGCCATATTAC
>PWEO01000082.1 GCA_003553525.1 Clostridiaceae bacterium
CCTCTGTCCTGCTATCCCATTAAATACTCCAGCACATCAGCCACGTGGCCTTTAGACTTTACCCCTCGAAATTCTTTTACCACAATCCCTTCTTCGTTAATGATAAAAGTGGACCGTTCCGTCCCCATAACTTTTTTGCCGAACATGTTTTTCTCCTTTAACACCCCGTAGGCTTCGTGAAGAACTCTTTCCTGATCACTGATAAGCTCGAAGGGAAGCTGGTTCTTCTCCTTAAAACTCTGATGACTTTTCATCCCGTCTTTACTGATTCCATATATTTCATAGCCAAGATTTTTTAATGCTTCATACTGATCTCTGAACTCAGAGGCTTCTGTTTGTCACCCTGGGGTATTGTCCTTGGGATAAAAGAACAAAACAAACTTCTGTCCCTTCAAATCTTCATTGGAAAGATTTCTCCCATTGGTAGTTGGCAACTCAAAAGCCGGACATGGTTTTCCTTCAACGTTTTTACTCACTACATTCCCTCCTTATTATAGTCATGCATTATGACTTTATAAGGGCTTTATACCCTTTTCTTTCTTAGCATCACACAAGATTTACTATTATTAAGGAGGACAGATACTTTTCAATATCCCAAAACCATTTACCACTTCAATTTTTACAATTCCCGTATTGGGAATGCTAAAATGCCACCGGGATTCCATCGGAAGATCCAAAAAATGAACTAATGCCGACTGAATTCCTCCTCCATGGGTTATGATGAGTCTTATATCCTCCTCATTTCCTTCATCCTTTATTTTATCCAATGTTTTTACTATTCGCTTATGAAAATGTTCTAGGGTTTCTCCTTCGGGAATAGAATAATTCCCATAATTCTCCATCAGCAATTTCCACTCCCGTGGGTAACGGTTTTCAATTTCCTGTTGGCTTAGACCTTCGAAAATCCCGAAATTAACCTCTTTTAAGTCTTCCATATACCGGGATTGAACCATCGATGTATTTCGATCTTTATTAATCCTTTTTTCAATCTCTTGAGCTAAGACTTTTGTTCTATGCAAAGGACTACTGTAAAGAGCGATTTCTTTGCTTTTATCTAATTCCTGTTGTAGTTTTTTTGCCACGGCTTTTACTTGTCTTTCACCTTTTTCCGTTAGCTTACTGTCGGTCCATCCGGCAAAAACTTTTTCAATATTATCCTCGGTTTCTCCGTGTCTTATGAAGATCCATTCCATAAGCTCCCTCCTCCGTTGATTTCATGTCAAAACTCTTTCTTTGTTATTTTAAACAAGTTATTTCCTCGATCATTTTTTTGCTGTGCCAGTTGCCCACGAAGGACATTCCATATTTTTTCATAAATCTACCGCTTCGTTTATTAAAAACGAAGTGATTTCCGTATATTCTAAAGCTAGGTCATTTAAGATAATCTCCTTATTCTCAAGTGTCTTCATCGGCTTACCATCATCTTCTTTCTTTTTAAACATTACCTAAATAGTTGCTAGGATATTTGTCTTTTGTAGAGAAGTAGTTATTGTTCCATAATTTTGATTATCAACTTTCTGGTTCTCGGTCCGTCGAATTCACAGAAATAAATCCCTTGCCATGTTCCGAGGAGAAGACGCCCTTGATGAATCAATATGGTCTCACTCATACCCATTACACTGGACTTAACATGAGCCGGAGAATTGCCTTCCATATGATCATAACTCTCATTTTCCGGAACCATTCGTTTAAGGGCCTGAATCATATCCTTTTTCACATCTGGATCCGCATTTTCGTTGATGGTTATCGCAGCAGTGGTGTGGGGTACAAACAGGGTTATCGTTCCGTCTTTCACCTTTGTGTTTTGTAAAAAATCTCCTATTTTTTGTGTGATATCAATCAATTCATTTTTGTTTGATGTTTCAATGGATAATTCTTTAAGCATATCCACGCCTCCTTAATAATTATTAAATAGATATGACGAATCTGAAGATTTTCCTGTTGAAAAGTGTATACCCGAATTTTAAGAAAGCAAAAATAAAATAGACATTAAAAAAGCATCTTCCGAAAAAGATGCCCATTTAGTGTTATGTTTTAAATACCAATGTTCCTTCTTCTTCATCGATTACCAAGGTTTGATGGTCTATAAGTTCTCCCTTGATGATCATTCGGCCGATTTGGGTTTCCATATGCTTTTGAATATAGCGTTTTAACGGTCTTGCTCCATAAACCGGAGAATAGGATTCCTCGGCAATCAGATATTTAGCTTTATCAGTAATGGATAGAGTGATGTGTCGATCATCAAGGCGTTTTTGTAAGTCTCGTAGGCTAAGTTCAACAATCTTATAGAGTTCTTCTTTTCGTAAGGGCTTGAACATAACCGTATCATCCACCCGATTTAAAAATTCCGGTTTGAAATGCTTTCGAAGACTTTCCATAACCTGATTCTCCACAGCATTTGGAATTTCCTGATTCTCTCCAATATTCTCTAGAAGATACTGGCTACCGATGTTAGAGGTCATAATGACCACAGTGTTTTTGAAGTTCACGGTACGACCTTTGGCATCGGTCAATCGTCCGTCATCAAGAAGTTGCAACATCACATTAAATACTTCCGGATGAGCTTTTTCAATCTCATCAAATAGAATAACGCTGTAGGGTTTTCTTCGTACGGCTTCGGTTAACTGTCCTCCCTCATCGTATCCCACATATCCGGGAGGGGCTCCGATAAGACGAGCCACGGTATGCTTTTCCTGATACTCACTCATATCGATTCGGATCATATTATCTTCCGTATCGAATAGGGCTTCCGCCAAACTCTTAGCGAGTTCGGTTTTCCCCACACCGGTGGGGCCTAAGAAAATGAATGAACCGATGGGTTTTCTCGGATCCTTCAACCCTGACCGGGCTCTGAGTACGGCATCGGATACGGATGTCACCGCTTCGTCCTGGCCGATCACCCTCTGGTGGAGAATATCCTCTAAGTGAAGAAGTTTCTCCCGTTCGCTTTCCACAAGCTTGGTTACGGGAATCCCAGTCCACCGGGAGACAATTTCCGCAATTTCATTATCCGTAACCTCTTCTGACAACAGTTGATGATTACTCTGGTTTTCTTTTTTATCCCGGGCTTCCTGAAGCATTTTTTCCTTCTCCGGAAGTTCACTGTATTTTAATCGGGCCAGTTTTTCCAGGTCGTAATTTCTCTCTGCTTCTTCAATGGAGCGCTTAATCTCATCAATCTCATGCTGCAGCTCCTTAGATCGCTGAATGTTGTTTTTTTCCGTCTCCCACTGGGTTTTCATTTCATCGGATTTTGCCTGGAGATCCGAAAGTTCTTTTTGTAAGTTTTTCAGTCGTTCTTTGGAGTGGCTATCGTTTTCCTTTTTCAAGGCTTCCTGCTCAATTTCCAGCTGCATAATTCTTCGGCTGATTTCATCGAGTTCCGCCGGCATACTGTCAATTTCCGTTCGGATCATGGAAGCCGCCTCGTCCATCAGGTCAATGGCTTTATCCGGTAAAAATCGGTCCGATATATATTTATGGGAAAGTTCTGCACAAGCAACAAGAGCATTATCAGTTATTCTAACCCCATGATGCATCTCAAAGCGTTCCTTAATTCCTCGTAGAATGGAAATCGTATCCTCCACTGTGGGTTGATCAATTAACACTGGCTGAAAACGTCTCTCCAGGGCTGCATCTTTTTCAATATGCTTTCGGTACTCATCTAGTGTAGTAGCCACGATACAGTGGAGTTCACCTCTTGCAAGCATTGGCTTTAAGATATTTCCTGCATCCATTGCTCCTTCGGTTTTCCCCGCCCCCACAATGGTATGAAGCTCATCAATAAAAAGAAGAATTCTTCCGTCGGATTTATGGATTTCATTTAGTACTGCTTTTAGACGTTCTTCAAATTCTCCCCGGAACTTCGCACCAGCAATTAGAGATCCCATGTCCAGGGCAAAGATGGTTTTGTCCTTCAGTCCCTCCGGCACGTCTCCTTGTAAGATTCGTTGAGCAAGTCCTTCTACCACGGCGGTTTTTCCCACCCCGGGCTCACCGATTAACACCGGATTATTTTTTGTCCGTCTGGAGAGAATTCGAATCGCCCGTCGAATTTCCTGATCACGGCCAATCACGGGATCGATTTTTCCTTTACGAGCCATCTCCACCAAATCCCGACCATACTTTTCCAGTACTTCATAGGTATCTTCAGGATTTTGAGAAGTGATGCGTTGATTGCTTCGAATTTTCATTAATGCATTTAACACATTTTCCCGTTGTATGTCGTATCGACTCAAGAGTTTTACAGAAAAAGTTCCTCTTTCTTCGAGTAATGCCAGATATAAATGTTCCACTCCGATGTATTCGTCTTTAAATTCCTCTGCCTGTTCCTTTGCAGATACTATCAGCTGATTTGCTTTTCTACTGAGATAAACATTGGAAGCACTTTGCCCCTCTACTTTAGGAAGCCCTTCAAGATAGGTGTAGAGTTCCTTTTCCATGGCGGCGGCGTCCTTTTGCAGATAGCTCATCAGTTTTCCAATTAAACCTTCCTTTTGAACAAGCAAAGCGTAGTGCAGATGCTCACTTTCGATTTGTTGATTGCCCAGTTTTAATGCCTGTTCTTGGGCAGATGTCAAAGCTTCTTGGGCCCTCTGTGTAAATTTGTCGATATTCAATTAGATTCCTCCTCGCAGAATATACTAACGAAACATTATTTATATATACTGAACAATTTTATATTTCAGTAAGTTTCCTATCTTTTTAACGATTGGGTGTGAAATCCGATTCTTCTTTAAGTTTTTGATACAATTCTTTTTCTTTTTCCGACAAGTTTGGGGGATTAACAATAGTAACCGTCAAATACAAATCGCCACGTTCACCGCTGCCGTTTTGGTATCCTTTTCCTTTAAGTTTCAGCTTTTTCCCTGATTCAATTCCTGCAGGCACCTTTACGTTTACATCTTCCTCCAGAGTCGTGACCATGACTTTAGCGCCAAGAGCTGCTTCCCATGGAGTTACTTTCACCTCTTTATAAAGATCCAGGCCTTCCAGGGTAAGGTTCCGATTACTTTTAATGGAGAGTTTGATATACAAATCTCCCTTTTCTCCGGTATAGGGATCGATTCGACCTTGACCCTTCAACTTAATTTTATTTCCGTCGGTCACCCCTTTAGGGATTTTAATTTTCAGGGTTTTTTCTCCGCTTTCGGTATTTATTCTTACCTGTTTCTCTCCTCCTCGGAATGCTTCTAAAAGATCAATCTCCATCTCCGCTTCGATATCCGCATTTGGGGATGTGACTCCGCCGGTTGATCTGGAAGAACGCTGATAAGAACGATTATTTCCCCCAAATCCCGCAAAAATGTCGTCGGATGCCCCACCACGGCCACCGAAAAACATATTGAAAAAATCGCTAAACTCATCACTACTGAAACCGGTAGCACCACCACGGCTTCCAGTGGTTTGATAGTCATATCCGAAATCCCGAGGATCAAAGTCAGAACCATGTTGAAACTTCGCAGCATTTTGAAGTTCGTCGTATTTTCTTCGTTTTTCGGGATCCTTTAAGACTTCATAAGCTTCATTGATCTCCTTAAATTTTGTTTCCGATTCGGAACTGTTTTTGTTCAGATCAGGATGGTACTTTTTTGCCAACTTTTTGTAAGCCTTTCGGATCTCTTCTTTCGTGGCATCCTTGGCTACCCCTAGAACTTCGTAATAATTTTTATACTTCACCGGCTCACCCCCTTATCATCGTTTCGTCTCTATTATTTTGTATTTTGCTTTATTTAAGTAATACCCTATAAAATTGTGATTCTATCAAATAATTACACTATCAAAACACATGCTTAGTAAATGTAAAATTATTACTTTATTGAAACAAACCACATCGGATAGCCTCCAATGTGGTTTTTCATCTCAGCTGTTATTCGATTTCAATTGCTTTGGATTTGTCCTCTTCCACTTTTTTCGGTACGATGATGGTTAAAACTCCATCCTCTAACTTAGCTTTAATGCCTTCATCGGCGGCCTCTGCAAGAAACACATTTCGTTGCATGGAGGTATATCGGCGTTCTCTATGAATGTAGTTTTTCTCATCCCTGTCTTCTTTAACTTCCTCTTTGTTTACTGAGATACAAAGCCGTCCGTCTTCGATGGATAAATTCACGTCTTCCTTGGTAATACCGGGAAGTTCCGCTTCCACCATATACTCTTTCTCGTCTTCTTTTACATCGATTTTGAAAGTGTCCTTCATTAGACTTCTGGGTCGTGCCCAGTCCTCTGCAAAAAAGTCGTCAAGCATGTTGTAAAAATCATCAAATCCGGTGTTCATCAGATCCTTTCTTCGTCGATTAAATGGTACTAAACCTGCCATGATCAACCACTCCTTTACTAAATTTTTGAATTTTAATTTTTGTTAGCACTCTCTTGTGTCGAGTGGTAATTTTGATTATATTATAGCATATCTATGATCAATGTCAATATTTTCTTTAAAATTCTGACCAAAAAAGCACAAAGAGAGCGATAGCTTTAATGTTGTCACAACATCAAACCCCATCTTCCCTTTGTGTTTTTCGATTGACTTCCTTTTATCGGTCTTAGTCACTGCTGTTAGTTCAAATGCAGTCCGCCTTTAAGGACCGTTCTTTTAAGAGCTATTCCGATAGGAATAAACAGTGCCATCCCTACTGAACTTTGCAACAAGTCTCCCGGAACACCTGCTAAAGCTGCAGTAAAGCTTCCGAGCATAACTCCTCCGGCAATGTAATAACCAAAGGTCATCCACAAAACTCCTAAAGACATTGCTAAGAGATTTCGCGGCGTTATAATTGGTTTCCTTTCTCCGTTGGATAGGCTGCCGATCAGGTAGCCCATGATGCCCTTTACAATTAATGTAGGAATAATCCATTGACTATATCCTAATAGAAGATCGGCGATAGCCGAGCCTACACCTCCCGCCAAAGCCCCTTTTTTCCTGCCGAAAAGCACCGCTGCCAGAAAAATCATCATATCCCCTCCATGAACGTATCCATGGGTTGCCGGTACAGGAATAGAGATCATCATCGTGCCTACGGTAACTAAAGCCATCAATAATCCTGTAAGAACCAAACTTTGTGTCTGATTTTTCATATCATCCCTTCTTTCTCTCTGTAGTTATTTGCTTTATTATACTTCCATCATAGAATTTCATATGAATAATATCAATATGATTTTTATCATTTTTATAATTGTATCGGTACAATATTATATATATCCCCATCCGTACTGCTCTTTCATGGAAGAACCTTCAATTTTTAAGATTTTATTCAGACGCATGGGTATGATTGATAATTTTCGGGTAAGTAAACTTTGATAAGGGGTGAAGAAAATGTTTAAAAATATAATAAATATATCCTATGTTAAGATAAGGGTTACTTTCGTATTCGTCACACTTATTATTTTCATGCTGTTTATTCTTCTGATACTCCCCAGTGAAGCAGCGCGGTCCGACGAGTACTTTGGAGATACCTCTGCACCGGACACTTCATTTTTTTATTCCGCAGAAGACCTGTATCGTACAGCCCGGGATTTCGGCTCCGAGGGGAGGGCTTATTATATCCGTTCACGCTTTACCTTTGATATTGTTTGGCCTTTGGCCTATGGTGTTTTTCTGTGGGCGTCCATCGCTTATTTTGGGCGAGGGTTAAAACACACTATTATACGGTATATGATATTACTCCCGATCCTTGCTGTAATCCTTGATTATATGGAAAATCCCGGCGCCTCCTTGGTAATGTTTATGTATCCGGATAGGGTCCCTGTTCTTCCTTCAATAGTAGCATTTTTCACCATGAGCAAATGGTTAACAATCGGTGCAAGCTTTATTGTCTTAGTATCTCTGATCATCTGTAATATCATTACTCTATTGCAACCCAAACAATTCAATTAACAGCTGCTTAATTGTAAAAACCTGGACAATCCCTTATAGGGATTGTCCAGGTTTTGCTATATTATATACCCTTTATCAACTTTTGATTAAACTAGTTCCTTTCCCCTAAAAATTCAAATGGCAGACCAAGCGACACTAAAAGAACCCCTGGTACGCTCCCCCATTATGATCAATCGGTAGGTACCACTTTTATCCACTTTAATTTCCAGCATTTCTTCCGAAGTAAGATCTGTCGGTAAACAATACACTTCCCCCATGGGACTTTGAATCTTCATCTCTAAACTCCCCTTCTTCACTTCCGAATTATAGGCAATGGTAATAACATCTCCCGGTCCACCTTCAATGCTTCGGCTTTCTATTCCATCAAAATAGAAGTACGAAGCATTAAATGTGTTGCCAACTCCTGTGGAAACATAGCCTACCTTTAAATTGGAACTACTGCAGCCCACTGCCAACAGCAATAGAAGAAGAATTCCCCCAAACAAAACACCTTTACCTTTGAATGTTTTTTCCATAACCCTCTCATCCCTTCATTTTTTATACTATAATATAATTTTACCTCATAGGGATTGGGCGGTTAACCGTCGGAAGTTGGTCATCTGCTCCGTCTTCAGGCGGATATTATTCTTTGCTTCCTTAATTTTTTACCCAACTCTTATCGTCTTCTTCTGGCAATCATGACCATTCGTAAAAGTTGCAATACCGCTGTTGCCATCGCAGCGACATAAGTCAGCGCCGCGGCATTCAGCACCGATTTAGCTCCCTTTTCCTCTTCCGCTGCCAGATAACCATCGGCCTGTAAAAGGATCATCGCCCGGCTGCTGGCATTAAACTCTACCGGCAGAGTAATCACCTGAAACAGTACGGCAACAGCGAATAGATAGATTCCCAATGTCATCAACTCTCCCATGGAAGGAACCAACAGGCCCACAATTAAGAAAATCCATGCGGCGGAGGATCCGAATTTTGCCGCGGGAAGAATCAAGTTTCGAAAACTTAAGGGTTTGTAACCTAAACCGTGCTGAATTGCATGTCCTACTTCGTGGGCGGAAACACTGACCGAGGCAATGGAAGAACCCTGAGCAACCTGTTGGGACAGCCGAAGGGTTTCTGTACGGGGATCGTAATGGTCCCCTAATTCACCTTTGGCATTTTCAATTCGTACATGCGAAAGATCATTTCGATCCAGCAATTTTCTTGCCACCTCAATTCCCGTAATACCTCTTCGGGTGGGCACCTTCAGGTATCGGGAGAATTTGGATTTTACCTGTTGTTGGGCGAACATCGTCAGTAAGATTCCTGGAATTAAAATCAGCATTGTGGGATCTAAAAACATAGGGAAATACACAATATCAACTCCTCTACTCGTATTTGTACCATCCTACCATTCTTACATGAACTGACTATGAACTTTAACATTTTTTCAAAAGAAAAAGACTACCCTAAAAAGGATAGACTTTCGATTTTTTCGTAATTGTATCGAAGAATTTCAGAACTTTAAACTTCCCGGTATCTTTAACCTTTATAAGCGTCTTCCAAAGGCTCGATTTCCAGTTTTTTCATCTCCAGCATCTCATCCATTATCCGCTTTACCCTTTCCTTGTCCTCATCACGAAGGTACTCGTCCAGAATCCTCGGTACAATCTGCCAGGAAACCCCGAATTCATCCTTTAACCAACCGCACTGTTCCGCATCGGGAACCGCCGAGAGTTTATGCCAAAGCCCGTCGATTTCCTCTTGACTGTCCACCAAAACCATCAGTGAAATACCTTCATTAAAGGTAAAATCGTGATCCAATCCGCTGTCCATGGCACTGAACTGTTGATTTTCCAATTGAAATGCTCCATACATTAAGGCATCCTTATCTTCGATCAACTGCTCTTTACCGTAATAATACAGATCCTCGATTCCGCTGCCTTCAAAAACTTCGGTGTATTTTCGAATCGCGTTTTCCGCGTCTTTGTAACTTTCCTTTGTAAATAAAAGTCCGGGTACTAACGAATTTTCCTTTTTCTCTGTAAACATCAGTTGCCAACAAACTCCGTAAACGTCCTGTACCCAACCGTAGTACTCGCTAAAATCATAGGATTCCAAGGGCATTAATATATTTCCCTCCTTGGCTAGTTCCTTCCAGATTCGATCAATTTCCTCTTTTGCATTCAAATTCACCGTAAAAGAAATGGAAGGATTCTTCTCGATATTCATACCGCCGTTTAAAACGCTAAACTCTGTACCGGCGATTTCAAAACTTCTAGTAATAAGATTACCCTCCGGTCCGTATACAGATTCTTTTAATCTGCTGTTTGGAAAAATGGACGTATAATACGCCGCCGCTTCTTCTCCCTCTTTTTCAAACCAGATCACCGGAACGATTTTTTTCATGGTAAACCCTCCTTAAACATTTTACGAAATCTGGCTCACAATTCTTCTTCGTATATTAGATACCCCGAAGGATGAGATTATAAAATCATAAAACCAAAATACCCAAGAAAACTCTTTGTTTTATCGTAGTTACATTCGTCTTCCTGTTTGCAGACTTCTAAACAACCTAAATCATGCATTCACTAATATGTGAAAAGGTCCCTGTTATTTGACATCCAATAATTCTTACTGTGCATGCAAGTCCAACCAAAGCACTCGAAGCGATCCGTCTCGAAACAGTTCCTTAAAACCCTGTTTCTCATACATACTCACCGCACCGCGGTACAAGGCTGCAGGATTGTTTTTTTCATCCTTGGGATTTTCTAAAGGAATAGCCAGCATACCGTCATATCCTTGCTTCTTAAAATCTTTAATGGCGTATTCAAGCAAAGCCGTTGCCACACCCTGCCTTCGGTAGTCCTGGTCAATTACATAACAAATGGAACAACCCGCTTTTTTATCCTGAATAACCGGCTTCATTTCCTCTTTAAGTCGGATGTAAGACCTCGCATCATTCGCATTCAGCCAGCCGATGATTTTGTCTCCGTCGTAGGCCAAATATCCTTTCATCTCCCCATTTTTAATTTTTTCCACCGCCTCCTTGCTGTTCACAGCACCGCTTCTATTTTGCCACTGTTCTGCGGAACAGTCAGTATGATAAAAACGGCAGTAGCAAGTGGACCAATGAGGTACATGCTCAAAACTCAGATTACTGAAAAAATCTATAAACGCCTGACCCTGTTCCGGTTGAAGTGCTTTCACGTTTAGATTCATCATACTCCTCCTTTAGTTGATTTTTTTAAAAAAATATTACATTAATTTTAACATAAGAAAGCATCCATTTGATAAAACTTTTCTTTAAGTTTACTAAAGGAATGCCTTCTTTCACGGTTCAATTATTAATTCCCTGGGATATTACCGATAAGCCCGTTCATACTGCTTAGGCGGAATAATTTCATCCCGTAGAATCTTTGCGGTGTCCTGGGGCCAGTGGGGATTTCGGAGAAGCTCTCGACCTAGATAAATATAGTCCGCCCGATGGTTTTGAAGGGCTTCTTCCGCCATTTCACCTCTAGTAATTAGTCCTCCTGCCATCACCGGCAGCTTAGTTAAGTTTCTGATCTCTTCTGCAAAATGTAGCTGATAACCGGGGTAAGGGTTGATCTTTGCAAGCACTGCCCCTCCGGAACTGACGTTGATCAGATCCAGTCCGATCTCCTTCACAAGGTTAATCATTCTGGCCAAATCCTTGGGATGATTCCCCTCTTCTATGTAATCCTCAGCGGATATCCGTAGGATTACCGGTTTGTTCCATGGCCAATGCCGGTGAACTTCCTCCAATATTTCTTTTAAGAATCGTGTCCGATTTTTTAAACTCCCGCCGTACTCATCCTCCCGTTGATTGGATAAGGGAGATAAAAACTGATTGATTAAATATCCGTGGGCACCGTGAATTTCAATAGTGTCGAACCCTGCCTCCTCCGCCCGTCTTGCGCCTTCACCGAAAGCATTGATGACTTCATCGATCATTTTTTTAGTCATTTTATCCGGTTCCTGATAATCCTCGCTAAAAGCTATGTCGGAGGAACTGATAATGGTTTCCGATGTAATGGAGCATTTTCTACCCGCATGTCCCAGTTGAATTCCGGCTTTTGCACCGCACTCATGGATAAAATCCACCAGTTCCTTTAAAGGCTGAATATGCTCATCAGACCAAATTCCCAGATCTTCAGCGGAAATTCTGCCCCGCTTTTCCACAGCGGTGGCCTCCAGTATGATTAGTCCGGTACCGCCTAAGGCCCTTCCTCCATAATGCATTTTATGAAACTCTTTTACATA
>PWEO01000050.1 GCA_003553525.1 Clostridiaceae bacterium
CGATCTCGACGATCTCGGCCCCCAGGCTTTCGATCCGGTGTATTTCCTGCTGCACAAGGGTATCCACCCGAAAATGTTGTCCGATCGGTGCGGTGTAGAATCCTATGCGCTTGCCCTCCAGGCCGTCTTCGCTCAGAAACCGGGTATAATCGCCATGTGCATGACCGTCGCTATCAAGCGTCATTTCGTCGCGTTCATCGGTGCCGGTCAGGGCGCCCAGCAAGATGGCCGCGTCCCGAACGGTGCGGGTCATAGGTCCGGCGCTATCCAGGGTATGGGAAATCGGGATGATGCCGGACCGGCTCCAGAGTCCGACAGTCGGTTTGAATCCGACGATACCAGTGGCGTTGGCCGGACATACGATCGAGCCGTTGGTTTCGGTACCCAGCGTGACCGTTGCCAGGTTGGCTGACGCGGCGGCGCCGGATCCCGAACTGGATCCGCACGGATTCCGGCTCAGTTCATAGGGATTGCGGACCTGGCCGCCCAGGCCACTCCATCCGCTCGAGGAAAAACTGCTGTGAAAATTGGCCCACTCGCTCAGGTTGGTTTTTCCAAGGATGATGGCGCCGGCTTCCCGGAGTTTTTCCACGATGAAGGCATCCTCCGGGGGGACAGATCCCTCCATGAAGCGCGATCCGGCCGTGGTGGGCATATCGTTGGTATCGATATTGTCCTTCAACAGCACAGGCACGCCGTGCAAAGGGCCGCGGCGGATCCCATCCTGAAGCTCCCGGTCCAGCGTCGCCGCCGTTTCCATAGCGCCGGGGTTGATAATCCGTATGGTATTAAGCTCCGGTCCCTGCCGGTCGACCGCTTCGATTCGGTCCAGATAGGCCTGAACCACCTCCTGTACAGTGAATTCTCCGTTATCATAACCGGTGCGGAGTTCATCGATGGTGATCTCTTCGAGGTCGATCCGGTCGAAGGGCGGCGGTTGCGAAGGCCGGCCGCATCCCGCAACCAGGAAAATAACGATAATGGATAGTTGAAGGGGTCTCATCGGTTTCAGTTTGAGTGAATGGTTGGGGAAACGCCGTGAAGATTCGGGGCCATATCGGCGGTAATAATATATGATGAATATTCCGCTCATCCAGGGGCTGAATACGGGGTGAGTGAAGCTGCTGCAGCTCAGCATCAAAAACGTAAGCTTGAAAATTGCAGCCATCCCGTTTATCATGTCAGAGCCCTTTTTATCCGATATCCCTCTTCAGAAATTACTCGTATCTCATGGAAGAAATCATTGACGCTCTCATCAAATTCCGGAACGATCGCGACTGGGAGCAGTTTCACAACCCCAAGGATCTGGCGGTCGCCCTGAACGTCGAAGCAGGCGAACTGCTCGAGCACTTCTTGTGGAAGCAACCGGAGGATGCGTCGAAGGAGAAGGTCAAAGAGGAGCTGGCCGACATATTCGCCTATGCCTTCCTGCTGGCCGAGAAGTACGATTTTGATGTAAAAGAGATCGTCCTGGAGAAAATCAAATCCAACGACCGTAAGTATCCGGTGGAGAAAGCAAAGGGCACGGCCCGAAAGTACACGGAGCTTTAACCCTCTCAATGAGCTGAAATAGCATCGTCAGACCCTGTGCTGCAACGTTCGGGCATACCCGGCGATTGCGGCGTACTCGTCGAATACAAGCTACCCTGACCTAAAACTCAATCGTATAGCTGATACCCGGGATCACAACCACACTCTTGTCCAGCTCCACGCTTTGGGTTTTGTAGCTGTAGTTATACCCCTCGGGCATGGCTCTTCCAAGCAGGTTTTTCACCTGCACGGCCCAGATGCTTGAGTACCCCTGGCGGTTCAAGCGCCAGGTCACCGACAGATCGGCATACACAGTCGAAGGCAGCTGGTTGCGGAACGCCTGCGTCTCATCAAAAAACACCAGTTCGCGCTCCCTGGACTTCTCCGTTAGTACCGGGCTGACCCGCTCGCCGCCTACCACATTGATTCGAGTGTTTACACCCAGAATCCGGCGACTGTCTTTGAAGGCAAATTCTCTGCCCACCAGCGCGTTGGCTACGATATTCTTGTTGAATCGGGTGTTGCGCCACACTCCGTCGCCGCCCTTGTATCGTGAGGAGAACAGCGATCCGGTGACCAGGAAGTAGTATCCTCTGTGCAGAAACCGCTCGAAGGTCACATCCAGTCCCACATTCCTGCCGATGCTGGTGTTTTCCAGGGCGTCGCTAAAAGCCCAGTCCTGCTTGTAGTTGATCATGGAGTAGGAGCTGTCCGCGATGCCGGGTGCATCGAAAAGGAACTGGGCGTAGGGCTCGATTTTCATGCGCATGTTATCGCTGACCTGCCAGTCATAGGCCAGCACAAAATGGTGCGCTCCGGAGAGCCGGAGGTCTTTGTTCGGGAGTGCAGCGGAGTTAGGGGAGGCAGTGGAGTTCGGGAGCGCCGTGTTTCCGTTCTGTGGGATGTTGACTAGATAGACCTTGAGCTCTTCCATCTGGCTGTGTTTGCCGTAACCCAGGCTCACAGAATGGCTGCCGGTGAGGTCCAGACGCAACGCGATCCTCGGATCGATCCAGAAGGCATCGTTCAGGGCAAAGTATCCGGTGTTCACCCCGGCATTCAGCAACAGGTTTTGTGACAGGCTCCAGCGCGACTGCGTATAAAACTCCACCAC
>PWEO01000081.1 GCA_003553525.1 Clostridiaceae bacterium
CCGCTGCCATGGGGAATAAGCATAAGGGTGAATTGTTTTTTTTCTTTTCCGGCTAAATGTGAGTTTATTTTTTTACTTATGTATTTCATAATTACCTCCTGATGGTCCTTAAAGAGCTTCACACTTGAGTATAAACTAAATTGCAACAAAAATAAAGCCTCAAAATACCGAGATAAAAACTCCGGAACCTTAAGGCGTTGATATTTTGAAACATATTATTAGGTTTCATCAATCCATGTAGTATGATACTTCCAATTTTTCGGAAGTTGAAAGGACAGCAAAGGTGTACGGATTTCGTGACTCATGTTGGCTAGAAACTGACTTTTAGCTCATTGGCAGCAACAGCTTTTTTCTTTGCTTATCGCAGTTCCTTTTCCACTTCTTTTCTTTGGGAAATATCGGAGATCACCATCGGTTTTTGCATCATCATAGCAAAAAAACCGACCTCCCTTTATATTATCTGCTTTGTGTTATTCCGGAGCTTCAACCGCCATAGCTTCTCCAATATTTTTTGCCTTCCCCTCTTCTATGAGCTTTGCCATGGAATCCAGTTTATCCACCTGAAGGAATTCCTTGCCCAGTATGCTTTCGTACTCCGTGGAAAGTTTTCGGGATAGTTCATTGAGTTTTTCTAAATTTTCCTTTCCTTCATTGTATATCTTCCGATACTCCTCTTTTAAATCCTTCAACTCCTCTTCGTGAGCCTCTGTGATCTGTCGCCTGATCTCTTTTGCGGTATCCGTATCAAACTCCAGTAATGCAGCCTTCTTTTTTTCCAAAAGTTCTGCTATTGCGTTTTTATAGTCGGCAATTTCCTTATCAAACTCTTCCAAGTCATAGAAACTTTCATCATCATCCTTCTCTATTTTTCGCTTGATTTTCCGTTGCTTTTTCTTGCTTTCTCTGATTTTTTGTCGGATTTCCCGTACTCTTTTCAGTGCATCCAAATGCTTATATTTCATTTTACTGATCAGCAGATAAATACCTCCGAACACCAAAATAACCCCAATATAAGAAAGTGCCAAATAAAGCGAACCCATCCCTTCAAAAAATAAACTATAAATACCAAAGGGCACTACAAAAAATGCTAGCGCTAAAGCCAGGATCACTATGCCGAAATCCCCTACCCCGCTGGGAAAGTATAATGCAAAGAACAGTCGATTGTTGTAAAGAAGAGGAATGTTTTCTTCCTTAAAAATTGCTCTTGCTTCGAGCTGCAGTTCTTCATCTTCGCTTCGGAAATCCGCTGTTTCAGAATCAATCCTCTTCAAGACCGCTTTCTTTTTCCTCTTTTCCTTTTTCGTTTCTACTTTTTTCAGTTGTTCCTCTAAACTGTTTACTTGTTCATCAAAGGTAGCTTCTAACTTTTCTCTTCGTTGACGCGTCACATTCTTAATCTCATCTTCAATGTCCTTTTCTTTTCTTGATATGCTGTTTTCCAATTCCTTCTCTTTTGTTTCCAATTCATTTTTCTGCTCTTTACGACGGTTTAGTTCGACAACCTGCTCTTTAATCTCTTCAATCTCTTTAATGCCTCCCTGCAAAATTGTATTTTCCATTTTCTCATCCTTTCTTAATTTCATACATTTACCCAAAAGTATTAAGGGAACCAAAGCAGTTTCCAAACAGCCTCTCCCGAATCCTCCCCGGCAGTAAAATTCATGGGATCCTGCTATAAAAAATCCCCTTTTTCCATCAAGGGGATTTAGTATTATGTGATGGAGGCTTGGTATATTTTATCGATGGATTCCTTTAGTACCAAGTCAAAGACTTCGTCGGTCTGTTGTGCTTCAAGACCTTCAAGCAGTGCTCTGGAAAAACTGGCAATAACACCGGAATTTTGGGCCAGCAGTTCTACGGCTTCGTCTCGGCTGTATCCTCCGGAAAGTGCCACTACCCGAAGTACTTTGGGATGGTTCACCAGTTCACTGTAAAATCCTTCTTCCTTGGGGATGGAGAGTTTCAGCATAATCTTCTGGTCATCGGCTAAAGTGTTGAGGTATTTAAGAATTAAATCCTTCAGCAGATTTTCCGATTCTCCCTTATCAGGGCTGTGAATGTCTATTTCCGGTTCGAGAATAGGCATCAGTCCCGCATCCAGTATCTCTTTTCCATACTCGAACTGTTGGCTGACGATTTTTTGAATCCCTTCGGGGTTCGCTTCTTTGATTACGGAACGCATTTTGGTTCCAAAAACATTTCTCCTTTGGGCACGCTTAAGAAGTTCATCCAGAGTAGTAATCGGTTTCATCAACTGAACACCTTCAGAGATTTCATCCAACCCTTTGTCTACCTTCAGAAAAGAGATGATGCCTTTTTCATGCCATAAATAATCGGGGGTCGGCATGTTTTTAATATCCCGATCCATGGTCTGTTCAAATAGGATTACTCCGAGGATTTTTTCACCGGTAAAGGAATGGCTGCTCATAATCCTGGAACGCATGGCGTGGACCAGATCAAACATTTCTTCTTCATTACCATAGGCCTCTTCTTCTATGCCGTACCCGGCCAATGCCTTCGGTGTACTGCCTCCGCTTTGGTCCAGAGCAGCGATAAATCCTTTTTCTCTTCGCATTCTTTCCATCTGTTGATTTTTCACTATACCACCTCACTTATATTTAATTGATGCGCTTTTGTC
>PWEO01000044.1 GCA_003553525.1 Clostridiaceae bacterium
GAAAACTTAATCTTGTGGATTGCCTACTTTATAATATACAGTTTTTTAGGTTGGCTTCTGGAAGTCATCCACGCCTATATAGAAAGGGGAGAATGGATAAATCGAGGGTTTATCAAAGGACCCTTCTGTCCGATTTACGGTTTTGGAGTCCTGCTGCTTTTGGCAGTCCTTTCTCCAATTCAGGAGAATTGGTTCATTCTCTTTCTGGGAGCGGTAGCTTTAATTACCCTGCTGGAATTTGTTACAGGATTGATTTTAGAAACTCTCTTCGGGGCAAAATGGTGGGAGTATAGTGATGAAAAATTTCATGTTAAAGGCTATGTTTGCCTGAAATATTCTTTGCTTTTCGGAGTGGGGGCCATGTTCACCGTAAAATGGGTTCATGCCTTTGTAGAAAATGCCCTCGAGGGAATACCGGAAACTTATTTACAGGCCCTGGCCTTGATTCTTCTTACCTATTTAGCGGTGGATTTTATTCAGACCATCCTGGAGATCATCGGGCTGAACCGACTGCTTCGAGACCTTCAGCAAAAGGTCGAAGAACTGCAGCAATTGGAAGTTCGCGAAACCCTATTGAAAGAGCGAAAAGAAAGACTTGGGAAAATGGAAAAGCAGGTAGAGGAAATAGAATTACGGATGAACATGATCAAAGATCATTTCAAGGAGCTTAAAATCGAGTACGAAGCCATACTGAGAGCGGGAATGGGCCGTTATCGAAGGATATTAAAAGCCTTTCCGAAGTTCCAGTCCAAACGTTTTCAAGAGGGGTATAAGAAATTAAAGGAACGCTTCCGGAGTTTTAGAAACGGGTAACCGAGTAACCGGAATTAAATAAGCAAAGCAAGGGAGAAAGGGAGCAAGGAAAAAATAGTAAAAAATATCAAAACAGGAGATAAAAAAAGTGCCGCGATATGATGTCGCTGCACTTTTTTGTACTTAAGCTTCCATGGGAAGGACATAAAAATACATCAGGAAGAAATGAAATAGACTGCCCAGCATAACAAAGATGTGAAAAATTTCATGGAATCCGAAATGCTCCGTGGTAATATTCGGCCGTTTCAATCCGTAGATGACGGCACCGACACTGTAAAAAAGACCTCCAAGAAGCAGGTAGAAAAACCCACCGAAGGACAGGGCCTGATAAATCGGAATGATGGCCACCACCACCAACCAGCCCATGACTAAATAGATGCCCGTAGAGAACCACCGGGGAGCGTTAATCCAAAAGGCTTTAAGAAAAACACCGCCCAGGGCAAAGGTCCAGATGCCGATCAGCATACCAGTACGCCACCAACCCTGCAGGGCCAAAAGACAAACCGGGGTATAGGTGCCGGCAATCAATATAAAAATCATCATATGGTCAATCTTTTTCAGGGTGCGTACCCCTTTTTCCGATAGGGGAAGCAAATGATACAGGGTGCTGGCGGTGTAGAGTAAAATCAAACTCAGTCCAAAAATCGCAAAGGCCAGAATATGCATGGGCCCTCCCTGTTGAATCGAGTGAAACAGTAAAAAACTCAATCCGATTAGAGAAAGAATGGCTCCTGCCATATGGGTAAAGCCACTAACCGGCTCTCGAAAAACTTTTCCCAAAAAAATCCCTCCTAATAAATCATTTTGTAAACTTGATTTCAGTATAACGAAAAATCCGAAAGAAAGAAAGAAATTAATAAAATGTGATTTTTGCCACAGTATCCTTAGAACATATCCCGTATACTGAGTATAGAAAATGAAATCCGAATAAAAGCCAATTGGATAAGCTTGAAATGTATGAGGTTTTAAAGGATTCGAAATAAAAATCAGGAGGAAACTAAAATGATAAAAAGAGATATTGTACAAATTGATGAAGATAAGTGTGTGGGCTGCGGTCTTTGTATCCCGAAATGTCAAGAAGGGGCTTTGAAAATTATTGACGGGAAAGCAAGACTCAGCAGTGAAGCCATGTGTGACGGACTGGGGAAATGTCTTGGAAGCTGTCCCATGGATGCCATTACCATTGTGGAAAGAGAAGCTCCAAGTTTTGAAGAGCAACAGGAAAAACATGAAGGTCATGCAGCAGGACCTAAAGGCCACGAAGGAGATCAACATCACGGGCACAACCATGGTCATCACCACGGGCACCAACCTGGGACTCACCAAGGACACGGTCATAAAGAAGCACATTCAGCCAAGAAATCCACAGGATGCGGATGTCCCGGGACAGCTATGCAAAGCTTCGAAGAAGAAGCGGTAGAGGAAAATATTCAAGGGGTATCCAGTGACGATATGGAAGTTCGTATCAAGCCCCAGCTAAAACAGTGGCCGGTACAGCTCAGTCTGGTTCCAGTGGCAGCTCCCTACTTTAAGAATTCCGACATCTTAGTAACTGCGGATTGTGTACCCTATGCCTACCCCAATTATCATTTAGAGCTGTTAAAAGGCAAAAGTGTGGTAATCGGTTGTCCGAAGCTGGATAACAATCAAAGCTATGTGGCAAAGCTTACGGAAATCTTTAAAGAAAATGATTTAAACAGCATTACTGTAGCCCATATGGAAGTACCCTGCTGCAACGGCATTGTCTGGGCCGTGGAAGAGGCTTTAGCTAAATCCGGAAAGAACATTCCCTTAAACAAAGTGGAAATCAGTGTTCGGGGACAACGAAAAAACTAGGATTTTAAATATTCCCGAAAAAGGGTATACTATAAGAGTAAGAAAAGATAAGGGCTTATGATAAGCCCTTTTTCTTTGATGAAAAGCGAATATAAAAAGGCAGGTGACCCTATGGCTTCAACAAAAGAATATTTAGAACGGATTCCCATGTTTTCGGGATTGAAAAAAGAAGAACTCGAGCTGTTATCCAAGTATGAAGTGGAAAAGACCTATCAAAAAGGAGAAGCCATCTTTATGGAAGGGGATCCCGGTGAAGCGGTTTATTATATTAAATCGGGAAAAATCAAACTCTACAAAACCTCTCTGGAGGGGAGGGAAGTAACCCTGAATATTTTAGGCCCCGGCAGCATTTTCGCCGAGGTAACCATGTTTAGTGATTTGGACTATCCCGCCACGGCCATGGTTTTAGAAGATGTTTTAGTGGGCATGATTCGAAACGATGACCTGGAAAAAATCGTTCGGGAAAACGGGAACATCGCCCTGAGCTTAATTAAAGAGCTGAACCGGAGGCTGTATTATGCTCAGGTAAAAATCAAAGATATGGCCCTTCATGATGTAAACGGCCGGGTAGCCAAGGTGCTTTTGGATTTGGCCTACCGTTATGGAAAGAAAAACAGTCACGGGATTCAAATTGATTTGAAAATGACCAAAACGGAAATCGCCAATATTGTGGGAACTTCCAGGGAAACCGTCAGTCGCTCCCTCAGTCAATTAAAAAGTGACGAGGTTATTGATATGAAAGGAAAACTGGTTTATATCAAATCCTTAGAGGAACTGGAAGAACTGAGTTTGTAGTCCCGGTTTCTAATCATCCTTGGAAGTAGCAGTAGGTAGGATATAACAGTATATAAATCGAAGATATTTCCGCTGGCATTATAAAAAGGAGGATTACTATGGGTTTTTATGAAGATTTCAGCAAGTATTACGATTTAATTTTTCAGGCGAAAAAGCCCCAATTGGATTTTATTAAAAAGCGCACCCCGAAGAAGGGAAGAATTTTAGATGTGGCAGCGGGGACCGGGAACCATGCCCTTGCCCTTGGGGAAGATGGATATGATGTACGGGCTGTGGAATATGATGACAAGATGCTTGAGGTATTGGAAGACAAGCAGGAAAAACCAAACCCGGAAGTTAAGGCTCGCCGCGGGGATATGAAAGAGATCCTGGACTATTACCCTCGAAGTTTTTTTGATACGGTCTACTGTATCGGAAACTCCCTGGTGCATCTTACCACGGTTGCAGAAATTGAAAAATTTCTGGAAAGCGCCTATGCAGTCTTGAAAACCGAGGGGACGTTGATTATTCAAATTATTAACTATGACCGGATATTAGATCAGGATATTCATGGGCTGCCCACGATTAAAAATGAACAGGACCCTAAGCTGAAAGCGGAATTTGTACGGAGTTATGAAAAAATCCCAAACTCTGATCTCCTGGATTTTCAAACCCGTTTGACCATTAAAAAAGACGGCGAGGAAAAAGTATTCGAAAATCATACACCCCTGCTCCCCATACGATATCAAGAATTGAAGCGCTTGCTTGAAGAAGCAGGATTTAGAAACATCGAAGCCTATAGTAATTTTATGGAAGAAGACTATGATCCCGAGGCTCCGCCCTTGATTATGACTGGGAAGAAATTATAAATTGACAAGATTTCCCGAGTATGCTATTCTACATTAGAATATAAGGGAATCCCTTCACTGAGTAAGCGGAGTTCAATATACCTTTAAAAAGGTCCTGAGAGGCCTAAAGGAGCGATTGTTATGTTAAGTACCGGAAAAAAGCGAAAAGGCTTTGAGGATTGTGCTACCCAAAAGGCATACAGCGGAAATGATTTGATTAACGAAAAATCTTTAAATAATGGAGATATTCGAGACAATACAGGTTTTTGCAAACCTGCTATTGTCTTTTTATTTTTGTCTAAAAACTTACTGCAATATTAAAAAACTGTTATAAATTTTGGATATAGAGTATTAGTAAATCAAAAGCGTAAAGCGTCCCAGAAATTTGGTGAGGAGGTTGTTTATGAAAACAATATTTAAAGAAGTACGAGTGTTGGACCCGGAAAGCCGCAGGGATGAAGTTCTGGATGTGGTTGTTGAAGAGGAACGAATAGTAAAAATCGGGAAAAAATTAGGGGCAGAGAAAGGAAAAGTCATCGAAGGACAAGGAAAGTGGCTGGTTCCGGGACTGATTGATGTCCACGTACATCTTCGGGAACCGGGTTTCGAGTATAAAGAAACCTTCATTACCGGCAGTCACAGCGGGGCTAGGGGAGGTTTTACCACGATCGCCTATATGCCGAATACCAATCCCGTCATCGATAATCCAGAGATCATAGGAGAGCTTATAGAGAAAGGAAAGGCGGAAAGCATTATCAATCTTCATCCTGTCGGTGCCATGACCCTGTCTCAACAGGGAGAAACTTTGGGGGACTATCATGAAATGAAAAAAGCCGGGGCCGTGGCCCTCAGCGAAGACGGAAAAAGTGTGCTGGACAGTTACGTAATGAAACAGGCTCTATTGAAAGCCAAGAAAGAGGACTTGCCGGTTCTGGTCCACTGCGAAGATCCCTCATTAGTTGCGGGAGGGGCCATGAACGAAGGGAAGAAAAGCAGGGCCTTAGGGATTAAAGGAATCCCCAACAGCGCCGAGGACGTGATTACCGCCCGGGATTTGATCCTCAGTCACGAGACGGGAGGGAAGGTGCACTTATGTCATATGAGTACCAAGGGCAGTGTGGAAATACTGCGGGAAGCAAAGGCCAAGAATCCCTTAGTTTCCGGGGAAGTATCCCCCCACCATTTTACTTTAACAGAAGAAATCATCGATGGTATCGATACCAATACGAAAATGAATCCTCCTCTTCGACGGGAAGAGGATCGACAGGAATTGATTCGAGGACTTCAGGAAGGGGTCATCGATATTATTGCAACGGATCATGCCCCCCACAGTAAAGAGGATAAAAATCAAAGTTATGAAAAGGCCCCCTTCGGGATTGTAGGTCTGGAAACCGCCCTTAGTATCGGTCTGACAGAGCTGGTTCACACCGGGATTCTGTCTCCCTTGGATTTCTTTGAAAAGCTTACAATCAATCCGGCGAGGCTTTTAGGAGTCTCCCGGGGAAAACTCCAAACAGGAGAAATTGCGGACATTACTCTCGTTGACCCGGAAGTCTCTTACAAGATCAACCCGAAAGATTTTCATTCAAAAAGCAGGAACACCCCCTTTAAGGGGAGAGAAGTTAAAGGGAAAGCAGTTCTAACCATGGTTTCGGGAAATATCGTCATGGAAAACAGTAGGCTAAAGGAGGCTAACAAATGATTGATCAGTTAATTGGTTCTATCGAGAAGCTACAAAACCCAACGGTGGTGGGACTGGATCCAAGACTGGGGTTTGTCCCCGAACCTATTAAGGAAGAGGCTTTTGAAAAATATGGAAAAACCTTAAAAGGAGCCTCGAGGGCTTTCTACCAGTTTAATAAGGAAATCATCGATGAGATTAAAGATATTGTACCGGCAGTTAAGCCCCAGGTGGCCATGTATGAGCAGTTCGGTTATGAAGGCATAAAAGCCTACATGGATACCATACAGTATGCCAAGGACCGGGGGCTGATCGTAATCGGGGATGTGAAACGGGGAGATATTGCCTCCACGGCAAAGGCTTATTCCGACGGTCATATCGGCCTGGCGGATATTGAAGGAGAGAAGATTGAAGTGTTTAAAGAAGATTTTATCACCCTTAGCCCGTATCTGGGTTACGATTCCATTGAACCCTATGTAAAGGATTTAAATGAGCGAAACAAAGGACTGTTTATACTGGTAAAGACCTCAAATCCCAACAGCAAGGAAATTCAAAACCTTCCCGTGGAAGGGGAACTGCTTTACGAACGGGTGGCAAAGCTCCTAAAGACCTGGGGAGAAGCAGCTATGGGAGACCTGGGATACAGCCGTATGGGAGCGGTGGTCGGGGCAACCCATCCGAAGGACGCGGAAACGATCCGGAAAATACTGCCCGACACCTTTTTCCTGGTGCCGGGATACGGAGCCCAGGGGGCTACGGCGGAGGACTTGATTCCCAACTTTAATAAAGGGGGCAGAGGCGCAATCATCAACTCCTCCCGAGGAATTATCGCCGCCTATAAAAATGAAAAGTATCAAAAAGATTTTGAACCGAAGGACTTTGCCAAGGCCGCAAGAGCCGCGGCATTGGATATGAAAATAGATTTGCAGCGGGTAATGGACTAAGAAGGAGGCGGATATAATGGTTCATAAGAGCATAGAGAAAGCATTGATACTGAAAAATCAAGCCTTAACCCCGGAAATTCATGAGATGGTTTTAGGGGTAAAAACCACATTGGGAGTGACTCCGGGACAGTTTATCAATCTTTACTGCAAAGACGGTTCCCGGTTACTGCCTCGGCCAATCAGTATCTCCGAGGCGGATGAAAAGGGCGGTACCCTTCGCTTAATTTACAAAGTACTGGGTAAAGGAACCGAGGAGTTCGCAAATCTTCAAAAGTATGAAGAGATCGACTATCTCGGTCCCCTGGGAAAGGGCTTTACCCTGGAAAAGGATGATGGAAAAACGGAAACCCAAGAAACACAAGAAATCCTGATTATCGGCGGCGGCGTAGGGGTGCCCCCGTTACTGGAACTATCAAAACAGCTGAAGGGTAAAAAGCGGGTGCTGTTGGGATTTGAAAAAGAAAGCATTTTGATCGAAGATTTTAAAAAAGTTGCAACGGAAGTGGCGGTTGCCACAACCACGGGAGATGAAGGGATAAAGGGTACGGTAATGGACCTTTTGGAGCAGGGAGCATATGCTCCGAAGAAGATTTACAGTTGCGGACCCAAAGGAATGTTAAAGGCGGTACAGGCCTGGGGCCGTGAGCGTAACATTCCCATGGAGCTATCCCTGGAAGAGCGCATGGCCTGCGGTATTGGGGCTTGTCTGGTTTGCACCTGTAAGACCAAGGAAGGGCCCCATGAAGAAGACTGGAGTTATAAGCGCGTTTGTAAAGACGGACCGGTATTTAAGGGAGATGAGGTGATGTTTGAATGAGCAAAAGTGAGAAAAGACCGAATCTGGCGGTAAAACTTTCCGGCGTGGAGCTGAAAAACCCCATAATGCCGGCCTCCGGCACCTTCGGGTCGGGAAAGGAGTTCGATGAGTATTTGGATCTTAACCGACTGGGGATGGTGGTTACCAAAGGGGTTGCGGATGTACCCTGGAAAGGGAATGCCACTCCAAGGGTTGCGGAGACCTACGGAGGAATGCTTAACAGTGTGGGTCTGCAAAATCCAGGAATTGAGCATTTTATTCGGGAGGACATCCCTTTTTTACAAAATTATAATACGAGAACCATGGTAAATATCGCAGGAAGAAGCATTGAAGAATATGTAAGGGTGGTTACCGCCCTGCAAAATCAGCCGGTGGACTTATTAGAACTGAACATTTCCTGTCCCAATATCAAAGAGGGGGGCGTGGCCTTTGGTACCGACGTGGACATGGCTTACAGGGTAACTAAAAAGGTAAAGGAAGCGTCAAGACAACCGCTGATCGTAAAGCTCAGTCCCAACGTAACGGATATCGTGGCGGTAGCCAAGGCCTGTGAAGCCGCAGGGGCCGATGGAATCAGTCTAATCAACACTCTGTTGGGGATGAAAATGGACATAAAGACCCGTAGACCTCTGCTTGCCAATACCTTTGGAGGACTGTCGGGGCCGGCGATTAAGCCCGTGGCTCTACGAATGGTCTACCAAGTAGCTAAAGAAATCAAAATCCCGATTATCGGTATCGGCGGTATTACCACTTGGGAAGATGCCCTGGAGTTTATACTGGCCGGGGCTACGGCGGTGCAAGTGGGTACCGCGAACTTTCGAAATCCACGGGTAATGGTTGAAATTATTGAAGGATTGGAAAACTATCTAAAGGAAGAAAACATCGACGGCATCGAAGAACTCATCGGCGCAGGACATGAATAAAAGGAGGAAGTCCATATGTTAACAAGAGAGCGAATGATTGAAATTTTAGAGGAAACCGAAGTACTGCTTAGAGGTCACTTTTTACTGACCTCGGGAAAGCACAGCAAAGAGTATATGCAATGTGCCAAACTTTTACAGTATCCGAATTATGCCAAGGAAATCATCGGAGATTTGGCCAAGCGTTTTAAAAATCAGGATATTGACATGGTCATCGGGCCCGCAGTGGGGGGCATCATAGTGGCCTATGAAATGGCCGGTCAGCTAGGGGTAAAAAATGTGTTTGCCGAAAGAGAACAGGGGAAAATGACCCTTCGAAGAAATTTTTCCATCCCGAAAGGGTCGAAAGTGCTGGTGGCTGAGGACGTAGTAACCACAGGAGGCTCCGTAAGAGAAGTAATGGATGTGGTACGGGAGCATGGTGCTGAGGTTGCGGGAGTTGCAGTGATCGTTGACCGAAGTAACGGAACGGCGGAGTTCGGGGTACCCTTCGAGTCTGCTCTGGCCGTGGAGGTTATTGCCTACGACGAAAAGGATTGTCCACTATGTAAAGAAGGACATTCAAAGGCTTATAAACCGGGGAGTCGGAATATTTAAAGTAAAGAGTGAGAGATCATGCAAAGTTAGGGTGCTCATAACGGGAACCTGAATAAAATCATAATATGGGAATTAGAGAAGACCTTTATGGAGAATGGATTAAGTCCTTTTCTTACGAAGGTCTTTTTTGTATTTTCGGTTGTTATTGATGTAGCCAGCGCTATTTTATCTGTGTCATTTGGATAAGAATCGGGTATAAATGAAATTATCTTAACATGTATAAAAAGGAGGAATGCCTTTGAATCCATATATCGAATCTTTTATTCGAAAAACTCACTTTCACCATCATCGTTTATTTAAAGGACGAAAAAGCAAGATAATGACCTATCACAAATGTATCAAAAATTTTATCGTTTATCGTGTCACGGGATTTGCCCGGGGGAAAATCAATCTGGGCACCTTGGATATTCTGGAGCTGCAAGGAAGACTGCAGGGAAAGGAGGAAGCGGTTAATCGAAGGATTATTGATAAGGAAATCAGTACGATTAATCAGCGAAATGAGTTTCGAAGTTTCTTTTTCTTTCTTCAAAAGGAATTTCCGGAATCTTATCAGCACATCCCCTTTATTAAAAGTGAGCGTCCGGATTTTCTGCTTCGATACAAAAATAAAGTAAGCGGGATAGAAGTAACGGAAGCTATCGAAGCCGGAGATGCCCGGCTTCGAGGGAAGGTCTATAAAAGTGATTTAAGAGGAAGAAAATCCCGGGAAATTGAGCGGTATGTGGATCAAAACCCCACAGTCCCCCTGGAGAAGGCAGGATCCTCCTTAGAAAAACTGATCCTTAAGCGAATTAAGGACAAAAAGGAGAAGTTCGGAGAATTTCAATCCGTGGATCGGGAAATTCTGATCATTATTGCAAACCATCATGAATTCCAAAATCCCGGAGATATTGAAAAAACAAGAAAAGTACTGGAAGAGAAGGGTTTTCTGGAAAAAGCCCCCTTCTCTTTGGTGGTAATGAATCTTATTCATGGCGGCTATGCACATTTTCGATGGGTAAAGGGCGGCGTCATCTTGGAGAAAAGTGACGGAGAAAAATAAGTAGAGATTCCCTGTTGTTTAATATTGTTATGGATGGGTTAAATAGGGTATAATTAGATAGCGAAAAATTGTTGCAATATTTTTAAAACTATCATAAAAAAATGTAGAGGAAGATGTATATGAAAATTGCTATTGTATATAATCGTGAGAGCCAAGCGGTAATCAATCTTTTTGGAATTCCCAATAAAGAAAAATACGGACTTAATACCATTTCCATGGTGGAGACCGCATTAGTTGAACACGGACATCAAGTGGAAACCTTTGAAGGGGATAAAAACATTATTCGGAAACTGGAAGAGTTTATGCCTCGCGTGGTTTCAGGAGAAAGACCGGGACTGGTATTTAATTTAAGCTACGGAATTCAGGGAAAAGGTCGATATATGCATATTCCGGGAATTCTGGAGATGCTGGGGATTCCCTATGTAGGTTCGAATCCTGAAACCCATGCCATTGCCCTGGATAAGGTCATTACAAAAATGATTCTTTTGCAGCGGGGAATCCCTACACCGAAATTTGCAGTGCTGGAAACTCCAAAGGATGAGCTTCGGGAAAAATTAACCTATCCTTTAATAGTAAAACCAAAAAGTGAAGCGGTATCCTTCGGCCTGAAAATTGTTCATAATCCTGAAGAATTAAAAGCAGGAGTGGAAAATATCTATAATGAGTTCAAAGCCCCTACCCTAGTGGAAGAGTATATTGAAGGACGAGAGGTGAATGTGGGTCTTTTGGGCAATGATGAAGTGGAAGCTATGCCGGCGGTGGAACTGATCTTCGGTGAAGGGGAAAAAATATTTACCTTCGAAGACAAAACCCATCAAAGCGGACGCAGTGTGGGGCGAGAATGTCCTGCAAACTTAACTCCGGAGTTGGAAGAAAAGGTAAAAACCTTAGCCATACGAACTTTTAAAGCCTTGGACTGTTATGACAGCGCCCGGGTGGATTTTAGAATTGATGAACAGGGGAATCCCTATGTGCTGGAAGTAAATTCCATGGCTAGTCTTGCGCCGACGGCTTCCTACGTATATGCGGCGGAAAAAATGGGACTGCCCTATAATAAACTGGTGCAGCGATTAATCGAAGTGGCTTCTCAGCGGTACTTCGGGTCTATTTTAGAAGGCCCGGGAGATGGGGTTCAGGACTATGAAAATTCTGCATTTTCTTATATTACACAAAATCGTGACAGTATGGAGAGTGAACTTCGTTCCTGGACCAATATGTACACCGCCACCGACGATCCCGTAAGCAAGCAGGCTTTTATCCGGAAGCTGGATTATCGACTTAGAAAACTGAAGCTGAAAAAGAGCACTCACTACACCGATGGAAAGTCCTCCTGGTTTTGGACAGGGAAAAAAGGATTTCAAGAGGGTACCGTATTTGTGATTCCCGCAGATATTCCGGGGAACCGGGGCGCCTACCCCATACCCTTTAGGAAGGAACCGGAAAACCTATATGGAGAGGGGATTGCCTCCAGTCGAGCAGGTCTCATATCTGTATTAAAAGCCTTGGATGCCTTAAAACATCTGGGCAGAATAGATGATGCCAATTTTGGAGTATTTGTCTATGGAGATGAAGGACTGGGTATGCGTTACAGTTCGGAAATTTTGAAAAAAATAGGGAAAAGAGCAAAAAATATCGTGGTAATGCATCCCGGATACAATGACAATAAAGTGGTGAATCAGCGAAGGGGAACCATTAAGCTTAAAGTGGTCATTGAAGGAAGTTCCTTACGAATCGGCAGCCAGAGTAGCACCTCCAATGCTTTAGACTTTTTGTTGGATAAGTCCGTAGATATTAAAAAAATCGATAAGGAAAATAAATACCTAACCGTGGCGATCCAGGATATTCAGTCCAATCGATACAGTATGCTTATTCCCCATCGGGTCAGTGCCAATATGTTTATTACTTATATTGATGAGGAACGGGCCAAAAAAGTGGAAACCCAGGTACGAAAGCTTTTTCAAACGAAGAAAAAAGGCATCAAAACCTATATCGAGAAATTGGAAGAGCGGCCCCCAATGATAAAAAGCCCGGATAGCGAAAGATTGATTGCAGAACTACAGGAAATCAGTGATAAGTGGAAAATTCCCTTTGATGTGGAATCCACTCTACTTCCATCTGCTGCCGGGGTAGTAAGTAAGGAGTGTGCTGTAGTTTGCGGGATGGCCCCAAGTTCGAAAAATCTGTATACACCGGAAGAATCTATAAGCCGAACAGAACTTGTACAAAAAACATTGCTGATCAGTCAGTTTTTACTGAAAGAATAATATAAATAATTGCCATAGAACGTCTGCCCACAAGGGGTGGGCGTTCTTAGTATATTGATAATCCGGAAATTTGAAAAAGCGTTCAATCTAAAGGAATTAGACAAAATAGAGAAAGAGGGAAAATTATGAAGACAAAAGTTGTTCCGGTTTTTCGAAGCAAGAAAGGAATGGTATCTTCCGCTTCAAGACAGGCAACGGAAGTAGGTGCAGAAATTTTGGCCAAGGGCGGCAATGCTTTTGATGCCGCCGTGGCGGTGTCTTACTGCCTTGGAGTTACAGAGCCTCAAGCATCAGGAATCGGCGGACAATCCATGGCAGTGATATATCTTGCCAAAGAGAAGAAATATTTTGCTCTGGATGGCTCCTCTATGGCACCCTACCATTTTCAGCCGAAGGATATGCCGAAAAAGCCCCTGAAATTAGGCTTGAAGGCCTCAACCCTTCCATCTACTCCGGCCTTTTACGGTTATCTAGTGGATAATTACGGAACCATGTCCTTTAAAGAATTAGTGGAACCTGCAATTAAAATAGCCACCGAGGGATTTTCCGTAACCCCTTTGATACATTCATTAATTGATCGAAGCAAAGAGGAATTAAAAAATGATCCCCAGGCAAAAAAGAATTTTCTCAAAGAGGATAAATCCTTAAAAGTCGGAGATGTTCTTACCCAACCGGAACTTGCGGGAATGATGAAGCGAATGGGAGAAAAGGGTTGGAGGGATTTCTACACAGGTGAAATCGGGAAAGAAATCATTGCGGATATGAGAGCTAGGGACGGATTGCTCACGGCGGAAGATTTAAGTCAAATCCCCATACCCATCGAGCGACCGGTATTGGAAGGGAAATACCGGAAATATGGAATTGTGACCTTTCCTCCTCCGGGAGCCGGTCGTGTGTTAATGCAGATTTTGAATATTCTTGAAAACTTTACGGAAGAGGATATCGATTTGGACAACCCTTACGGTAATTTAATTTTGGCTTTAGCCTTTCAATATACCCTCCGGGATCGGAAACGGATGCCGCAAAATCCGGATATTTATTTTCAACAAGCCACAAGAAAAATGACCAACAAGAAATATAGTCGGGAAGTCACTGAAAATATTCGTAGAATTATTGAGAAATACTCAGAGAATATCAGTCATCTTCCTCCGGAAACTTCAGGAGAGACTACCCACTTTTCCGTTGCGGACAGCGAAGGAAATATTATAGCGGTAACGCAATCCATTGAACTGGTTTTCGGCTCGAAGCGAACCGCCCATGGGTTAGGGTTCTTCTATAATAACTATATGAGTGCTTTTGAATATAAGGACCGTACCCATCCCTATTATCTTTTGCCGGGAAACAAGCCTTGGAGCAGTGTGGCACCGACGATTATTACATCCAGGAAAAAGCCTGTACTGGTCCTTGGAAGCCCGGGAAGTGAGCGAATTTCCACGGCTCTCAGTCAAGTGATTCTTCGATATATTGACGGAAAGCAGGATTTATCCACGGCTATAGAAAAACCGAGATTCCATACTTCGGATTTGAAGAAAATGCAGTTGGAGAAAAAGCGGTTTTCCAAGGAAATCGAAAATACCTTTGATGAAACCGGATTTGAAATCCGCCCTCGGGGGTCCTATAGCTTTTATCTCGGTTGTGTCCAGGGAATTGAAATGCCCCACAAAAAAAACGGATATCAATTTTACGGAGTGGCGGACCCGAGAAGAGACGGATCTGCCAAAGGGCCGGAGTAGAATCAATAGTTTCCCGGATGAATGGGGAAAACAAAGAACTATACTGAACTATAAAGGTATTGGATTGAAGGAAACAGAAGGAGATGACGAGGGATGAAAGATCAGAAATTGCCGGTTATCATATCCATACCCCATGGAGGAACCCAAGTGCCGAAGAAAGTGCAGGGGATTTTTCAACTGGGAGAGCAGGAGGTTTTACGGGACGGAGATACCTGGACCCGAGAAATTTTTGATTTTAAAGAGAAGGTATTGGAGTTGGTGGAAACCCAAGTGCCGCGAGTGGTCCTGGATTTAAATAGGGGAATCGATGATCTGCCGCCTGAAAATTTTGACGGCGTAGTCAAGACTAAATCCGTATTTCTGAATCCCGTGTGGGAAGACCCCCAGGGTTTAGAAGAAGTATATCGAAACCATTTAATTGAAAAATACTATAAACCTTATTACCAAAAGATTTCCGATGCCCTGAATAATCCTGCAATCAAACTGGGAGTAGACTGTCACAGCATGCTTCCGGAAAATCCTTTTGACAAAACCGCAGAAAAAAGACCCATGTTTTGTATCAGCAATCGTGGGGGAAAAAGGGGCGAGCTTCTTAAGGAGCCCCTCAGTGCATCGACGGAATTGATTCTCTTTTTTAAAGAATCTCTGGAAAGAGAATTTGGAAAGGGAAGCGTTAAAATGAACGACCCCTTTACAGGAGGCTTCATTACCCGGTACTTCGGAATGAAAAAGGGTGTGCCTTGGATTCAATTGGAAGTAAACCGTAGTATGTATCTTCCTTCAAAAGGAGAAATCACTCCGAGTCCTGAAAAAAAACATCGGGATATTGTACAGGAACTGAACCGAAAAATCTTGAAAGCAATTAAGGGCTTAACGCTATAACCTGGTAGGATAGGGGGCAAAGTAAGAAGACAGGCGGACAGGGGGAAGGGGGACAGGGGGACGGAGTAATTGTCCCTCTTAGTTAAGAGGACAATTACTCCGTCCCCCTGTCCCCCTTCTGTCTCCTTCTGTCTCCCTGTTTTTCTATGTCTCCTATGCCCTTTTTATTTTTTTGATTTATAAAATGAACTTTTTGTCGGCGGGTACGTTATATTTAGGGAGAGGGTAATATGACGGAACGGGAATTAATTAAAAAAGCTCAAGCGGGCCATAACCAGGCGTTAAATCAGCTGCTTTTGGACAATTATTCGATCCTGAAGGGCTATTTAATCAAACTTACCCTGCAGAAAGAGCTGGCGGAAGACCTTACCCAGGAAACCTTATTTAAAGCCGTTACAAAGATCCAGGACTATGAACCCCAAGGGAAGTTTAGTACCTGGTTAATTGTGATCGGAAAAAATCTTTACTTCGATTATTTGCGCAAAAACAAAAGAACCGGAAGTTTTGAAGAGTATGAGTCGACTTCCGGCGGGAGCCTAGAAAAAAAGGGGCGGAGTTTGGAAGAGGGAGTTATGAATACCTTCGCCGTGGAAAAAATGAAAGAAAGTCTATCAAGGCTCAGTCGGGAAAAGCGCAGCGTATTTATTTTAAAGCATTATTACGGTTATTCCTATAAGGAAATTGCAGAAATTGAACAGTGTCCCGTAGGTACTGTACGTTCCCGGTTACATAACAGCATTGAGGAGATTCGACAAGCCATGGAAAAGGAGGGGTTGGATGGATTCTAAATGTAGAGAAACCCAATATAAAATGTTGGACTGGTTTTACAATGAACAAGGAACAAAGAGTTGGGATTTTGATCATGCTCAACAATGCACGGAATGCCGGGGCTATTATGATAAACTGCTGAAACTAGAAGAAAATTTGCCAAGAGAACCTTTGGAATTTCAAGCATCCGATGCATTCGTTCGAGCCTTGGAGGACCAGATTCGAGAAGAGAGGATACGGTTCGAAGAAAAAAGGGGAAAAAGAAGTTTTTTAAAAGAACTGGGGGCTTTTCCCGCGGTGGCTTTTATCCTTCTGCTTGCCATGGGCAGCCTCTTTTACTTCGATGTGGGGCCCTCTTTTATGCAGGTACAGCTGATAGGACTCTTAATGTTTCCATTGATTATTCCAATCCTGGGAGCCCTTGAAAAAAATCGACAGCAGGGGCGTGATTCTTATGGCTCATGATTTAGCGGAAGTTCCGGTAATACTTTGGGTACTGCTAGGCACGGTATTGCTTCTCCAAGGCTCCTGGATGTTTTACGACGCGAAAAAAAGAAAGGAATATCCCTGGATTTGGGGGATTTTCGGACTGCTGAACACCCCGACAAATTTACTGATTTATTTAGTGGTCACCAGAATAATCAAGAAGAAAAAAACTTGTCCCCACTGCGGAGAAATGGTGGAAGAGAAAGGGACTTACTGCAGTTACTGCGGCGAAGAAATTCCCGAGAATCCAAAGGATGAAAAAGGGAAATAGAAAGATACCCATATAATCAATGAAAATCGATTATATGGGTATTAATGTTTATAAATAGGGTTTTCGATTTTTGTAACACGCTTCAGAGAACAGGTGGAAAGTCCTCGGAAAAAACTCAGAAAAGAAGGTGAGAGCAGTGAAAATTGAAATAAGCGAAAAAGCCAAGGAATACGCCTTAAGCGTGGGAAAGCCCGTCATCATCCGTTATGATAAAAAAGGATGATGCCACAGCGGCTTTCGCTATGTTCCGGTGATTGATTTTAGCGATGGCAAAGATAGTCTGGAAGACTATGAAAAACATGAAGTTCAGGGAATTACGCTTTATATCAGCAAAAAAGCGGAGTTGGAGGATGAAAAGATTACTATTGATCTTGCTCAGTTGTTTAAATGGAAACAGTTTACCGTGGAAGGTCTGAAGGTGGTATAAGCCCGAAGACCCCGCCGGTATGAATGAAAAGGATCCTTTGAGCGTTATTAAAGGTTCCTTTTTTGATTTCCTCTGTTAAACCATACAGCGCTTTCCCTGTGTAAACGGGATCCAAGAGAATTCCCTCGGACCGGGCAATGTGTTGCAGGAAATCCCATTCCACGGCTCGGCTTTTTCCATATCCTTCTCCCACATAGCCGTCAATAATGGTAATGTTCTCCGGCACGAACCGGGGATGATGGGCATCCGGGGGAGTGGAATCAATATAGGTTACCGCTTCTTTAAGTATCAAGGAAATCCGGTGCTGAAATGTTTTAGCATCGGCGGCAATATTAAAACCGATAATTTCTCCGGGGTAGTCATACATAACTTTTCCTAAAATTAAGCCTCCTAAGGTAGAACCGGAGCCCGTAGGAACAACCACCGCGTCAAAGGAAAAGCCCAAGGACTTTTCCTGTTCTTGAATTTCTTTAATTACATCACTATAGCCGAAACAGCCTAGACCGTTGGAAGCCCCTTCGGGAATGATGTAAGGGGTTTTCCCCTGGTTTATTAACTGATTTGCCAGGTCTTCGAGAAGCTCTTTCCGGCGGTGCTGATAATCGGATTCGCTGATCCGTTTAATGGTAGCACCAAAAAGATGATCCAGCAAATAATTTCCGATCATCTCCGGTTCCCGGTTTTCCTTTAAAATCAGATACACGGGAATCCCCAGTTTGGCCCCCAGGGCGGCAGTGGCCCGGCAGTGGTTGGATTGGATCGCTCCGCAGGTAATTAAAGCGTCGGCCCCTTTCCCGAAGGCTTCCTCCATTAAGTATTCCAGTTTTCGGATTTTATTCCCGGAGAATTCTATTCCCGTTTGGTCGTCTCTTTTGATATAAATCTCGGGACCCTTTAAGGATTTGCTTAATCGGCCAAGCTTTTCTATTTTAGTTGGCAACGTGGCGTAAGATCTTTTGTTTAACATAAATACCTCCTTACAATCTAGGTTTAAAGAATTTCCATGGTTTTTATCCGTCGAATGGTTCCAAACAGGCATAGGGCAGTTAAAACAATGGTACTTCCTAACACCGGGGCTAGAGAAGACCAGTCAAAGAAAAATTTCGCGCTTTCCTCTATTAAACCGTAGGGAAGGAAATTTTGCAAGGAACTAAAATTATTCAACAGAGGAAAAATCAGGAAAGAAACAAACAATGTCAACAGTACCGAGGGAATTCCTTTTTGGATAATGCTGATTAAGAGGAACAACAGGGAGATAAGAAAAATAAAGTACAGGGAAAAAAGCATGCCCCCCTGGAGCACTCCCGATATATCCAAACCGGTATATTCAAACAGTACTCGGCCGTAAAAGTTATTTACCATAAATCCCAAAAGGGTGGCAACCACAAGTCCGGTTCCGTACAAGAGGAATTTTGATAAAACCAGGGTCGTGGCACTTCCGCCTTTGCTTCGGGGAAGAATCCAATATTTTCTCTGTAATTCATGGGCAAGGGTTCCCATAATCGTAAGGGTTACCACAATCAATCCGATCTGGGAAAGGTTGCCCATATAACTTCTAAGAAGTCCCTGTTGGGAGGTATCCATCATCCCCATCATGGCAGGATCAAAGCCTTCGCTTTCCAGGATCAAGGGAAGCATTCGATACATAATCGGTTCCATCAGTCCGAAAAGAATGTAGGTAATGATCAGAATTAATATTCGATAGGTTCGAAGATTTTCGAGAAATTCTTTCTTAAAGTACGCGAAAAAGTTTTTCATTTTCCATTCACCACCTTTACAAAAATATCTTCCAGACTGGAGCGTTTCAGGGATAAAGAAATGATCGGTAAAGAAAACTCACTGAGGACTTCCAACAGTTTTCCCTGGGCTTTTTTTCGATCATGGACGTATAGGGTCATATGGTTGTTATTGATGTTGATTTTATCCACCCAGGTCTGCTGTAACAGGGGATCTTTAAGTGCGCTGCAATTGCCCTCCCACTGAATTTCATAGATCGGTTGAAGGTATTGTTCCTGAAGGGTTTCCAAACTTTCTTCCAAGTGGATGGTTCCTTCATGGAGAATCGCAATACGGTCACAGATTTTTTCCACATCACTTAAAATATGGGTGGACAGAAAAATCGTGGTGTTTTCATCCTTGAGACCAAGGATGATGTCCAGAAGCTCACGTCTTCCCTGGGGATCCAAGGCCGAGGAAGGTTCGTCAAGAAATAAAATTTTTGGGTGGTTGTAAACCGAGACCGCAAGTCCCAGTCTTTGCCGCATCCCCCGGGAGTATCCTCCTATTTTTCGAGTGGAGGCTTCCGTTAAGTCCACCAGCTTTAAAAGTTCCCGGTTTCGGTTGTTTATATCTTCCCGATTATAGCCGCTGATTTTCCCGATGTATTCCAGGTATTCGATGCCTTTCATATAGGGATAAAATTGAGGATCCTCGGGGAGATACCCGATGACTTTTTGAAGCTTTTCAATATTTCCCTGCAGGGGCAGTCCGTCAATCCTGATGTCTCCTTCCCTATAAGAGGTGAGTCCCGTCAGGATATTCATGGTTGTGGTTTTTCCGGCACCGTTCTGTCCGAGAAATCCATAAATTTCACCGGGGTTTATGGTAAAATCGATGCCTTTTAAGACCTGATGTTTCCCGAATTGTTTTTGTAAATTTTTCACCTGTATCATATTAATGCTCCTTTCGTCCGAAAATTAAAAAGGCGATGGGGCCCAGGGTATTTACCAAGAGCACAATGGCGACCCACCAAAGTTCCGATAGGTTACGAACCCCTCGATTTCCGATGATGGAAAAACATAAAATCTTCAACCCAAGCTCCAAAATCACTAAGGGCACAATAATTAAAACAATTTCCATGGTTTCCAGATTCCCCAAAAATTCCTGAATCATAAATGCCACCTCCAGTTTCTTTATTAATAAAACGAAAAAAGTGGAAAGAAGTTCATTTTATTTCATGGAATTTGGATTTAATCATCATAATTTTTTTCAGAGCTCAAAGGAGCAGGCTAATTCAGGGAAAGGATGAACTAAGTAATTTAACTATGTAAAAGAAAAAGCATCCCGGGAAAAAGGGATGCTTTGCTGAATCGAATATCATAAACCTATTTATCTTTATCAACTTCCACTGGAGTTTTTTCCACTTCCCCAACCCAAGCGCCGGCATTCAAGTCGATTTTATTATTCCACTTGGCAACCACACTGGATACGGATAAGTCTCCGGCCACATTATTCATGGTTCTAAAGGCATCGAGTATGGGATCCACACCGGCCACAAAAGCTACAACACCTAAGGGAAGTCCCAATTGGGTAAGAACTAAGGAAAGCATAATCAGACCGGCTCCCGGTACGCCTGCGGTACCGATACTGGCCAATACCGTAGTGGTTACGATGGTAAGTTGTTGCGCAAGAGTTAGGCTCTCTCCAATCAGGTTAGCAGCAAAAATTGCAGCAACCCCTTGGTACATTGCGGTACCATCCATATTAATGGTGGCTCCCAGAGGCAATGTGAAAGAATAAATACTCTCATCAATTTTTAAATTATCCTCTGCGGCTTTCATGGAAACCGGCAACACACCGGCACTGGATCTTGTGGCAAAGGCCATTAATAAAGCTTCTTTTGTACCGCTAATAAAACGAAGAGGGGATTTCTTTAAGATCAAAACATTTAAAACCAGTCCATAGACTAAGGTCATATGGATCGCCACGCCGATGACAAAGGCGGCAATTAAAATCCCAAAATCCACCAAGGCTTCCGGTCCCGTATTTCCAAAAGTTGTAGCAAGGAGGGCGAACACTCCGAATACACCAAACTCCATCACTCCTCGAACAATTTTAAACATAACTTCCGAGGCGGTTTCCGTGATGCTGAAAATGATGTCCACGCCTTTTTGTATTTCCGGTTTAGCGGTTTCCCGAAGGAAGGCCATTCCGATTCCGAAAATAATGGCAAAAACTAATACTTGAAGGATTTCCGCATCGGCCATGGCTCGGAACACATTTCTAGGAACCAGGTTTAGGAATACATCGATCATCCCCGGAGCTTCGGATGGATCCATGGTAAAATCTCCCGGTAAGGTAAGGCCGGTACCGGGATTAAAGATGTTGGCCATAATCAGTCCGATAACGATGGCTACTGCAGTGGTTAGGATATAAAGTAATAAGGTTTGCCCCCCCACACGGCCCAATTGATTGGGCGTAAGCTTTTTCATAGCGGTAATCAGGGTAAAGATGACAATAGGGATTACCACCATCTGTAACAGTCTTAAGAATAGGGTACCGATGGGTTCAATAACGGTGATGGGCTCCCCGACAATCAGACCGGCAATGATTCCCAAAACAAAGGCGACTCCCATTCTTTGGATAAAAGGTATTGAAAAATAGCGTTTAAAAAAGCTTTGTTGCTCTGCCATATTAATCCTCCTTCTTATTAAAATATTTGAATATTGAAACAATTATAACAAAGTTTAAACTAAAGTTCAATAAAAATCATTTTTTCTTTAGATAATATTCATGGTATAATCGATAGACATACAGAACAATATAATCCGAAGTTTCACGGAAAAACTTCATATGGAATTAAATAGAGGAGGGAATGAGATGTTTTATTATCCCATAGATCAAGAGGTGAAAATGGGGCTTCTGGAACTAAAAGATGCTCCGAAGCTTTATCGTCTCATTCAGGAAAATCGGGAGCATCTGAAAACTTGGCTGGGCTGGGTAGACAGTATCAATAGTATTCAGGACACAAAGCACTATATTAAAGTGGTGCAGAGTAAAATGGTGGAGGGACAAGGATTTCAAAGCAGTATCTGGGTTAAGGGAGAACTGGCGGGATTAATCGGATTTCACAATTTCAGTATGCAAAATCGTTCAGTATCCATAGGGTACTGGCTTGGGAAAAAATATCAAAAACAAGGAGTTGCTGTCCGGGCTACTGAGGCCCTTGTGGAATATGCCTTTAATCAATGGGATATCCACCGGATTGAAATACGTTGTGGCGCTGAAAATTTTGGAAGTCAGCGTATTCCTGAAAAATTGGGGTTTCAACAAGAAGGACTGCACCGGGAGGTTGAATGGCTGTATGATCACTATGTGGATCACCGGGTGTATAGTATGTTAAAACAGGAATGGGAAGAAAAAAACAGGTAATGGAGTGAAAATATGCGAATTATGTATATCGAACGAAAAACCGGGGAGCTCAAAGAGGAAAAGGTTCCGGGACGGGTTTTTCTACAGTGGATTTATGGAAATCGATTAGGAAAACTCACACTTTGGGCCCTGGTTAAACGAAAGTGGGTTTCGAAGTGTTATGGGAAAATCCAGGACCGGCCCTTTAGCAGGAGAAAAATCCAAGAGTTTGTTTCGAATCAAGGTATCGATATGACCGAGGCGGAACGAGAGAACCCTGAGGACTACCATAGCTTTAACGACTTTTTTTGCCGGAAACTAAAAGCCAAGGCAAGGCCTGTAGCTCCCGAAGAAAAAACGTTGGCATCTCCCGCCGATGGAAAACTATTGGCCTATGAAAATATTGATAGGGAAGAGGTCGTTCAGATCAAGGGATTACACTACTCCCTGGGGGAACTGATTGGGGATAAAACCTTAGCAAAAGCTTATCAAGGGGGAAGTAAGATTATTATTCGCCTGGCACCCGCTGATTACCATCGATTTCATTTTCCTGACAATGGAGTAGTGGGTAGCACAAAAAAAATAAAAGGGAGTTACAGCTCGGTAAATCCCATGGCCTTAGAGAAAATCATACGACTGTATGTACAAAACAAGCGGGACATCACGGATTTTATGTCCGAGAATTTTGGAGAAATTTTATACATAGAAATCGGTGCTACCTGTGTCGGAACCATTATTCAGTCGGTGGAAGAGCATCAGCGGGTTGAAAAAGGAGAGGAAAAAGGATATTTTGCCTTTGGCGGCTCCACGGTGATTTTATTTTTCAAGGAAGGCAAGGTGAAAATCCACGAAGATTTACTGGAAAACACAAAAAAAGGTTTGGAAACAATGGTCTATATGGGAGAAGGAATTGGAGAGAAGAAGCGTTAAAGCATTAAATGTTTTATTGTAATTCTTGAATTTGCAACATAGAAAAAGACGAAGGCCTCACTACGAGTTCTTCGTCTTTTATCCATTTTTAATACTCACTATGAATATACTGTAAAGCCGAAATTAATTCTTAGTAACAAAAGTGGTAAACATGTCGGTTCGGGCTTTACAGATCGGACAGTCATCCTCTAGAGCACCGGTGATGGTGTAACCACAGATATCACAAACATGAACCGTGCTTTGATCAAAGTCCTTGTTGGCATCCACCGCTTCTTTGGCTTTACCAAAAAGCTCGGCGTGGGTTTTTTCCGCTTCCAGGGCAAATTCGAAGGATCGAATGCTTCCCTTTTCCTCTTGCATATTGGCAACGGAAATAAAAGCGGGATACATTTGCTCTACTTCGTGGTTTTCGCCATCAATGGCACCTTGTAGATTTTCTGAAGTGTTGGTTAAACCAAAACCTGCTCCGGCAGTTACTGAAGCGTCGCCTACTTCTTTTCGAAGCTCTCTGAAGTGATTTCCTGCATGAACCTGCTCAGCGTAAGCTACGGCTTCAAAAAGGTTTCCTACATTGGGATAGCCTTCCTTTACAGCGGCTTTTCCCCAATAGATATAACGCATGTGCGCCATGGACTCTCCACCAAAAGCGGATTTTAAATTATCAGCGGTCATTGGATTCATAAAACATCTCTCCTTATTATAAGTTTATTTTGCATACAATTTTGCACACAAGTTACTTATACCCAACCACCATAAAAGTAATCAAAAGTTGTAAATTATGGCAGTAAAGATATGAGTAAAAAGATTATAACACAGAATCAATCCTAGTCAAAGGTTGAGAAAACCGATATAATAAGAAATCAAGGAGTTCTTACAGATCTTTAGAATCTGAAAAAAACGGGATAAGAATTTCAAAAATACATGATATATATAATGAAAAACCAGGGATAGGAGGAGCGTTATGGGTAAGAGCGAGAAGAACAAGAGGAAAAAGCAAAAAATTGACAAAACAGAGAAAAAGCAAGATGAAAGGGAAAAACAGAGTTTTGGAGAGGCCACCAAAGGACTTTTGCGGGAGGCTGGAATCTGGATTTTTTCCGTGATCATCATCACGGGAATATATGCAATTATAATGGGGAGCCCTTTGCTTTTCACCGTGCACCGAAGCCTTTATATCATGGGAATGGCTCTTGGGATATATGCAATCGTGGAAAGTATTATAAAAAAAGAACGGGGGTTAAAAGAGGAAGAAGCAAGAAGGAAAGAGGCGGAACGTGTTCGAAAGCGTCGGAACATTGGAATATATCGGGGATTTATGGTTATGGCTGGGGCTTTTATATTAGAGCTCTTGGATTATTTTATATAAAAAGCAAAATTACTAAGAAAATAAAGATGATCAATCTATTCCAGGAGGAGGGAGTTTAATGCAATTAAAAGAGATTAACAAAGAGCATCTCAACGAGGTGCTGGAATTTGCGGTACTGATTTCCGACATTCGGTTAAAGAAAACCAAGACCGATAAAGTTTATGCGGATCTTACGGTACAGGACGCTTCGAAAATTATGGAGGTGAAATGCTGGGATTATGAAAAATATCAGCACATTTTTGAAGAAGTCGAAGCCAATGATCCTGTGGAAATTAAAGGAGCCGTGGGAGAATATAATGGTCAGATTCAGTTGACGGTAAAGGAAATCAGAAAACTTCCGAAGGGGGAATACAACGTTCAAAACCTGATTCCCACCAGCACCTGGGATTATGAGGATATGGAAAAGGGACTCAAGGGGTTTTATGAAAAAATTGAAACCCTGGAATTTCGCAAGCTGTTGGATGAGTTGATTTTCTCTGAGAAATATTATGAGAAATTCATGACTTATCCTGCGGCAAAGAGAGTGCATCATAATTTCTATCACGGAATCCTGCAGCATACCTTGGAGGTGCTGAAATACTGCTTAACCGTAGCCAAGACCAAGAAATTGAGTCAGCGGCAAATCGACCGCTTAATGGTCATGGCCTTTCTCCATGATTGGGCAAAGATTAAGGAATATGCGCCCCTGCCGAAAAATGATTTAACCGATGAAGGAATAATGCTGGGACATATTTTTCTCGGCAGTCATGAAGTATTGAATACAATCAACAGCATTGACGGGTTTAGGGAAGCGGATAAACTGATTATTTTAAACGGTCTTTTAGGCCACCATGGAGCCTTAGAATGGGGATCTCCAGTACTACCCAAAACTATTGAAGCCCAAATCCTTCATCAGTCGGATAAAATGTCCGGGGACATTGAAAGTATTTTATCCTTTATGGATGAAAATCAGGATGAAGAATCCTTTACCCCGAAACTTTGGAATATGGGAACGGGATATTACAAAAAGTAGAGGAACCTCCTAAAAATAAGCCTATGAAAGGCCGTGTACTTAACCGGCCTTTCGCTCATTCTCCTCTCCGGGATTAGTTCCGATATCAACGCTCGGGACAGGTATGTTATCAACCTCCTTCTTTTGTACCCTATCATAGGATAAAATTTTCGTAGGGCAAGTGTATACGCAAGTGGAACATTTAATACACTCAGGGTGAGTAAATTGTTTTCCGTCTTTAAAGGTTTCATGGGGAGAAAGTTGAGCGGGGCAAGCCTTTGAGCATAGTCCGCAGGCTTTACACTTATTGGATTCGGGTGTAAGGACTTTATGAGTATTTTTGTTGATTCCGGTTTTGGTGCCGATATAATGCATAACCTTCTGGATCGTCCCCATAGGACAAAAGGAGCACCAGGTACGGGGGGCGAAAAAGACGCCCAAAAGACTTCCTACAATGGTCACCATCAGATAGGTACCGACGAAAATCATGCCTAACTGATCCCAAAAGGAAGCGCTGCCCCAAAATTCCTGAAGGGCCAGTATTCGTCGAGTAATGTTGAATCCGAAAAACAGAAAGATAAAGCCGATAAAGTAAGCATTTTTTACGATTTTCGGAAAAACTTTATTTTTACTGTAAGGAAGGATGAGTGCATCAAAAAGACTTCCGTGGGCACAGACATTTCCGCACCAATATTTTCCGTTGAATAATGAACTGACCGTAAGTCCGAAAATGATCAAGGGGACGGTCAGGCCTAATTTCGGAAACCATAAGCCGCCGAAGGCAACAATAAGGGTATAAATCCAAGCATATTTTCTAAGTGTGGTAAAAGTGCGGTTTTTTTTAATAAAGGGTTGTTTCATCAAGACACCTCCTGAAATTACCCCCCCATATAGAGGGGGTGCATTTAGAAATTATAAGGGCTGAAACAGCAAATGTCAACCGCTGTTTCAGCCCTTATAATATGTTCTAAAGTATTGAATTTTCAGAATTGCTTTTGGGGGGAATTATCGTTTTTTTATAATCAGAAACAGTCCTGCCAATATTAAAATTATAGGGACCGCCAGTTGAAAATCAAAGGCATAATAATTCTGAAGAATATTCGACAGTCCTAAAATGGTAAGGAGTACAGTGGGCAATAGTAACGATCGATCCTGATTTCCGAATACATAAAGCTGAAATAAACCGAAGGCCACCCCTAATAAAAGAAAGGGCCATACCGGGGATAAAAAAGCCCAGCCATAATAGGCGTCCAGGAAAAAAACCAAACCGTAAACTGTTAGAATGCCTCCGGGAACCAATAGGGCGTTATTTTTCCTTCGACTGAAAAGATAACTGAACTCAAAAATCAGTCCCGGAATTAATAAAAACAGAGGCCAGAGTAATGCAAAACGGAAGGCTATGAAGTCTAAATGGTTCAATAACATAAAGACTCCCAAAAACAAAAGTATAATACCGACAAATATTCGTCCCTTTGATGCTTTCATGGGATCATCCTTTCTTTGTGTCATATTTCTTATCCTAATACATTATACATTATTCGATAAAGATTTAAAAAATCCTTTAAAAAAATGATATAATATTTAGAAAGTCGATTTAAAAGGAGGAACGTCTTATGCCGCTGCGCTATTTAATGGGGAGAGCCCATAGTAATCTTCAAAAAACCTTATTTCAGGAAATCAGCCGTCGTCAGGAAGAAAATCCCGAAGGCCGTTTTTTTTTAATTGTACCGGAACAGTTCACTTTGCAAACGGAAAGAGCTTTAATTGAATCCCAGGAGCTTTTGGGAATTTTAAATGTGGAGGTGTTAAGTTTTACCCGATTAGGATATCGGGTATTTAATGAAGTGGGAGGCATCACCTCCGTGGTTATTGACGAGCTGGGGAAAAACATGATGATCAAAAAAATCCTTCAGGAGCATCGTGAAAAACTGTTGATGTATGAGAAAATTTCCGATCAATTAGGATTTGCCAAGAAAATGGGAGAGATGATTACGGAACTGAAAAGACATCGGATTACCCCCATTGAGCTGCATCAAACCATCAGCCAACTGGAAGATGAAGGCCAGGAAGACAGTCCGATTAATTATAAACTATGGGATATCAGCATGATTTATGAAAAATTGAATCAGAGGTTGGAAGATAATTATTTAGACAGCGAAGATCGAATGAATCAAATGATCGCCTATCTTCCCGATGCATCCTTTATCAAGGATACCGAGATTTGGGTTCATGGATTTTATCAGTATACCCCTCAAATGGAGTCCTTAATAGAAACTCTGGAAAAAGAGGGGAAAAATGTGACTCTTACCTTTGTGATGGAACAAAATCCCCGGGAGGAAGAAAAAGAGCTCTTCTCCGTTCCGGAAAAGGCTCTGTTGAAGTTTCGAGCCATGGCAAAAGAAAGCCAAATAAAAGAGACCTTTATTTATTCAAAGGAAGGAAACATCGATAGTATCCCCAAGGCATTGCAACATATTGAAAGAGAGTTTTATGCCTACCCTTATGAAAAATTCCCGGAAAATCCTGAGGGGATTGAACTCTTTGCCGGAGCAAATCCCTATGGGGAGGTGGAGGAAATGGCCCGAAGGATCATTTCCTTAGTACGGGAGAAGAACTATCGATTCCGGGATATCGCCATAGTATCGGGCAATATTCAGGGATATACCATGCTTATTCGACGAGCTTTTGAGGAGTACGGCATTCCTTTTTTCCTAGATGAAAAAAGAAGTTCCGTGGATCGTCCCGTTATGGAATGGATCCTTTCGGCATTAAAAACCGTGGAAACCAACTACCGTTATGATCAGGTTTTTCGGTTTTTGAAAACCGGTTTTCACAATTTAACCGTGGATGAGGTGGAGAGCCTGGAAAACCATGTGTTAGCCTATGGAATTCGGGGAAAATCCTGGAAGGAGGATTTCTGTTACGGAAAAGAGGAGACGTTGGATGAGTTGAATGAGATTCGAAAAAAATTCATTGCTCCCTTTCTAATTTTAGAAAAACCCTTAAAAGGAAAAAAGAACGTTGAGGAAAAAACCAAGTCCTTATTTAAATTTATGGATAAACAGGGACTTAAGGAAAAACTGGATGCTTGGCTGCAGAAGCTAAAGCAACAGGGACATTTTGAAAGTCACAGTGAAAACACCCAGGTTTGGAACCAAACCATGGAAATTTTCGATCAATTGGTGGAGATTTTAGGGAATCAGAAACTGTCGCTAAAAGAGTATATCAAGGTCTTAGAATCCGGGTTTGAAGGTGCGGAGGTAGGGGTGATACCCTCTACCATTGACCAGGTGTTAGTGGGAAATCTGGAGCGTTCCCGAGCTCAGGATATTAAGGCAATGTTTTTAATCGGTGGAAATGACGGAGTAATTCCCTACATTGAAGAAAAAGAAGAACTGTTCTTGGATCATGAGCGGGTGTTGTTAAAGAAAAAAGGGCTGGAAATTGAAGAGGACGGAGAAACTAAGCTGTTTGAGCAAAACTACGGGATTTACTTGGCATTAACGAAACCTGAAAGTTATCTTTGGTTTAGTTATTCGGTTTCCGACAATGAAGGAAAAGCCCTTCGTCCTTCAATTTTGGTGGAACGGTTTTTAAGCCTGTTTCCGAAGCTGGAAATTCGAGACGAGCGGTTTGATCGGGAAGAGGAGCTTGAAAAAATCTCCACAGCCTCGGGAACCTTTAACGGGCTTACGGATAAAATGCGGGAATATGTTGAGGGCAAAGATATTGACCCTTTATGGTGGGACGTGTACAGTTTTTACGTAGAGAAGGATGAGTGGCAACAACGAAGAAGAACCATGGTCAAAGGTCTTTTTTATGAGAATCAGCGGGAAAGCATTGATTCGAGCTTGGCTAAGAAACTCTATGAAACTCCCGTAAGAGCCAGCGCATCAAGATTTGAAAAATTTCATAACTGCCCCTTTGCTCATTTTGTCAGCTATGGCCTTCGTCCCAAGGAGCGAAAGAAGTATGAAGTGCAAACCGTGGATATGGGGGATCTTTTCCATCAGTCCATCGATTCCTTTGCCAAACGCTCCGAGGAACAAAAACTGAACTGGAAAACCATGGATCCCCGACAAGGGGAAGCCTTAGTGGAGGCGGTGATCGATGAACTGGCGCCGAGCTTCGGCAACGGCGTGCTGACCAGCAGTTACCGCTATCAATATCTAACGCAGCGGCTGAAACGGATCAGTAAAAAAACCGTCAAAACCTTAATAGAACAGGTACAGCAAGGGGAGTTTGAACCCTATAAGCATGAATTCGCCTTCGGGGGCGGAATGGTTGAAAAACTGCCCTTTGTCATTGAACTGTCGGGAGGGGAAAAAATTCATCTGGAAGGACGGATTGACCGTTTGGACCGTCTGGTAGAGGAAGACGGCAGTTATATAAAAGTGATGGACTATAAGTCCGGATATGCGGAGTTTGATTTAAACGCCCTGTACCATGGGCTGAAAATCCAACTGCTGCTGTATTTGGATGCGGCCCTGTCCTATGAGAGCCTGGGTCAGGGAGAAACTCTTCGTCCCGCCGGGGTGTTTTACTTTAAGATCGAGGATCCCATGGTAAAGGATCCCGGTTCCGAGGATCCTACGGAAGATCAGCGGGAAGCCTATGAAAAGGCTGTGGAAAAAGAAATCAATAAGCAGTTGAAAATGAAAGGGTTGGCTTTGAAGGATGTGGAGGTTCTCAAAAAAATGGATCAAAACCTGGGGGCCGGTTCCGAGATTTTGCCCGTGGGCATAAAAAAGGACGGGGATTTTAAAAAGACATCCTCGGTAGCCTCGGAAGAAGAATTTCAAGGAATGATCCAATACGTCAGGAATCTCCTGAAAGAATCGGGAGAGGATATTCTTCAGGGAAAAATTACCGTTTCCCCCTGCAAGGTGGGAGACCGTACTCCTTGTGATTACTGCGAATACGGAGGTATTTGCCAATTTGATCTGCAACTGAAGGATAATCAATTTCGCTATTTGAAGGATCGAAAACCCGAAGAAGTGTTAGGAAAAATCCTGGAAAAGTCCGGAGTTCAATCTCAAAGTCAATCTGAAACAGAATCCGAAAAGAACTCGAAAACCTACGGGAAGGAGGGTGGTAAAAATGCCTAAATGGACACCGGAGCAGCAACATGCCATTGAATCCAGAGGGGAGAACCTACTGCTGTCCGCAGCTGCGGGCTCAGGGAAAACCGCGGTATTGGTAGAACGGATTATTCAAATGATTACCAAGGATGAACTGGATATTGATCGACTGCTGATTGTAACCTTTACAAAGGCCGCAGCGGGAGAGATGCGGGAGCGAATCGGGAATGCGGTGGTGAAGGCCTTAGAGGAAAAAACGGGAAACTCCGATCATCTGCGACGACAGATGACCCTGTTAAACCGGGCGAAGATCACGACTCTTCATGCCTTTTGCATCGATGTGATCCAAAAGAATTTTCATTTGATAGATTTAGATCCCGCCTTTCGCATCGGGGATCAGACAGAAAACAATCTTTTAAGTCGGGAAGCTCTGGAAAACGTCTTCGAGGAGCACTATGAAAACCAAAATCCGATCTTCCATCAGCTGGTGGAAAGCTTCGGAGGCAGCAAAGAGGATGACCCCTTAAAAGAAATGGTGCTGAAGTGTTACCGCTTTACCCAGAGTCAGCCGGACCCTATGGAGTGGCTGGAAAAACAGATGGAGAACTTTCACGTGGAGAAAGAAGCGGACTTGGAAAATCATCCCTGGACATTAGAACTTAAAAAAGGGATTAACCGAAGGCTAAAAGGGGCAAAAGATCTGTTTCAAAGAGCCCTGGAGACAGCCCAAAGTCCCGGAGGACCGGAACCTTATGCCTCGGCCATAGAGGAAGACCTTAAAAATATCGGAGAACTTCAATCCTTGGGAGAAAAGGATTTGAATGCGTTTTATCAGGAACTAAAGACGTTGAAGCATCCCCGTTTGAAGGCGGTAAAGAAAGAGAGCTGTGATGAAGCCTTAAAAGAGGAAGCGAAATCCCTTCGGGACGACGGAAAAGATTTAATCGATAAAATCAAAAAAGAACAGCTGCAACAAAGTCCTGCCCGATATTTTAAAGATTTACAGAGAATTGCTCCGCTGATGGATTATTTTTATGATCTGGTCAAAGCCTATCATCAGGAGTACGGTGATAAAAAACGGGAACAGGGAGTAATGGACTTTAACGATTTGGAGCATTTCGCCCTGGAAATATTAAAGGATTCGAAGGCGCAAAAGATGTACCGGGAACAATTCGAACACATTTTCATCGATGAGTATCAGGACAGCAATATTGTGCAGGAGACTTTGATACAGCGGATTTGCAGAGAAAACAATCTTTTTATGGTGGGAGATGTAAAACAGAGTATTTACCGTTTCCGACTGGCGGATCCCACGCTGTTTCTGGAGAAGTACGAAACCTTTGATAAAAAAGCTGGGGAAGAAAGCGGACCCCTGCTGAATCGAAGAATCGATCTATCGAAAAATTTCCGGAGCCGCAGTTCCGTCATTGACGGAGTGAATTTTCTATTTCGTCATTTGATGTCCAGGGATCTCGGAGAAATTCATTACGATGAAAGCGCCTATTTATACAGGGGAAGGGATCATCAGCCCATTGAAGATTCTGATTTGGAACTGCATTTGATTGAAAAAAAGGAAGAGGATCTTCAAGGGGTGGAAGAGGAACTGCAAGAACTGAAGGCCATGGAATTTGAAGCCAGGGTTGTGGTTAAACGAATCAAGGAACTGACCGGGGATATGGAAATTTACGATGAAGAACTGGAAGCCTACCGAAAGGTTACCTACCGGGATATGGTCATTCTTCTTCGCTCTACAAAAAGCTCCACGAATATATTTCAGGAGGAGCTGGCCCGGGAAGGGATTCCCGCCTATGCGGATTCCGACAGCGGCTACTTTGAAGCGCTGGAAGTTCAAATGTTTCTGGATCTTCTGCGGGTAGTGGATAATAAAGCCCAGGACATTCCCTTAATCAGTGTTATGCGCTCCCCTATGGGAGGATTTACCACGGAGGAACTGATTAATATTCGCCTGGAAAATAAACAGGGTTCCTATTTTGAAGCCTTGAAAAATGCGGCTTATCACAGGGAGTACCCCCTGGGAGAAAAAGCCGGAAAATTCCTGGCAAATTTACGGAAATGGAAGGAAGATTCCAGGCTATATAAAATTGATGAATTTATTTGGAAACTACTTAGAGAGACGGGATATTATTATTTTCTCGGAGCCATGCCCGGGGGAAAACAACGCCAGGCAAATCTTCGGATACTGCTGGACCGGGCCACGGAATTTCAACAAACATCGATTAAAGGGCTGTTTCAATTTATCGAATTTATGGAGAAAATAAAACAGGGCAGCGATGACTTCGGGGCGGCGAAAATCCTCGGAGAGAAGGAAAACGTGGTCCGGCTGATGAGTATCCACAAAAGCAAAGGGCTGGAGTTTCCTGTAGTGTTTTTAGCCGGATTGGGCAAACAGTTCAACAAAATGGATGTCAGGAGCAATATGCTGATGCATAAGGATCTGGGTATGGGACCGAAGTTTGTGGACCTTAAAACCCGGACCTATCGGGACACTTTAGGGAAAGTGGCCATGAAAGAAGTGATTGAAGGGGAAAATCTTTCGGAGGAAATGCGGATTTTGTATGTGGCCCTAACCCGAGCTGAGGATAAGGTAGTGCTTACCGCCTCGGTTCCAGGGATAGAGAAACAGCTGGAGAAATGGGGAAAGTCCAAGGGCAGTTATGCACTTCGGTCGGCTCAAAGCCCTATGGACTGGATCGGCCCCTTGCTGATCAGGCATCAAGGGGTTACTGCTTTTAGAGATATTCTGACCTATGAAACTCCCCGGGGGGAACTGATTAAGGATGAAAGTCCCTGGCGATTGGATTTAGTAGACCGAAAAGGATTCTCCGAAGAAATTCGTGAGACCCGGGAAAAAAAGGATCAGGATCAGCAGAAATTTAAGGAACTGGAAAATCCCGGCGGGGAACCCCGCAGTCCATACCGCGACAATATTCATAAGAAGCTGGACTGGGTGTATCCCTATAAAAGCAGTGAGAATATTCCTTCAAAACTCACGGTTACAGACTTGAAATCCTTTAATCGGGATTCCATGGAACGTGTAAAATACCGGGCACCCAGTTTGAAAGAACGTCCCCGTTTCCTGGAGGAACGAAAAGCCTTTGAGGGAAAGGAATTAGGAACCATCCTGCACTTTTTTATGCAGCATTTGGATTTTCATAATACCAAAGATCTCTCGGCTCTAGAAAAGCAGAAGGATCGAATGGTTGCCCGGGGCCTTCTTCGGGAAGAGGAAGCAGAATCCTTAGAACTGGAAAAAGTAGAGCTTTTTCTCCAAAGTCTTCTGGGTCAACGTATGAAAGCTGCAGAAAAGATTCATCGGGAAGAACCCTTTAATATTTGGAAAAAGGCCGAGGACCTGTCTACGGAACTGGAGGGCTGTGAAGACAAAGTACTGATTCAAGGGATGATTGACTGCTACTTTGAAGAAGAGGGACAGTGGGTGCTGGTGGACTACAAAAGCGATTACCTGTGGGAGGGGAACCGCAGGGAAAAACTTGAAACCTATAAACCTCAACTAACCCTTTACCGGGAAGCTCTGGAGTCCATTACCGGAAAAAAAGTAAAAGAAACGATCATTCATTTTTTCTATACGGGAGAATCTATCGAAATATAACCTGCGAACCGGTAATTATAATTTGGATGATTAACCGGCAGATACAATTGGAGGGATAAGAATGAAAGAGACAGGAATACCGATGCATCAGTTGGAAAAAGCCAGGGACCGTTTAATAGGCCGGGCAAAAATCACTCCCCTGCTTCGGGGGGAAACCCTGGATAAGTTGATAGGAGCCCAGGTTTATCTGAAACCGGAAAATCTGCAAGTAACAGGATCCTTTAAAATTCGCGGTGCCACCAATAAAATGCTCACTTTAAGCCGCGGGGCTCTTGAAAAAGGGGTCATTGCCGCATCATCAGGAAATCATGCCCTGGGCGTCAGTTACGCCGCGAAGGTTTTGAACACGAAAGCGGTAATTGTGATGCCCGTGGATGCTCCGAAAATAAAACAGGCCAAGGCCAAGGCCCTGGGAGCGCAAGTGATCCTTTGCGGGGCCACCTCCAAGGAACGTTACGATAAGGCGGAAGAGTTGATTGATGCTCATGGATATACGTTGATCCATTCCTATGCCGATGAAGACTTGATGGCAGGTCAGGGAACCGTGGGTTTGGAGATCGTAAAAGCTTTGCCTGAGGTGGATCTGGTTGTGGTACCCTTAGGAGGAGGGGGGTTGCTGTCCGGGGTGGTAAGTGCCCTGAAAGGAAAAAATACCGAAATCAAGGTGGTGGGAGTGGAAACCGAAGCGGTGCCCCGATATACTGCAAGTCTTAAAAATGGAAGGCCTACCACGGTGGAGATTAAGGACACCTTTGCCGACGGACTTAAGGTGGTAGAGCCGGGAAGACGGAATTTTGAAATCATCAGCGCCCTAGTGGACGAGGTGATAACCGTAGGAGAAGAGGATCTTCGTCGAGGAGCAAAGACCCTATATATGGAAAGCAAACTTGTGGTGGAGCCTTCTGCTGCGGTGGGTATCGCTGCGGCCTTGTCAGGAAAACTAACAATGAAAAATAAGGATAAGGTGTGTTTTCTTCTCAGCGGAGGAAATGTAGACGAAGAGAAAATGATCGAAATACTGAAAGGGTGATGTTATGAAAATTATTGACTTTCACTGTGATACAATGTTGAAAATCATGGAAAGCAATGAAAAAGCAGGATTAAAAGAAAACGACTTTCAGGTGGATATCGGGAAACTTCAACGGGGTCAAGCCCTGGCCCAGTTTTTTGCCCTGTTTTTTGAACTGGATGTTATGAGGGAGAAAAAGAAAAGTCCCTATGAACATACTCTTGAAATGCTTGGAAGCTTTGAAGAGGAACTGAAGAAAAACACAGAGGATATTGCCTTGGCTAAAGGATTTGAAGACCTTGCAAAAAATGAAAAAGCAAATAAAATCTCTGCTTTTTTAACCATTGAAGAGGGCGAAGCCTTGGAAGGCAGTCTTGATAAATTATCATTTTTTCACAAAAAAGGTGTTCGTTTGATCACTCTTACATGGAATCATGAAAATCAAATCGGCTTTCCAAATATCCGATACAAAAGTCGGGAGCGGGGACTAAAGCTCTTCGGAAAGGAAGTTGTGGAAGCAATGAACCACTTAGGGATGTTGATTGATGTTTCCCATCTATCCGACGGAGGTTTTTGGGATGTGGCGGAACTGTCTAAACAGCCCTTTATCGCGTCCCATTCCAATGCACGGAGTGTGAAACCCCATCCTCGGAACCTCTCCGATGAGATGCTAAAAGCTCTGGGTAACGGCGGCGGCGTTGCGGGATTGAACTTCGCCAATTATTTTTTAAGTGAGGATCCCATAAGCAAAATTAAACCGATGCTTAAGCACATGAGGCATATCATTAACGTAGGAGGAATAGAGGCTTTGGTTCTAGGCACAGACTTTGATGGCATCAGCAGTGAGCTGGAAATCGAAAATATCGGAGAAATTCAATCCTTGGTTACCGCCATGGAAAAGTCTGGCTTTTCATCGAAGGAAATTGAGCATATTACCCATAAAAACGGACTTCGTATCATTAGGGAAGTTCTGGGTTAAGGTTTTTTCATATCCTGGCAGTTGTGAAAACCCCGGTCCTGTAATACAATAGAAGACAATGAAGGAAACTAATTTTATGAAACAAGGAGTGATGAAGGGTGGAAAAAATCATTGACATGCAAGAGGCAATTTCCTATGTTGAAGATGGTATGACCATTATGATCGGAGGATTTTTGGGAAATGGAGCTCCGGATCAATTGATTGAAGGTCTTTTGAAAAAAGGGGTTAAGGATTTAACCCTGGTCTGTAACGACACCGGATTTCCCGATCGGGGAATCGGGAAACTTGTGGTGAATAAACAGGTGAAGAAAGTGATAACATCCCACATCGGAACCAATCCCCAGTCGGGAAAACAAATGCACAGCGGGGAGATGGATGTTCGTCTGGTTCCCCAGGGAACCCTGGCAGAGCAGATTCGATCTGCAGGAGCAGGCCTTGGAGGATTTTTAACCCCAACGGGAGTAGGTACTGTGGTGGAAGAAGGCAAAGAAGTTGTGGAAATTGACGGTAAGGACTATTTATTGGAGCTGCCGATTAAAGCGGATCTGGCCCTTATTCGGGGAAGCAAAGTGGACACTAAGGGAAACGTATGGTATCGCCACTCCACACGAAACTTTAACCCGGTTATGGCCATGGCGGCGGATCGGGTCATTGTGGAAGCGGAAGAGGTTGTGAAAGTGGGAGAAATCGATCCGAACAATGTGGCAACACCCCATATTTTTGTAGATCATATTGTAAGGGGGAGTAAATAATGGAAGCGAGAGAGCGAATTGTCAAACGGGTAGCGAAGGAACTGAAGGATGGGGATATTGTTAATCTGGGGATCGGTATGCCTACGAAGGTAGCTAATTATATAGAAGATGATGTAGAAGTGATTTTTCAGTCGGAAAACGGATATATCGGCATGGGGGGAGCTCCTGAAGCCGGAAAGGAAGACCCGGATTTGGTGAATGCCGGGGGAATGCATGTCACTGTGAAAAAAGGCGCGGCATTTTTTGACAGTGCTATGTCCTTTGCCATTATCCGGGGAGGACATGTGGATGCCACGGTTCTTGGAGCCCTTCAAGTGGACCAGGACGGAAATCTTGCCAACTGGATGATTCCCGGGAAAATGGTTCCCGGCATGGGCGGGGCCATGGATCTCGTAGTAGGGGCTAAAAAGGTAATTGTGGCCATGGAGCATACGGCTAAGGGAAGTCCGAAAATATTAAAGCAATGCAAACTTCCCCTAACGGCGGAAAAAGAAGTGGACCTGATTGTAACGGAAATGGCGGTGTTTGAAGTTACGGATCAGGGACTGATTCTTAAAGAGCGGGCGAAGGAAGTGACTTTAGAAGAAATTAAAGAGCTGACAGAAGCGGACTTTACCGTAGCAGAACCCTTAGAGATTATGAATCCTTAAGCAGTATAATAAGCAGGAAATCAAGTTCCTGTACTATAAAATCATTGGAAGCACTCCCGTAATTATCCTTACGGGGGTGTTTTTTTGATTCAGTACAGGAGCACTAAAAATCAGATGAAGAAACAAAGATATTTATAAAAAGCTTTTAAAAAAGAAAAAAAGAGGTATAAATACATAAACTAATAAAAAGGATGTGAAGGTATGTTTGAAAATTTTAAGTTGCAAGCGGAGAGACTCACCAGTCCCTGTAATATTGAAGACTTGGATTTTGAAACCACTGCGGATTTAAAACCTCTAAAGGGAATCATTGGACAGGAGCGAGCGTCAAAGGCCCTGGAATTTTCACTGAACGTAAAGAAAAAAGGTTATAACGTGTACATTTCAGGACTCAGCGGAACCGGCAGAAACAGTTATGCCCGGTCAATTACGAAAGAGCATGCTAAAGATATGCCGGCTCCCGATGATTGGGTATATGTTTATAATTTTTCCGCTCCCGATCGCCCTAAAGCTCTTTCCCTGGAAAAGGGTGCGGGTAAGGAATTCAAAAAAGATCTGGAAGATGTAATTGAAAAACTCCTGGAAGAGATTCCTAATGCTTTTTCCGGAACGGATTACGAAACTCAAAAGAGTGAGATTCATCAGCAGTTCCAGCAACAGCATAATGAAATCATTAAAAAACTGAATGAGATCGCAAAAGAGCACGGCTTTGTTTTTCGGGAAACAGAGCAGGGCCTTGTCACGGCTCCTTTAAGTGACGGAAAGCCTATGAGCCAGGAAGAATACGAGGAGCTTAGTACGGAAGAAATTCAAGAGCTTCGGGAAAAATCCGAGGAATTGAATCTGGAAACCATTGATCTATTTAATGAGCTCCGAAGCATTGAAGAAAATGCCCGGGATGAGATCAAAAAACTGGAAAAACGGATTTGTTATTATGTGATCAATGATTATATTAAAGACCTTATCCGTACCTATGGAAAAAGAGAAAAAATCGTGGAATACTTAAACGCTATGGAACAGGACATTTTAGAGCATATCAAACAGTTTAAAAACGGAAAATCCAAGGGAGGGCAGAGCCCCCAGGAAATGCTGCTTATGCAGATGAAGCCGAAAGGGAACTTCATGAACCGTTATCAGGTAAACCTATTCATTGATAACGAGCAAAAAGAACATGCCCCGATGATACAGGAAACCAATCCCAGTTACTATAATCTTTTAGGAAGTATTGAATACAAAAATGAGATGGGGGCCCTCAAAACGGACTTTACGCAAATCAAACCGGGGTCTTTGCATCAAGGCAACGGAGGATTTTTGATTATTCAAGCCAGAGAAATTCTGACCGAGCCCTTTGCCTGGCAAATTTTAAAGAGATCCTTAAAAACCGGAGAAATTAATATCGAAAATATGGGTAAGCAATGGGGGCAAGTTGTTACTTCCAGCATTAAGCCGGAACCCATACCCTTGGATATCAAAGTGATTCTCATTGGAGACCCTTATATTTACCGACTGCTGTTTTCCTATGATGAGGACTTTAAAAAATTGTTCAAGGTAATGTCGGACTTTGATGTGGAAATGGATAAAACCCAGGATCATATGATGAAAATGGCGGGCTTTATCTCCGCTCATTGTGAAGAACAGAAATTACTGGATTTTGATAAATATGCAGTAAAGCGGGTGCTGGAGTACAGTTCCAGAATTGCAGACCATCAGAGAAAACTCAGTTCCCGGTTTAATAAGATTGTAGAGATCTTGTATGAAGCCGATGCCTGGGCATCTACGGAACAGGCTGCCCATGTGGGAGCAAAACATGTGGAAAAAGCCATACAGGAAAAAATATATCGTAACAGCAAGTACGAAGAAAAGCTTAATGAAATGTTTGAAGAGGGAACCTTGTTAATCGATGTTGAAGGGGAAAAAATCGGACAGATCAACGGGTTGGCAGTCATGGGCACCGGAGAACATTCCTTCGGAAGACCCAGCCGGATTACAGCCTCAACCTATAAAGGGAAATCCGGAATTATCAATGTGGAACGGGAAGTCAAACAGAGCGGAAACATTCATGATAAGGGTGTTTTAATACTCAGCGGTTATTTGGGATCGAAATTTGCTCAAAAAAATCCTATGGCTCTTTCCGTCAGCATAAGCTTTGAGCAAACCTACTCAGTAATTGATGGTGACAGTGCATCCAGCACCGAACTCTATGCGATTTTATCCAGTATCGCCGATATTAAATTGAAGCAGGGAATCGCTGTAACAGGATCCGTGAATCAAAAAGGAGAAATACAACCCATCGGCGGTGTGAATGAAAAGATCGAAGGTTTTTATGATGTGTGTAAAATGAAGGGCTTAACCGGACAACAAGGGGTTATGATCCCTGAAAAAAATGTAAGAAACCTAATGCTCAAAGAAGAAGTTATCGACGCAGTAAAGGAAGAAAAATTCCATATTTACGCGATTAATCATGTGGATGAAGGGATCGAAATTCTCACGGGAATGCCTGCAGGAAAATGTGATGAAGAAGGGAATTATCCCGAAGGAACCATTTACAGAAAAGTAGCTGAAAAACTGGAAAGGGTTCATGAAGAGGAAAAAAATGAAAATCACAAGGAAAAATCAAATAAAGACTAGTATTTTCCAATAAACGATACATTCATAACGTAAAAAAATCCGAGAAACAGAACTGAATCAGAACTAAGTCGGAACTAAATCAGAAATAAA
>PWEO01000218.1 GCA_003553525.1 Clostridiaceae bacterium
ATACCAATTACAAGGAGTGGTCTAAATGGACAAGAAAAAATTAGAGGAAGAGTTTAAAGAGGAAATAGGGTTTGTACCCCCGGGGATTATGGTATCTCAAAACTTTGGAGAAGACTTTCAAAAAATTATAGCAAAATATCATCATGAAATATGGGGGGAAGGTGCAATTCCATTAAAGTACAGGTATTTAATAGCCCTGGCCACCGCCGTTTTTGATGAAAATGAAACAAGGGCAAAGTTGGAGATGGGTAAGGCCATTAAGAATGGGGCAAGTAAAGAAGAGATCCTGGAGGTTCTTAAACAGCAGGTATGGATGAAGGGTGCCCCGACGCTGGTACAAATAGCCCCTTTAATTAAATATATGGAAAGCAAGTTTTGAACCGATCAGGAGGGAAGTCCGCGGATTCCGTTGAAGAAGATTTTCCCAATTGCTCAAAAGATAGAGGATTTCCGTATCCTCTTATCGAATTAATTAACTGGACCGATGGAGTTCATGAACGGGACAAAATATCAAAGAGAAGCTTAATTTATGAAGGGGTGGGATTGGGATGAGAAAAACAGGAAAATTGTGGTTTGGAAGGTTTTTGATTCTGGCAATGCTTCTAAGTGTGGTCACCGGCGTGCTTCCGACGCAAATGGGGGGGATGGCTGAAACCGAGGTTTACCCCTATGAGGGAAATCTTGGACCAACCTTACGGCAACGGTGATCAGGACGGGAGCGGCAGAGGTTGCCGAGCCGGATCCGGTAGAAGCGGGGGAAGATGCCACCGATGAAGACCAAGCTGGCGGAGTTCTGTGGGTGATTGCCATCATACTTGCGGGAGGCATCGCAGCAGGGATGTAAGGGTTCTGCTTTTAGCTTGCCTCAAAATAATTGTTGTGTTATACTCTTATTAAATATAAATAGGTATTAAGAACCATTGAAAGATACCCTAACCACGACATAAGTACTATGCATGTGCAATGTTCGAAAGAGGTATATGTAAAAGTTTATATACTCGATGGACGTATACCAAAACATCATATTACAAAACTTCATATTGATTGAAAAGCATAGATCGAAAAAGGCAAATCCATTAAAAGATGGGGACGCAAAGCCATGAGTCTAAAGCAAAATTATTGCCAAGATTGTCAGGTTGCCGGTTAAACGTATATATGGATAGGCATGCTCCGCAGGTTTATCGTACCCCATGCTTACACAACGTGACCAGGCACTCTGCAAAGAAGGCCTGGTTTTTGTTTGGGATTTTTCATGCAAAAACCCTAAGGAGGTAGAGCTGTATGTATGATCCTGTGTATTTTATTTCCGCCGTTATTTACCATCTTATTTTCATACTGATTTTTTCGTACCTTTATGCTGTGGAAAAGAAGAAACCTATTTTGCTGTGGACTCTTTCCTGGGTTTTCTTTTTAGGCTCCAGTATTGCCATTGCCCTTAAAATCCATACGGAGTATACGCTTGTTTTTATGACCTTCGAAAAGATTTTCAGCCTGTTGGGGGTTTTTTCCATAAGCCAGGGAGCCATCGGATTTTTCCGTGAGAAGCCATCAAAACTCATTATCTGGACCAGTAGTATCTTTGCGGCGTATTTAATTTTCGCTTATTCTATGAAGTTTAGTGAAGCTTATTTTGATTTTTCCAATGCCCTTTTTGCAGGGGGAATACTTATTTATACAGGAATGCTCTCTATAAGAATAGAGTATGTTAAAGGCAAAATCCGCCATTTGCTCGGAGGGATGTTTCTTATATGGGGCTTTAGCTGTTTATTGTTTTTAGGCAGTTATGTTTACGGAGAAACACTTGCTACAGTGGCGTACTCTTTAGTGGGCTTATCGGCCATTGCATCATCCATCGGGCTTCAGCTGGCTTATTTTTTACACACCCGGGAAAATCGGGCTGTCTTGGATGAAAAAATTCGCTACATTAATATGTACGACTCGTTAACCGGTGTTTACAACCGGGATTACTGCGAATTGCAGTTGGAAAAATTAGAGAAGGATGGTCAAGCACCCCTTAGCATTATATTTGGTGATTTGAATAATCTAAAGTTGATCAATGACATTTTCGGTCATCAAACCGGAGATGAGATGATTATAAAAATAGCGGGGATTATGAAAACCGTTGCTGAAGCAACGGAAGATTCAATTGTTGCAAGATGGGGCGGAGACGAGTTCATTGTGGTTCTTCCCGGAACAAATTATCTCGAGGCTGAAAAAATCACCCATACCATTCATAAACTTATCAACGAATACAAGACGGATGATTTTCCGCTGGACATTTCCCTTGGGCTGGCCACTAAAGAAAATTCCCTTCGGACAATTCAACATATTATTAAACTTGCCGATGCTTCGCTCTACAGAAACAAATTCAGAGAGAGCTCCCGGGCAAAAAAATCCTTAGTGGAATATTTTAAGAAATTGTTGTTTGATAAAGAAATCGAATCGAAGGAACATGCCGCTCGGGTACAAGAGTTGGCGCTTTTGATCGCTCAAGAAATGAATCTAAGCAAAAAAGAGCAGGAAGATCTGTCCCTGGTCTCCTATTTTCATGATATCGGTAAAATTGCCGTCCCGAAGGATATTTTAAACAAGCCCGGGGGCTTAACCCCGGATGAAAGGTTGACGATAAAAAGACATTCGGAAATCGGATACCGGATACTACAATCCTCCGTTGAGTATGCCCATCTATCTCAAGCGGTGCTTTCTCACCACGAGTGTTGGAACGGAAAGGGTTATCCTCAAAATCTGCAAGGAGAAAACATTCCGCTGATGGCGAGAATCATAGCTGTTGCTGACGCCTATGAAGAGATGACCCAGGGCAGAGTATATAAAAAGGCCTTAAGCAAAGAGGAGGCCTTAAAAGAAATTAAGAGGTGCTCGGGAACGCAATTTGATCCTCATATTGCAAAAGTTTTTGTTGGGGTCATGAAGGAACAGAATTATCAGCTTAATATATTTATGCATTGACAATAAAAACAATGGGCGATATAATTAAACCACAGTTCGGTTGTGTCAAACTAAATTTATTCAACCTAAACCCGAGGAGAGAAAAGATATGAATAAATACGATAGGATTAAATTAGAAAATCAAATATGTTTTCCTTTATACGCATTATCCAGAGAAGTGATAAAACTATACAAACCGATACTGAAAAAATACAACCTGACCTATACCCAGTATGTAACGATGCTGGTAATTTGGGAAAAAGAGAAAATAGATTTTAAAGCCCTGGGAAAAAAGCTGCACCTAGACTCCGGAACCCTGACACCGGTGGTTAACAAACTGGTATCCATGGGGTTGATCATTAAATATCGAAACGAAGCGGACGATCGGTTGGTCACCATAGAAATAACCGAGAAAGGAAAACTTCTAAAAGAAGACATACTGGAAGTGCCGGAACAGATATTTTGCAATTTTGAAGGGGATATAGAAGACGTTAAGATGTTAAAAAAATACTTGGATAAGTTTTTGGATTTAACAAAAGATCAGTAGAGCTGAATCTTGCTAGGGATTCAGCTCTATATTTTAATCGGATTAATTTGATGAAATTAAATTTCGCAAACTGAATAGTTGGATCAAAGATTGATAATTTAATGAGGAGATGATAAAGGTGGGCAATGTTGCATTAAACCAAACCGCACCGGATTTTGAAATGGAAGATTTTAATGGAAGGGAAGTAACGTTTTCGGATTTCAGAGGAGAGAGTAATATCCTCATCGTACTGAATCGAGGCTTTATCTGACCTTACTGCCAAAAGCATATGATGCAGTTGCATCGAGATTATGATCAATTCTTAGAAAAAGATACAAAAATTGTTGTCATCGGTCCGGAGAAGGCCCAAAAGTTCCGGGAGTATTGGGAAAAGCATGATCTGAAGTTCATCGGAATTCCCGATGAGAAAAAATCCGTACTGGAATTATACGGTCAAAAAGTGAACCTCTTTAAGCTTGGAAGAATGCCGGCACAGATGCTGGTGGATAAAGACGGGGCCCTGCGGTATATCCATTACGGAAATTCCATGAAGGATATTCCAAAGAATCAAGAAATATTAAAGTTGATCGACAGACTGTAGTTTGCGTAATAAAAAGCACCAAACACCTGGCAATAGAGAAGTGTTTGATGCTTTTTTTGTTGTCTATTTTTGTTTTGCAGGAATGTGTTCTAAATTAATCCACGAAAACCTCGGGAGCCGGCTTGGCCGCCTTGTCCTTGTCCTTTTCGGCGGAAAGTGCTTTCGCATCGGCTAAACTATAGGCGTAAAAACATGCTGCCACAATTAAATAACCTAAAGGATACTGAATGTCATGCATAAATCCGAGGTTTGGTGCATGAATAAAGCCGAAAACCGAAAGCGCTGAGGCGACTAAGGCGGTAATGGTGGCTTTTTTATAGTTGTCATCAATAATATATACCGTCATGGCTCCCCAGATGATTCCGGTGAACATGGCGCCTTGGCCAAGGGGAACAACGGCCGAGGAAAGTCCTTCTACCGCATCCGGTGCCGCGTTGTTAAACCGGGTCATAATATAGTTTGCAAGATAAGGGAACATGGCAATAACCACTGCCGGAAAGTGCTTGTGAGGAACAGAGCTAAAGGCTTGTGATATCATGGAAATTCCTACGAATACCAGAATCGGTGCAATAACCGGTAGGGGAATAATTTCCGACATCGCCGCAACAATTCCAAACAGGGAGGCAATCATAAAGACCACGCCGTTTAATACGGAGTAACCGCGACCTGCGTTCATCCATTTGGATCCAACGGATGCAATATATACGGTAGTTGGGAAAACTCCTCCGAAAACTCCGCCCAACATGGTTCCGATACCATCGACCAACTGACATTCGGAAACACTGTAATCGTCTCCTGCAGCGGACATGGCTTCCACATTATTCATGGTTTCGATAAAATTATAAATGGAAATCGGGATCAGTATGGCTAACAGGTTAACCATGGGTCCGAATAAGAATGAAAATCCTTCAATAAAACCGAGGGTGGGAATAAAAGGGTAAAAGCCCACGGTGGAAAGTCCGCCGGACAGCTGACTCATATCTGATTGGCCCAGGGAATAGGCAAGGACGGTTCCGATTATAATTGCAAATAAGGAAGCGGGGATTCTAAAAGGCATGCTCTTTTTAGCAATCAGACCGATGATGATAATACTGAGCACCAACATACCCACGATGGGCATTTCAAAGGTGTTAAAAAAGAGTTCCGCGCCGATAAAGGAAAAGGCGGCTCCCGCTAAAGCACCGAGCATTGCTGCTCGAGGGAGGATTCTTCGAATATAGTTTCCGAGGATGCTTCCCGTAGCTTCTACGGCGCCACCGAAAATACAGGCTGCCACACCGATTCTCCAGGCTACATAGGGATCATTCGTAAGTGCCAGGGCCGGTCCAAGCACTCCGAAAAGGTAAATAAACATTACCGGGGTACTGATTCCATAGGCAAGGGCTGTAACGTCGGTACGTTGTTCTTTGATTGCTAAACGGTTGGCAGAGTAGGCATAATAAATGTTACCCACTAATACCGCCACAGCAGCTCCGGGAATAACCTGTCCATAGACGATCTCTGAAGGGTATCCCATTGCAATCATGGCCACGGCAATTAGTACAAAGTTTGCTAAGTTGTTCTGGAACAGTGCAAAGAAACCGTCGATATCTTCGCGTTTAAACCATGGGTAATGAAAACTCTTTTCCATAATAATTCCTCCTAATATGAGTTTTGTTCTCTTCTCAATTAATTATACAGAATATTTAAATGAAATCTTTGTGTTTTAGTAACAAAATTATTCATATGAAGATAAAAATAGTTAAAAAATTATCAATAAGGCAAAACTTTCTCCTAAAGAGGCATGCAAAAAAACGGCCTGAAAGATTAACTTAAATAACATGAATGGAGGAATTTTAAAGAAACTAAACAATCCGAAGTAAGTTTAGCGAAGAAAGAATCAAATTTGATTGTAGTAACTATACATGGAAAATCAAAATGTGATATGATATGCTATGTAAAGATTGTGTAAGATTAACAGGAAGTAAAAGGAAAAAACCAAAATATAAAGGAGGATGTATATGTTATTGGAAAAAAGTGTTGAGGAATTTGTAGCATCGGTAGCGAGCAAGGATCCCGCTCCGGGTGGAGGAAGTGTGGCAGCCTTAAGCAGCAGCTTAGGTTCCGCATTAACAGCCATGGTTGGAAACCTGACCATTGGACGGAAGGCTTATCTGAAATTAAGTGAAGAGCAGCAACGGGAGTTAGACCGTAATTTTCAAAAGGTTCAGGAACTGATCGATAGAATGAATCAATTAACCGAAGAGGACACCACGGCCTTTAACGGAGTAATGAAAGCTTTCAAGATGCCTAAGGAAACCGAACAGGAGAAGAAAATTCGGAAAATGGCCATAGAAGAGGCGACGAAGGAAGCCTTGGAAGTACCCTTAACCGTTGGGAAGGAATCCCTGGAGATTTTAAAACTGCAGCAGGCTTTTGCGGACAACGGAAACCCCAATGCAATTACCGATGTCGGTGTGGGTGCCCTATTGGCCTATGCGGGACTGGAGGGAGCCTTGTTTAATGTGCTGATCAACCTTCAGGGACTAAGCGACGAAGCTTATATTGCAGATGTTAAAAAGCAGTGCAAGGAATTGACGGAAGAAGGGAACAGGCTTAAGGAAGCAACTCTTGCAACCGTATACGAAAAACTTGGTTAATTCCGGGTAGATTTAATTCCGGGACAAAAAATAAGAATGATCAAAGGCAAAGGAGTAGGTGACGATGGCAAGACAAAACGGGGTTACACTGGATAAAATCATGAAAATGGACTGTATGAGCAAATGCAAAATTATTGCCGGTATGAAAGGCATCAAGAACACCGTATCGAATGTCAACGTTATGGCGGACCCTGATATTATCAATTGGGTAGGAGAGGGAGAGTTTCTGCTTACCACGGCCTACTCCTTTAAGGCTGATTCTTTAAATGAACAACGGGATTTTATCCGACAGTGCTCAGAGAAAAAACTGGCAGCCCTGGGAATAAAAATATATCCCTATCTGGAAAAATTACCGGAGGAGACCTTGACCTTGGCAGATAATTTAGGTTTGCCCATCATTGAGCTATACTATGAAGTTCCCTTCTCCGATACTATGACACCGGTATTTAAAGAGATTTTCAATAAACAAGCCATACTGCTTCAAAAACTTGAAAATATCTATGAACGTTTAATGGATGTAATGTTAAAGGGTGGAGATCTGGAGCGGATAGCCAAAACCGTAAATGATAACTTGAAAAATCCCATAATGATTAAATTGGATTATCCAACCAATGAAGTTTTCCACTCGGGCTATATCGACGAGGATGTTCGGGAATCCTTGATCCAAAATGCTGAGCGTTTTTATGATCCGAATTTGGAAAAATACAAGGAGCGAAAGCTTTACGAGAGTAAGGAGCAAATCGGAGATCTGCATGTGGAGCGGATGGTAATGCCCATTGTTGTAAAAAACAGTGTGTTCGGCCATATTTTCGCCTGGGGGCTGAGTACGCCCTTAGGAGGTTTTGACCTTTCCGTATTGGAGGCCACGGCCACCACCATGTCCTTGGATATGCTTCGGAAACTTTCGATAAAAGAAGTGGAAAATCGCTATAAAACCGAGTTTTTTGATGAATTGGTATCCCTGGAGCCTGCCAGAAGAGAGAAAGCCCTGGAGAAGGCCGAGATTTTCAGTCTGGATCCTAAAGCGGATTATATGGGTGTGATCATCAACTTTGATACAACTAAAGGGCAATCCTATGAATATGTGGAGGATGATTTGTCCAGGATGTTGAACTTATCGGAACGGTTACTGGAAGAGTATCGGATTCAAGGGGTGGTAATCAGTAAAACCGACAGCATCATTTTAATACTGTCCTTTGATAAAAAAGATAAAAGCGACCGGAAAATCGAGGGAATAAAAACCCATCTGGATAAAGCCATAAACTTACAATCCGTCAGTGTCGGTATTTTTATAGGCATGGGACGAATATACAGCGGAATGGAAAACTTTCATAAAAGTTTTAAGGATTCCCTGAAGGCTATGCGGATTTCCAAAGTGAATAAAGAAAAGAGCATTGTTAGTTATGATTCCTTAGGGGTTTATAAAATTTTAAGCCAGGATCATCTAGATGAAGAATTGGAAAGGTTCTATGACGGAACGCTGAAACCTTTAGTGGATTATGATAAAAAGAAATCCACGGAACTGGTAAAAACCCTGGAAGCATATTTTGAATTTAACGGAAACTTTAAGAAGATATCCAATGAACTTTTTGCCCATTACAACACCGTGCTTTACCGTATGCAAAGAATACGTGAGGTAACGGGGATGAACTTGGAAGACTTTGATGATCGGCTGAACCTGGAGATTGCGGTAAAGATTAAAAAGCTTCTTGGGAAATGACATAAGGGTAATGTAGAAAAAAGGGACATATAAACAGGGATATAAAAAAAAGAGGACTCTAAAGAGAGCCCTCTTTTTTTTATGGTTTTTTATTGATTTTCCATGAATTTTTTACCGGATAATTACGGTTTACTTAAGTTGGCTGTTCCTACTCTTCCAGCAGTGCCACTGCCCGAATGGGAGACCCGGTGCCGTCCCTGATTTTTAAAGGCAGACCCATGTATAGAAAACGTTTGTTGGCTACCTGGTCCAGGTTGCAGAGGTTTTCGGTGTTGGTGATATTATACTCGCCGCATACCAAATGACCGGAAAAATCCAGGTCCTCAGGGTGATCAATGGCCGGGGCGTCCACTCCGATATTCACAACGCCGCGATCCGCAAGCCATTTAGCGCCGTTATAGCTCAGTCCGCTATATTCGGTCTGCCACTTTTCCGTATTGAAGTTTCGGTTGTAATGGCCGGTATATAAAAGAACAATATCTCCTTTTTGAAGTTCAAGACCGGACTTTTGTAAAGCGGATTCCAGGTCTTTCGGTTCGATATACCGTGTGGGAGGTACGTGGCTTAAATCCAAGCAAATGGCGCTTCCCCAAAAATGATCGAAACTCATTTTGTCAATGGTGGGGCCTTCGGGATTGTATTCCCAGACTCCATCGCTATGGGTACCGCAGTGCTCACTCATTAAAAGATTCCTTGCGGAAAAACCCAGGGTTTTACTACCGGTATCCTGCATATTTTCTTCGTGAGACATATTCTCCATAATAAAGGTTTTCTGGTGCATGGGAAAAACCGACATGCCCTGAAATATTTCTTGAGATAGATCAATGATTTTTAAACCCAATTCCAACGCTCCTCTCATTTAGCTTTCGAATCTACTTAAGTGTACCACTTTTCATGACAAGATTCGATGTTGTTTTTATTATACTATTTAGTCTTTTTATTTGCTTTATGAATATATAACAAAATAATAACGAAGGAAAGAAGGATAAAAAACCTGCAATTTAGAGGTTTGTATTGAAAATCCAAGGAATTGCAACAATAAAACAAATGAAAAGCCTGCAAAACAAGGGATTAATAGAATTACAGCGGATAAATCAGAATAAATAATTATAGTAAAATAACAAAGAGATCTATTGATATTTGTGTTATTATGAATGCAGAGTTTAAATTATGAGAACTTGAATAATTATATTAGGGAGGTTTGTAAGTATGTCTACTGAAAAAAAGTATATGTTGGCCGTTCCCAACTTTAGCGATGGTCGAAGAGAGAATGTGATCAAAGCCGTTGCGGACGAGCTTCGAAACAAAGAAGGGGTAACCCTGGTAAGCTGTGAACCGGAGCATGATTTTAACCGAACGGTACTGTGCGCCATAGGAGAACCGGAGCCGTTAAAAGAAGCGTTGTTAAATATGGCCGCAAAGGCCACAGAGCTTATAGATATGAGCGAACAAAAAGGTTCCCACCCAAGAATCGGAGCTCAGGATACCATTCCGTTATTCCCTTTTAAGAATACGACCGTAGAAGAATGTGTGACCTTAGCGGAAGAAATCGGAAATGAACTTCACGAAAGAACCGGAGTGCCGATCTTTTTTGCAGCGGAAAACGCAAGAAACGAAGACCGAAAAGCCTTGGCTTTTATCCGAAAGGGACAGTATGAAGGATTAAAAGAGCTTTTGGAAGATTCCAACCATCCCGACTATGAAAACCGAAAGCCGGACTTAAGCAAAGACGGAAAACTTTCAGAAAAAATGGGAGCAACCATCGTCAGTGCAGAAGCCGAAGGTTTAACGGCTTACAATGTATTTTTGGACACGGAGGATGTATCCGTTGCAAAGAAAATTGCAAAAACCGTACGGGGACCCAGCGGAGGATTTTCCACAGTAAAGTCCGTAGGCATTAAGTTTCCTGACCATGCAGGCGTGGTGGTTTCCATGAATATGTTTGATTGCAACAAAACCCCCCTATACCGAACCTTTAATACCGTAAAACAGGAAGCGGAACGCTACGGTGTCCGGGTAACCGGTTCAGAAATTGTAGGTCCCGTGAAGCTTGCTCATCTAGTGAATTCCCTGGAGTATTTTTTAGGGCTTGAAGGTTTTGACAATGGACAAATCTTAGAAACCCATTTAATGGATTAAGGATCAGGAAAGAAGGCGTTTTTAAAGAAGCATTTAAGAAGGATGTACTGCTTTATGAAAGGTCAGGAACCTATATAAAAATCTGAGGAGGCTAATAAAATGTACGATGTAATTTATAAGAATGCCAGAATCCCCCAAGGGGACGAAACCGTAGTAACCAATATTTTAGTGAAGGACGAAAAAATTTCAGGATTTCTAACGGATATTCAAGGAACGGAAGCGAAGGAAATTATTGACTTAGAAGGACACTTAACCCTGCCGGGCTGCTTTGATTCCCATGTTCACTTTATGGATCCGGGATTTACCCACCGAGAGAACTTCTTAACCGGGACTTCCTCTGCGGCGGCAGGGGGACTTACTATGGTTATGGATATGCCTTGTTGTTCTAAGCCTTCCGTAAGAAGTGTAGACAATTTGGAAGCAAAATTAAATGCCATTAAGGATAAAGCGGTTGTTGACTTTGCCATGTGGGGCGGAGTAACCGGAGAAGATGTCCGAGAAGGCTGGTTACACAATGTTCAGGAACAAGCGGACTACGGAGTGTGCGCATTCAAATGCTACATGACCCCCTCGGTTCCAACCTATCCCAAGGTTACGGATCCTGAAATGCTTGAAGCTTTTAGAGCCGTTGCAAAAACCGGACTTCCTGTAGGAATCCATGCAGAAAACTTCGACATGTGCGATTTTTATACCAAGAAGTTTGAAAAAGAAGGAAGAACCGACGGTCCGGCTTGGGCGGAAGCACGAATGGCCTTAGCAGAAAAAGCAGCCATCCAATTGGGAATTGCCTTTGCGGAAGATACCGGAGCGAGACTGCACATCGTTCATATGAGTACAGGAATCGGGGCAAAACTAATCGGTGAAGCGAAGAAGCGGGGAATCGATGTTTCTGCAGAAGCGACCCCTCACTATCTAACCCTGAACTACCAAGATGCCATGACGGAACGGGGAGCCTATGCGAAAATTGCTCCACCCCTTAGAACGAAAAAGGATAACGAAGAATTATGGGAAGGAATCAACAACGGCAGCGTAGACTTTATCGGAACAGACCATGCACCTTATGAGATTTCAACGGAAAAAGATTTTGTAGGCGCGAATATGTGGAATACATTCCCCGGAATTCCCGGAGTGGAAACCATGGTACCGATCCTAGTCAGTGAAGGATACAACAAAGGACGAATCACCTTAAGTAAACTTGTAGACATTTTAAGTACCAATGCAGCGAAGATGTATGGACTGTATCCTAAAAAAGGTGCTCTTCATATCGGTTCCGATGCAGACCTTACAGTAA
>PWEO01000014.1 GCA_003553525.1 Clostridiaceae bacterium
GTTACTCCGTCCCACTGTCCTCCTCTTTATCACCGCATTCTACTTTTTGTCCTTAATTTAATAGATTAATTACTTCGAATAATATATAATATTAAGAAATCATAAAAATTAGGAACGGAACACATAAAATTCATCAGGGGGAATCTCAATGGATATCGAAAAACTAAAAGAGGACTATATATCAGGTTTACTTCAGGGGGATCGACACCGGTGTCGTCTTTTAGTGAAAAAAGCCCTGCAGGAGAAAATGACTTTACAGGAACTGTATGAGCAGGTTTTTGCCCCGGCGATGGTTGAAATCGGAAGATTATGGGAGATGAACGAAATCTCCATAGCCCAGGAGCATTTGGCTACGGCCATTACGCAGAGCGTGATTTCCAGCTTCTATGAATATTTGTTTTCTCATAAAAATAAAGAGTATAAAGGAAAAATGATTCTTACCTGTGTAGGGGATGAGCTTCATGAACTGGGACCTCGAATGCTGGCAGACCTGATTGAAATGGAAGGCTGGGATGTTAAGTATTTGGGTGCAAATATACCTGTCGATGCAGTTTTTGAAATGGTGGTGCAGGAAAAGCCAGATCTTATAGGGATCTCCGCCACGATTGAAGGAAACAAAGAGGATATTAAAAAGCTTGTAAAAAGAATAAAAGAATATGACCCGGGCATTCCGGTGATGGTAGGAGGACTGGCCTTTATAATTTCTGCGGATTTATATGAGTATACCGGGGGAGACTTTTTAGGAAAAAACTTTGTTGAAGCCTTGGAATTCGCAAGAAAACTGGCAGGGAAAGGGATGTAGCAAAACAAAGAATAGAACACCAAAAAAATAATACAAATAAATTACAAAATAGAATACAATAGGGGGCGAACTCAAATGGAGATGGATTCCAAAACAAAGAGCCGAGGATTTATTATTCGTTGTACCCGGCAAGGGGTTATCAAAGACATTATTCGAAATGAACTGAAGCAGGAATTTCCTTTTGATCCCGAGGAAAACATCCATTATTACCTGGATCATCAAAGCCTTATTGAGTACAAAAGATTTTTCACTGAAGTAACGGAATCCGGTGCCGGATTAGGCTGGCAACTAAATCTAAAGGGAAATGCAGAGACCAGGGCATTAACCTTTGCCGGAGTTTTGGAAGATGAAGATCTTTTAGTGGTTGCTGCAGAGAATGTTGATCAGATTTTGGATTATTATGAGGAATTGATCAAGAAGAACAGTCCCTATGCTAATAAAATTCGTGATATAATACAAAGAAGTTTTACAAGAAACCTTATAAGAAACACTGGATTGCCTAAAAATGCGGAAATAGAGACCTATCATAGTATCAATACTCTTAATAATGAGTTGACCAATGTGCAAAGAGAATTAACGAAAAAAAATATTCAACTGGAACGAATAGATGAGCAGAAAAATGAATACTTAGGCATGGCCGTTCATGATTTGCGCAATCCCATAGGGACTATTATGGGGTATAGTGAAATATTAAAGGCAGAAATTGAAGATAACTTAAATGATGAACAAAAAGAGATGCTGGGTTTGATTTATAGCTCTAGTGAATATATGCTAAAGATCATTGATGATTTTCTTGATGTTTCTAAAATTCAACTGGGAAATCTGAAATTGGATAGAATCTTAGTGAATATTGAGGAACTGGTTAAGCAGAATATCTCCATTAACCTGATTGTAGCTCAACAAAAGGAAATCAATCTAAATTATACTCTGAAAGGAGAAGCCCCTATCGTAATGATAGACCCCGGTAAGATGAATCAGGTGTTGAATAATCTTATTGGTAATGCTGTTAAATTTTCTCCTTCCCAAAGCAGTATAGCAGTTAGAATATCCTCAGATCATGAAAAAGTAATGATTGAAGTCGTTGATCAGGGGCTTGGAATTTCAATGGAAGATAAAGACAAAATATTCAACCCTTATCAGCAGGCGGAGACGAAAAGCACTAAGGGAGAAAAAGGTGAGGGGTTAGGACTTGCCATAGTAAAAAAAATCATTAAAGGACATGGCGGAGATATTAAAGTAGAGTCAGAGATAGGAAAGGGATCCAGATTTTTTGTATGGCTACCGAAGGACCTGACGTAGAGACCGGGGCTTATTCGCTGTAAAGCAGAAAATAAAAGCAACAAGGGGGCGGAGGAGTATCTGTCCTCTTTTTTATGAGGATAGTCTGAGGAAGTTTACTCCGTCCCACTGTCTTGTTGGGAAAGGAATGAAACCTTTGGAAGATAAAAAACCGATACGACCCAGTACTTTTTTAAAAGATGTTTTAATATGCTCTTTAGGAGCTTACGGAGGGCCTGAGGCTCATTATGGAGTTTTTACTGATCAGATGGTTATTAAGAAAAAGTACTTAACCGAGAAGGAATTGGTGGAGTTGATAGCCTTAACGGCTATTTTACCGGGCCCCAGCAGTACTCAGACCATTGTTGCCATTGGACATAAAACCGGAGGGCCGGTGTTGGCACTGTTGACCATGTTGGTATGGGCACTGCCCGTACTTGTGGTGATGACCCTTCTTTCTTTTTTGAGTCAAATTTTAGCGGAGATGAACCTATCCCA
>PWEO01000148.1 GCA_003553525.1 Clostridiaceae bacterium
ACCCGATACTAAAGCCGTTTGCAAAATTCCCAATTGCCAGTCCGTAACTTCCAGGAGCTGATTGGCTACATATATCAGACCCACGTAGAGACACGGGGACGGAGTTATTGTCTTCCTAATAGTTGGTAAGTAACCAACATCAGGGAGGCAATGGGTCCGTTTTTGTGTATAACAGGACAAAAGCTCCGTCCCGCTGTCCTCCGCTGTCCTCCGCTGTCCTCCGAAAGAACCGTTTCGTGTGTGTCATAAGGATGAGATGGCTGACCTGGAAGAATGATCCCAGTCGGCTTTTTTATTTTTTTCTTTGACATAAGTAGATAGGAATGATAAAATAAACACTGTTTAATGAACGGTGTTTACTTTAAGAAGACCTTACCTACTAAAGCATGTATTATCTAGGCGGATAGTACTGAATAATAAACCAATAAAAAATAGAGGTGTGGATAATATGCGAAAAAAAATGGATCAGGAGCAGCGAGAAAGCATTAAAAGTAAGATTTTAGACGCAACAAAGACCATAGTCGAAAGTGAGGGTTTTGATGCAGTATCCATAAGAAAAGTGGCAAAATTAGCCGGTTACACTGAGGGCAATATTTATAATTATTTTGATGATAAGGATAGCCTTGTTATAGCATTAGCTCAGCAAGGATTTCAACGGATTATGAAAGCCACAATGGCTGAAATAGAAGAGGGTTTGTCAGTTGAAGAAGAAATTATTCAACGGTTTATAAGATATACAAAAGCGGCAATTGAAATGCCCGAATATTATAAAAGAATGATGCTGAGTGATAACCCTAAAATTTTAGAGATTACATCTGTCTTGAATGATAAGACGAAAGAAGAAAAAAAAGGAATCGGTATGCTGGAAAATATGATAAAAAAAGGCGTTGATACCGGTGAATTTATTGATATAGACCCTGCATCAATTGCTAGAATTATATGGACAGCGAATTTCGGATTGACACTACGCCTTATCGTTGAAAAAAAATCCGATGAAAAAGAAATAGTGAAATTAGTAGAAAATCAGTTGAGATGGATATGTAACGGTTTACGAAAGGAGGGATAAAAATATGGGAATTAAATATTTATGGGAAAATTTTCGTTGGGTAGTAATACTAGGAATAATCATGATTATTGTTGTAGTTTTTATGATAGGAGGTCTTCAAATGAATCGTAAAATTGCTAAAGAAATAGATATGTTAAGGGACTCATCAGAAAATAACCGGACTACAATTATTGAAGAAAAAGATTTGGAGGAATTACCGAAGGCTGTTCAAGAATGGCTGAAAATATCGGGTGTTGTGGGAAAAGAGAGGATTCAGGCTATGAGTTTTTCCCAAGGAGGAAAAATGAAGCTGAAACCGGACCAGGAAAAATGGATGGAACCATCAGCTAAGCAGTATGTAAGCGTTGATCAACCCGGATATTTATGGCATGTTGATCTTCCCATGATCCCGTTGATTAATACGAAAGGAAGAGATTTATTCTATGAAGGGAAAGGCTCTATGGAAATTCGTATAGCATCATTGATTCCTGTTGTTAATGAAAAGCCTAATGATCAGCTGAATGAATCATCTTTACATCGATTTCTTCTGGAATTGCCCTGGTACCCTACAGCGGCTTTAGAAGATTATATGAGCTGGGAGGAAATTGATGATCAAAGTGCAAGAGCAGTATTATCCTACAAAGGAGTTACGGTGGATGCAGTTTTTTATTTTGATGAAACGGGTCACTTGGTTAGGCAAGAAGCCCTTCGCTATAAGGAAAATCATGCAGATGCGGAACGGATTCCTTGTATCGGAGAAGTAAAAGGGTATACCACTGTGGAAGGGATGAAGATCCCAAGTCGCTTTGATGTAACATGGGTTATTGATGATGAGCCATTTACATGGTATAAGTTAGAAAATTATGACATACGAATTGAAAGGTGATTTTATTCTCATTATGAGAGAACAGCACTGTAGATTCTACACAAAATATTGAACTATCGTTTCTTGTAGTAATTCCAAATTTATAAGTATGCAGAAAGCTTAAAAACTGTTTAACCGCCTTGAGGTATCGATTGGAATCAATCCTTTAGGCGGTTATTTTTTTGGTGGAATTATTGAAAAGCTAAATAATATAGAGATTCAGGACTTACTTGAAAATCTAAAACTAGAAGCGTCACCGCGTGAGGACCTAGAAGTGTTACCGTACGAGATGCAAATCCTGAGAAATAGAGGTTTTGGAACAGGAGGACAAAAGATACGTCCCCCTGTCCTCTTGATATAACTCAAAAATAATGTCGAGGGTCGACCACTGCTTGGACTAGACAATTGATTTATTTAGACTTTTTATGTTCCTCGATCCATTTTAGTATACAATCTTTATCGCACTCATCCTGTGCTATAGTTCCTTATAAGCTTCAAAGTTTTTAAACAACATATTTTTACTTACTTCTTCCCAAGCTTTTTCTTCGCTATTTTCTTGGGTTTGAGCAATTTCTTCAAAATCTATAACTAGATATTTTGGTTTGTTGTGTTTTAAAATAATAACCATCTTTTCTGTGTCAACGATTTTAGTAATTTTTGA
>PWEO01000001.1 GCA_003553525.1 Clostridiaceae bacterium
ACAAGGGTACATTGTATCTGACTTTGACCTTGAAATGCAGCTCGATCTTTTCAGTCAGCTCGGACCAAGGAGGTTCACCAGTATTTTCGCCCACATGGCTTCGGATATCCGGGTTGACCTTTACCAGGAGCTTGACCGGGACGATCAACTCAAATTATTACCTTACCTGGACAAGAAAACCCGTGAGAACGTAGTCAGACTGAGCTCTTATGAACCGGAGACAGCAGGAGGAATCATGAGCACCGACTTTGCCACCATTATTGGTGATATGACGGCAGCCGAAGCCATTGATAAAGTCCGCAGTGATGCCCCGAGTAAAAAGATGATCTACTATGTGTACGTGGTGGATGACGATATGAAGCTTCAGGGCTTTACCACTTTGAAAGATCTGATCATGGCTGATCCTGATACGTCAATCTGGGATATCGTTTATAGAGATTATGCCACCGCAGAGGTGGATGAGGACCGGGAAACCGTGGCCAACAAAATTGAGAAATATGACCTTGTGGCGATACCTGTGATCAATAAGTACGGTCAGCTGGCAGGTATTGTCCGTCACGATGAGGCACTTGAGGTGATCCAGGCCGAGCAGACTGAGGACATGGAGAAATTCATGGGTATTGTGCCTGACGTGGACGGATTGAATTATGCGGAAACAGGGGTGATGAAACACTTCCGCAAGCGGATTACCTGGGTGTCTTCGCTGGCTGTTATCGGGACCATTTCCGGGCTGATCATTCACAGTTACGAGGAGGCGATGTCGGCCCTTATCATTCTGGCCCTGTATGTGCCGATGGTTGCGGATACTGGCGGTAACGTGGGGTCGCAGGCCGCCACGGTTGTGATACGTGCCCTGGCACTGGGGCAGATTTCCATACGGAACTGGCTGATGATCCTGTATAAAGAAGCCCGTATATCCATTATGGTGGCAGTGGTTCTTGGTGCGATCGGATATGCAAAGGTGCTGTTTTTGTCCTGGAACGCTGATATACCAGAGCAGTACAACTTGTTCTATATGGCATTCGGGATTGCGCTTGCCCTGAGTCTTCAGGTTGTTTCTGCTACCCTGCTCGGGGCCAGTCTTCCCCTGGTGGTTAAGCGGCTGGGCGGTGACCCTGCCGTGGCTGCCAGCCCGGCCATTACAACCCTTGTGGATATTACCGGGTTGCTGATTTACTTCGGTGTGGCAATGACGATGTTTTTTTAAAGATAGTCGGGTGCGAAGCACCCTCCGGTTGTTGGTTCTCATGGGCCATGGACTGGTAAAGCTGCCGATGGTCAGGAAACGGGTGATGAGTTGTTGGTTCTCATGGGATGAGGATGGTGGGGGTAGCCCGTAGTCATGGGACGGGGCTGGAAGGTTGTTGGTTGGTTCGGGGCTGGCGCCCCTCACGGTTGTTGGTTCTCATGGGATGAGTGATGGGGAAGCTGCCGATGGCTTGGTAAACGGCCCAGGCGGTTGTTGGTTGGTTAGTTGGTTGTATATTTGTGGTTGTTTTTTGCACTGGAGGGGATGACTCATTGGCTGGAGAGGTGATACCAGTTTTCCGCTTCCGGGTTGCAATCCCCGTTATGGGGGCAAATCCATTGATTGGTGTGGTGAGCACACTGCATGTATTTTTTTAGCCTGGGGTTACCCGGTTTTGAACCTTTTAAGCAGGTAATACCCTGGAAATAGTTAATGCCCTGGAAATAGTTAATGCCCTATAAATAGTTAATGCCCTGGAAACGGGTAATATCCTGGAAACAGGTAATTTTGAATCCCAAAATAATTACTGAAAGATGAATATTGAAGACCGGATTGCGCAGATTGTTGAAGCTTCCGTCAGTGAATTGTCGGGCCGGGAAATTGAGCCGGGGCAAGTGGTGCTGCAAAGAACAAGGAAGGATTTTGAGGGGGACCTGACACTGGTGGTTTTTCCTTTTGTGAAGCTGATGCGCCGGTCACCGGAAAACACGGCCAGTTATTTTGGTGACATACTGGTGGAGAAACTGGAAGAGGTGGAAAGCTACAATGTGGTGAAGGGATTCCTGAATTTAAGCCTTACCAAAGGGTTCTGGTTAAATTTTTTAAAAAATTACAGTGGTGACAAGGCGTTTGGGCTTGTTAAGCCAGGTAAACAGCCGCAAGAGAAAGAGCAAGGCCCTGTGGTGGTGGAGTATTCCTCTCCCAATACGAATAAACCCCTGCATCTGGGGCATATCCGGAATAACCTGCTGGGTTATTCGGTGGCCTGCATTTTGGAAGGGGCTGGCAGGGAAGTGGTGAAGGTGAACCTGGTCAACGACCGGGGTATTCACATCTGCAAGTCCATGCTCGCCTGGATGCGCTTTGGTAAAGGGGAAACCCCCGGAAGCTACGGAAAAAAGGGGGATAAGCTTGTGGGCGAATACTATGTGCTGTTTGAGCGTGAGCTGCGTGTGCAGGCCAGGGAGCTGATGGAGGGTAAGGGTCTCAGTGAAGAGGAAGCCCGGAACCAGGCCCCGCTTATGCAGGAAGCCCGGGAGCTTTTGCTTCGCTGGGAGTCCGGTGACCGTGAGGTAGTGGATATCTGGAAGCAGATGAA
>PWEO01000111.1 GCA_003553525.1 Clostridiaceae bacterium
GATCAAAATGAGGCAACGTTCAGAATAGACTTTCACATCAGAGTCCCTGTCTCATATATTGTGCACCACCTGGAACACATCAAGGCCAAGCGCATCAAAAGATAAGGAGTAAATTGTATGAAGAAAAGGGGTCTGCTTGAGATAGGCGGTTGCTTTCACTTGGAGTTTTGCAGAGCAGACATTCAGTAACAAACTTAAAGCGCAGTGATAGAAGCCAGGCAAGGGGTAATCCCTGCCTGGCTTTTTTGTTTAAAGCACGAAACCAATTAATTAAGGGAGGCAAGCATGCCCCAAGCGAAGATGAAAGACTTACACATCAGCCATCAAGGTGATGTATTTGATGAAAACGGAAACGTGACCGATTCCTTTAGGGATCAAGTGGAGTGGCTCATAGAGGCCAAAGCGGTACCTCTTAATGATACACAGGCGGCCGTATTGATTCATAGTTTTGGGTTGTTTGGTTATCCAAAACTGTCTCTACATGATATCCAAGCCTTATACGAAGAACGAGGAAGGTCAATTACGGTGGCCCGGCTCTGTCAAATAAGGGCTGACACGATACATAAAAGTATCATGTTCCTTAAAAAGGAGCACTATTCTTCTCCGTTAGTTGTGGTTGATGTTGATGAAGACGGGCAAATTACACATGCCTCAACTGACTATCACAATATCACCAGGGTTACAAAAGACGGGCAAACACTAATCGCCCGCTATGATACGGATGAGCCAACAGCGGTGGTAAAGGCCATCGAACAGCAAGAAAGGGAAAGATACCAAAAATTTGATTGTTCAATCGTGTTAATGCCTACATTCGCAGATTGGTGGCCAATTGAACACGAGGAGTATTCGTCTATACGATATGCTCGTGATGGGCTTAAGTTACTTATTACTGTAACAAAAAAAGACCTGTCTGCTGAGGAGTATGTATACCAACTTGGGAAAGAGTTTCCTTCACCTCAACTTGGAGGTCAGATAATTAATGCAGGTAGGGGACGATCCGAGAGGCCCAATACTATTATTTGGGCGATGTCACCCATCGTCAACGGTGATAGTAAACGGGAGGTAACGCATTCCCGAATTATATCTTTGGAGCATGGGGATACACTGCATGTGCCACTACCTGACGCGTACAGGAATGTTTTCCCTCAAAACAAAAAGACTCGTCACTATATAAAAAAGGAGGGCGCTTATGCAGCGTAACTTAACCATGACAGACTTTTACGTTTCTCATGCGCAGCTAAGAAAAGCGTACGAGGAGTATGAGTCTGAATTCTCCGAAGTAGAGAAGATTTTATTGTGCGCTAGGCTGGGGCTTAAAGGTAACCTGATTTTAGATTACCCCGCTATCGAGGTTCTTTTGCGGGACAAAGGACATAATTACCACCTACATAAGTTATACAGTAAAAAGTTTTACGCGTATAATAAGTTAAAGTGGTTTGCACTGGTAAAAGCAACGGATGAAACCCATCCTGATACCCCATTTATATCGGAGGTGGCACTCGCGAAAGGCCGTGATGGGTATTACACTGACAATGCTTCTTTTGAAGTCATTGTCAGGGATTCTGAAGGAGGAATACACCGCAGCAAAAAACCCTCGATAAATTGACATTTTTCACCTCGACGAAAAATTTCGTCGGGGTGAAAAATTCCTTAAGTGAAAGGAGAAAACCAAGGGACCTGCCTGAGTTTTGCTAAAAAGTTTCTTAATTTTTTGAAATTCTATCCCATATTTCCCAAGAATAATCAATTTATTGGGAAATATGGAGGTAGTTATGTTAGTAGCAATAAAAAACGACAGTGAAAAAGGCCTTGCCTGGGAAACAGAGCGGGATGAAGGCCCATTTACGTGCCCCGGATGCAATAGAGAAGCCGTAATTAAGAAAGGGCGAAAAAAGTCTCACCACTTCGCCCATAAACAAAAGCACGACTGTACTTATGGTCTCGGCGAGTCAGACGTTCATTACAAATGCAAACGGGAGATTTATGAAGCCCTGTTGCAGCACCCCTCCTGCACTTTTTGTGAAATGGAAAAACCCCTCGAAGGCGTACGCCCAGATATATATGGGGTTATCAGGGACACGAAAGTCGCCATAGAAGTTCAAAAAACCATAATTACCCCAGAAGACGTTCGTCGACGATCCCGTATCTACGCGCAACTTGACGTCCACGTATTTTGGTTTATGCCTGAGAGGCCAAAGCCGATAAAGGCGGAAGAGCGAGTAAACTCTCCTCACAGTTTCTTGTGTAGGCCAAACTCTTTGGAGCAAGCCTTTAATAGTATGTATGGCTCAAGAATATATTACTGGGCTGGCGGTCTTGAATTCTTTGTTTACCACTTCAAGGATGTAGAGAGGCTTATTCCCGAGTATGATCTTTTTGACGAGGAAGGCGAAACACAATGTACTGTCGGGGGTTACTATGAAAAATACAAGCAAATAAAGTACGCAGACGGTATTCCGGGCGAAACAAGGCATTTAACACAAGACTTTGCGCCCGCACAAAAGAATAGGTTGAGTATATGGCAAGCCACCTGCGAGGATTGGTGGAGA
>PWEO01000092.1 GCA_003553525.1 Clostridiaceae bacterium
TAAATAATAAAGAAATACTACTGCTGTCTGTAAACGAGGAAAGAAGTTTGTTATAATGTAATAGAGAATTACGAAGGAGGGATTTTTTGAAAGATTACAAAAACTTACAATACTACGAAACCGGAGAAAAAATAGGGAAGATTCGGGTTTCTAGGCCTAAAGCACTGAATGCATTAAATCATAATCTTTTACTTGAGCTACAGGAAGTTATAGCAGAACTGGAGACTAAAGAGCTTAAAGCTCTGATCATTACCGGAGAGGGCAAGGCTTTCATAGCCGGAGCAGATGTTCAGGAAATGAGAGAAATGACTCCTCAACAGGCAAGGGACTTTGCCATGGTTGGGCAGACTTTATTCAAAAAAATAGAACAATTTCCTTGTCCTGTAATTGCAGCGATTAACGGGTATGCCTTAGGAGGTGGAATGGAGTTGGCCTTAAGTTGTGATATACGAATAGCGGATGAAAATGCAAAATTCGGACAACCGGAAGTCGGGTTAGGTATAATCCCCGGGTTTTCAGCTACCTCCAGATTAGCAAAACATGTAGGTATATCTGCAGCGAAGGAGTTGATTTTCACCGGAGATATTATCAACAGCGAAAAAGCTCTGCAATTAGGGTTGATCAGTCGGGTTATCTCTAAAAAATCCGTTGAGGAAGAAGCAGTAAAAATTGCAAAGAAAATCAGCAACAATAGTAGAATCGCAGTGGAGTATAGCAAAATAGCTATTGAAAAATCCTATATGCAGAATATTGATACAGCAAATTTAATCGAAAGAGACCTGTTTGGACTATGTTTTGCCACTGAAGATCGCAACGAAGGAATGGATGCTTTTTTAAACAAAAGAAAGCCGAAATTTAAATAACTTGATGTTACAGGCAGTTTTCAACTAGGGATGGTTATTCTAGTAAAATATAAAGGAGGGTCTATATGAAAAAGATTGGAATATTAGGGGCAGGAACAATGGGAACAGGAATTGCTCAAACTTTCGGTGTCAATGGTTTCAAAGTTGTGGTCCGGGATCTCTCGGAGGAAAACCTACAAAGAGCAAAAAAAGCTATTGAAAAGAGTTTAGGAAAATTGATTGCTAAAGGGAAATTAGAAAAGTCTCAATTGGAAATTACTATGAATCTCATTGACTTTACCGTTGAAATTGAGCAAATTAAAGATTGCGATATTGTTATTGAAGCGGTAACAGAAAACATGGGCATAAAGAAAAAGATTTTTCAAGAACTTGACGAGGTCTGTAATAAAGAAACCATTTTAGCGACAAATACTTCATCTTTATCGATTACGGAAATTGCCACAGCAACTTCCCGTCCAGACAAAGTCTTGGGGATGCACTTTTTTAATCCGGTACCGATGATGAAATTGGTAGAAATTATTAAAGGTATAGCCACAGATGGGGAAGTGAAAAATCAAGTCGTGGAATTAACGGAGAAGATCGGTAAAACACCTGTAGAAGTAGAAGAAGCACCAGGCTTTGTTGTAAATCGAATTCTTGTACCGATGATTAATGAAGCCATTGGAGTGTTAGGTGATGGAGTAGCAAAGGCTGAGGATATTGATCAAGCAATGAAACTTGGGGCGAATCATCCGATTGGTCCATTAGCCCTCGGAGATTTGATTGGCTTAGACGTTACCTTGGCCATAATGGAAGTGTTGTATGAAGAGTTCGCAGACTCTAAATACAGACCCCATCCGTTACTTCGAAAAATGGTTCGGGCACATAAATTAGGAAGAAAAACCGGAGAAGGTTTTTACACTTACTCATAGAAAGGGCTGTATTTATGGAAAAAGACATCCGAGAAATCATGTTTACTGAAGAAGAAATACAAAAAAAAGTCGAAGAGCTTGGAAAAACAATTGAAAAGCATTATAAAAATAGGGAAAAGGATTTAGTGGTAATAGGAATTCTAAAAGGAGCCAATATGTTTTTAGGAGACTTGGTTCGGAAAATGAATATTCCTTTGTTCATCGATTTTATGGCGGTTTCCAGTTATGGACAGTCCACAGAAAGTTCCGGTGTCGTAAAAATTGTGAAGGACTTGGATATGGAAGTAGAAAACAAAGATGTTTTGATTGTTGAAGATATTATAGACACAGGATTAACCTTGCATTACCTTACGGAAAACTTAGGAACTAGAAAAGCAAACAGTATTAAAATCGTTACTCTTTTAAATAAAGAGTATCGAAGAAAAGTTGAAATTCCTGTGGATTTTGTAGGTTTTGAAATTCCTGATGAGTTCATTGTAGGCTATGGGATTGATTATGCTGAAAAATATCGAAATCTGCCCTACATTGCCACACTTAAAAGAGAAGTTTACGAGTGAAAAAATGAGGAGGAATACTGATGACGGATAAAAAAATGATTCCTGCAGCTTTATCCAACAGACATTTACATTTAGCCCAAGAACATATTGATCAATTGTTTGGAAAAAAGTATAATCTTTGTACGTTAAAAGATCTATCCCAACCGGGACAATTTGCCTGTGAAGAAAAGGTGGATATAATAGGGCCGAAGGGAGAAATTAAAGGGATCCGAGTGCTAGGCCCTGCAAGGTCTCAAACTCAAATCGAAGTATCTGTAAGTGATAGTTTCATATTGGGAGTAAAACCTCCGGTTCGTGACTCCGGAGATATTGAAGGGAGTCCGGGGCTAACCCTTCGGGGTCCAAAAGGAGAAGTTAAGCTCGATAAAGGGGTAATCATTGCTGCAAGGCACATTCATATGCATACTTCCGATGCGGAAAAGTTTAATGTTCAAGATAAACAAAAGGTAAAAGTCCGAACATCCGGAGAAAGAGCTGTAGTTTTTGAAAACGTCTTGGTTAGAGTGAGCCCCAAATATGCATTGGAAATGCACTTGGATACCGACGAAGGAAATGCTGCGAATCTAAGAAATGGAACCTTGGTAGAATTAATAACACAATAGGGAGGGAATATCATGAAGTCCATCGAAAAATACATGGATCATACTGCTTTAAAAGCGGATACCCGTTTAGCAGATATCGAAAAACTGGCGAAAGAAGCGATCGAATACAATTTTTATGCGGTTTGTGTAAATGGAGCCTACATTGAAAAAGTTGCGGAAATTTTAAAAGACACAGAGGTTAAAGTTGCAGCAGTGGTGGGTTTTCCTTTAGGAGCTTCCACAACGGAATCCAAAGTTTTTGAAACTGAGGATGCCATTATAAAAGGTGCAGATGAAATTGATATGGTAATTAATATCGGCGCCCTTAAGGATGGTCGATACAAATATGTGCTGCAAGATATTAAGGCCTTAGTGGATATAACGAAAGGAAAAGCCATTTTAAAGGTGATTATCGAGACCGCTTTGTTGACAGATGATGAAAAGATAAAAGCCTGTGAATTGGCCAAAGAAGCCGGAACTCAATTTGTAAAGACCTCGACCGGGTTTAGTTCCGCCGGGGCTACGAAAGAAGACGTAGCTCTAATGAAAAAGACCGTCGGTTCCGATATAGAAGTGAAAGCCTCGGGAGGTATTCGTGACTGGGGAAAGGCCAAGGAAGTAATTGCTGCGGGAGCCACCAGGATTGGTGCTAGTGCCTCTGTAAATATTGTAAAAGAATATCAGGAAGAGCAGAAAAGCAAATAAATAGCAGTAATAAAAAGTGAAAACAAAAAGTAAAAAGAGGAGGACTCTTGATTAGGAGAGTCCTCCTCTTTTAATTAAAGTCCCAATAATTAGAGATTGAAAGAATGTTATTTATACGTTGAATCGAAATAAAATCACATCTCCATCTTTCACTACGTAATCCTTACCTTCCAGTCGAACTAATCCTTTTTCCTTTGCAGCCACAGGACTTCCAGCGGCGACTAGATCTTCGAATGCAGTAACTTCTGCCCGTATGAAACCACGCTCGAAATCCGTATGGATTTTTCCCGCAGCTTGAGGAGCCTTGGTGCCTTTCTTTATCGTCCAAGCTCGAACTTCTTGGGGTCCGGCGGTTAAATACGTAATAAGACCGAGTAGATCATAAGAAGTCTGAATAAGTTTATCAAGACCAGAAGTGTTCAGCCCTAGATCTTCTAAAAACATGGCCTTTTCTTCTTCTTCCAATTCCGAAATTTCTTCTTCTATTTTTGCGCATACCTTTATCATAGCAGAATCTTCGGAATCCGCAATTCTTTGTAGAACCTCAAGATACTTGTTACTTAAGGTATCATCAGAAATATATTCCTCGGATACATTAGCCACATAGATTACGGGTTTTGAAGAAAGTAAATTCAGCTCTCGAATCACCGTTTCTTCTTTTTCGGTTAGTTCCATTTCTCGAACCGACGTTCCGTTTTCCAGGTTTTCTTTTACAGTTTCAAGAATTCTAAGATCCTCTTGTAATGATTTATCAGTTTTAGCCTGTTTTTTGGAACGCTCCATTTTCTTTTCAATGGTCTCTATGTCAGAAAAAATAAGTTCTAAACCGATGGTTTCCACATCTCTTTCAGGATCTACACTTCCATCCACATGGGTCACATCGGAGTCCTCAAAGCATCGGACCACGTGGAGTATTGCTGCTACTTCTCGAATGTGCGATAAGAATTTATTACCTAGACCTTCTCCTTTGCTGGCGCCTTTTACAAGACCGGCAATATCATAAAAATTAATAGTCGTTGGTATTACGGATTTTGATTGATACATTTCTTCCAACACTCTTAAGCGACTATCCGGTACGGAAACTACACCGATATTAGGGTCAATGGTACAAAATGGGTAATTCGCCGATTGGGCTCCGGCTTTGGTCACTGCGTTAAATAATGTGCTTTTTCCTACGTTGGGTAATCCAACTATTCCTAGCTTCATAAAATCTTCCTCTCGTTTCAATGAAATTAATTAAGATCCTTGGAGTTTATTTGGAAAATGAAACTTATTGTTTGTTTAAAATCCAAACCTATAAGATTATACCTTATAACCGAACATCCTTCAACCGAAACTTCAAAACAATTGACTTTTCTTAAGGTCTTGCCTATAATGTAGGTTATGAATGGAAATGAGTTAAAGGAGCTGCTATAATGAATCAAATAGCTTTTACAATTTTTGGAGTCGATGTGGCTTGGTATGGAATTATTATTTCGATGGGAATGATCCTCGGTGTTGTTGTGGCTAGCATACGAGCTAAACGGGAAGGACTACATTCCGATACCATAGTGGATATGTCCATTATTGTTATACCCCTAGCCATAATAGGTGCAAGGGTATACTACTTTATTTTCACCTATAATCCTGAAATCCATAGTGTTTTGGATGTATTTAGTTTTCGCTCGGGTGGTTTAGCTATTCATGGCGGTCTGATCGGTGGAGTTCTGGGAGGATATCTCTTTACAAAATACAAAAAAATACACTTTTGGAAGCTGGCAGATGTTGTGGCACCTAGTATTATTCTTGGACAGGCCATTGGTCGTTGGGGAAATTTTGTGAATCAGGAGGCCCACGGAGGACCTACGGATTTACCTTGGGCAATTGAAGTTAATGGAGAAATGGTGCATCCCACCTTTTTATATGAATCTCTTTGGAATATCGGGGTATTTATTTTTTTACTGCTGTATTCAAAGAAAAAGAAGGTTACGGGAGAAGTGTTTTTGCTCTACTTTGCCTTATATTCTTTGGGGCGGATTTTTATTGAAGGTCTTAGAACCGACAGTTTAATGCTCGGTCAGTTTCGTGTTGCCCAGCTCATCAGTGGGGCTTTAATCCTGGCAGCTATTGGGATTCGACAGATTTTGGTGAAGAAAGAAGCACAAAAATCATAAAAGACTGCCAAAAATGGCAGTTTTTTTAATTTTTTAATTTTTTTTTTGAAAAAAAGAAGGATTTTCATTGGAAAACAGCGAATACATAAGTATAGGAAGTGAACATTCGACAGAAGATTAGAAAAGGAGATTATTATGGACTATAAACATGAATCCGTGCTATTACAGGAATGCATTGAAGGACTTCAAATAAATGAAAACGGAACCTATGTGGACGGCACCTTGGGAGGAGCAGGACATAGCATGGAAATCGTAAAAAAATTAAGAGGTGAAGGCCTACTAATCGGCATAGATCAAGATCAACAGGCTTTGGAAAACGCAAAGATAAAACTACACCCCTACGAAAAACATGTACAGTTGGTACATAATAACTTCAAAAATATTCATAAAGTTTTGGAAGAATTGGGAATAAATGAAATAGACGGAATGCTATTGGATCTGGGGGTATCTTCGCATCAATTGGATACCGTAGAGCGAGGATTTTCATATATGCAAAACACAGATTTGGATATGAGAATGGATACAAGTGCTGAGTTAACAGCTAAAACCGTAGTAAACCAATATAGTGAAGAAGAGCTACACCGAATTATAAAAGAATACGGCGAAGAGAATTGGGCAAAAAGAATTGCAAAATTTATTGTAGAAGAACGTAAGGTAAGAGAAATTAACCGCAGTGAAGAATTAGTGAGTATTATAAAGCGCGCTGTTCCGAAAAAAGCCAGGGATAAGGGGCCTCATCCAGCTAAAAGAACTTTCCAAGCGATTAGAATAGAAGTGAATAATGAGTTAGGTATTATTGAAGATACCATCAAATCTGTACTGCCTTACTTAAAAACAACAGGAAGGTTGGCAATTATTACCTTTCACTCTCTAGAGGATCGAATTGTAAAAAACACCTATAAAGAACTGGCGCAATCCTGTATATGTCCAAAGGAGTTTCCGGTTTGTACTTGTGATAAACGCTCGGAAATTAAAATCATTACCAGAAAACCCATTATTCCTACTGAGGAAGAGTTAGAACATAACCCACGATCCAGAAGTGCAAAGTTGAGAATTATGGAGAAACGATAAAAAGTGAGGTGAATGACATGGAGGTCGCACGAGAAGAAATTTATTACCCCGAAGATGAAACCAACAAACCTGTGAAACCAGATAAAAGAAAACTTCGGAAAAATAAGAAACGAAAAAAACTTCAAAAGCAAAATCAAGAAATGCAAAAGAAGTATCGTCAGGAAAAATTATTTTTTTGTATAATGATTCTTGTAATTTCAGTTATTTCGCTAGGACTTTTGCTTAGGTATGTTATGATTACTGAGGCCCGACATGACATTCATCAACTGAATGCTACTATAACGGATTTGAAAAACGATGAGCGGGCTCTTCGTATAGAAGTAGAAAGCTTGGCGCGATCCAATCGTGTGGAGACTGAGGCCACGGAAAGATTAGAAATGATTTATCCTGATACCAGGGAAGTGAATTATATACAGGTGGATTCCGCGGAAGTTGAGAGACTCGCTAATCATTTAGAGGGCTTAGATAGCCTGGAAAATCAGGAGCAAGGTTTTATAGAAAAAGCCAGTGAGAATTTGCGCCAATTGTTTTCTAGGGTAGAGGCCTTGTTTTAAATGAGTTAAGGAGGTTTATCATGATGAAAGATCAACATCGAAAGCCCACAAAATCCACTAGGACTCGTTTGATTATTATGTTTTTAACCCTAACGGTTTGTATGTTTGCTTTAGTTCTTCGCTTAGGATGGCTTCAAGTGATCCGTGGAGAAGAGTTTCAACAGATGGCTAGACAACAACAAACCAGTGATATAACCATAACACCTGGAAGAGGAACCATTTATGATCGCAATGGTAAAGAGCTTGTGTTAAGTGCAAGTACCAATGCGGTGTATGCCAGCCCGGGAGAAATTAAAAACAAAGAGGAAGCTGCAAAATTCTTAGCAACTCTGCTGGAAATTGATGAAGAAGGACTACTAGAGCGATTGAATAATGACACAACTCGGGTGATTACTTTAAGACGTTGGGTAGATCGATCAATAGGAAAAGAAATTCAAGAAGCAGGATTTCGAGGGATCTGGATAACTGATGATCATAAACGGCATTACCCTTACGGTAATTTTGCTTCCTATGTACTTGGTCATACCAATGCAGACAATGATGGCGTTGCAGGAATTGAGTTGAGATATGATAAACATTTAAGCGGTATTCCCGGAAGATGGATTAAAACCGTTGATCGAGACGGCAGACAACTCTCTTCATCTGCGGAAGTATATCATCCCTCCCAGGAAGGCTTGGGCATTGTACTGACCATAGATGAGGTTATTCAGCATATTACAGAAAAAGCTCTGGATAATGCTATGGAAATTCATAATCCTAAACGGACTATGGCCGTAGTGATGAATGTAAAAACCGGGGAAATTCTAGCAATGGCTGCAAAACCGGACTACGACCCGAACAACCCGCGAGAACCTTGGAACGAAGAGGAAGAAGAACGATTAGCGGGCATGGTTTCTCAAGATCAGTTGGAGTATTGGTTTAGCATGTGGCGAAATCCGATTATTAATGATACCTATGAACCGGGATCAACATTTAAGGCCATAACTGCAGCGGCGGCCCTTGAGGAGGGAACTGCAAGTCTAGACTCAAATTATTACTCTGACGGTTATATTAATGTGGGTGGGCCTCCTATCCGTAGCTGGAGGTATCATGATCCTTTTGGACATCAAACTTTCTCCGAGGCTTACAGAAACTCTGATAATCCGGTTTATGTCGAAATACTACAAGCCTTAGGAGGAGAATCTTTTTATGAATATATCGAAGGGTTTGGCTTTTTTGATTTAACGGGAATTGACTTGCCGGGAGAAACAAGTTCTATTATTCCTACCCTGAATCAGGTGCGACCCAAAGGACCGGAGAGTTTTACTCGGGACTTAGCAACAATGTCTTTTGGGCAATCCTTTAATACAACACCCTTACAGATTTTAACCGCTTATGCGGCAGCAGTGAATAATGGAATTTTAATGGAACCTCAAATTGTTAAAGAGCTTTTGGATGAGGAAGGTAATATTGTAGAACAGGTGGAGCCTCGTAAAATAAGGCAAGTTATTTCACCACAGACTTCAGAAAAAATCCGTCAAATATCCGAAGAGGCTATGCGACTGGGCAATAGCCGAGCTTACGTTCCCGGTTACGCCGTGGGAGGAAAGACTGGAACAGCTCAAAAGCTGATAGACGGTTATTATCCTCCAGGAGTAGTTATAGGCTCATTTGTAGGTGCAGCACCAATGGATGATCCGGAGATCGCAGTAATCACCATTGTGGATGAACCTAATGGGGGAACGCTGTTTGGAAATACCACAGCAGCTCCCATTGCAGGAGAGATTTTTGCCGAAACTTTTAGATACCTAGGTATCGAACCCAGGTATACAGAAGAAGAACTAGAAAAAATTGATGAAGAGGAAAGAATTGAGGTACCCAATATCCTAAATATAAGCTTGAAAGAAGCCAAAAGTATATTGGCAGAAAATGAGCTGGAATATCTGGTAGTTAATGAACTCTTTGTGAAGGAAGACACAGTAGTTATAGAAACTGGTCCGAAGCCGGGAGAAAAAGTTGAAAGAAATTCTACAATAAGTATTTATGTTGAAAGCCCAGATCAAAATGCAGAGCTCATCGTACCAGACCTTAAGAGTAAGAGTGTGCAGGAAGTAAAGCGGGTACTGAATACTATGGGGCTTCAACTTAAAGTTCAAGGAGAAGGAGTGGCGATAAACCAAGACCCCTCTCCGGGCACTGTAGTAGAGAAAGAAACGATTATTGTTGTGGAATTTCAGTAAAGCAAACTATTCCTCATATGTGGTTGTGGGGAATAGTTTGCTGTTATATTTTATTTCGGGAAACAGCAGAGTAGGGAATGTCCTTTTTAAAGGAAATAAAGACTAAATAGCCATAGATAATTCTAGGTAAAATCTGCTATAATGTAGTTGATTATATAATTCTAAACCGTATGTTTTACCTATTTTTACTAATTCATGAGTGTAAAAGGAGGATTAATTTGAACTTAACGATAAAAGAAATATTAGAAGCAACTAAGGGAACTTTTGTGCAAGGAGATCAAAAGACGCTTGTCAAAACCCTTTCTATAGATAGCAGAACCATTAAGCCCAAGGATTTATATTTACCCTTAACGGGAGAAAACTTTAACGGTCACGACTTTATTATCGAAGCGATAGAAAAAAAGGCTTCAGGTATAATTATAGAAAAATCCTGGAGTGCTTCCAATATACAAGAAATAGAAAAAAAATATCCCAATCTCAACATTATAGAAGTTGTGGATACTTTACAAGCTCTACAAAATCTTGGTCATTTTAAATACAGAAGGGTATCGCCTAAAATCATAGGGATTACCGGAAGTGTTGGGAAAACAACTACTAAGGATATGATCAGTCAAGTTCTTGGAGAAGATTTTTCAATTCTTAATACCAAGGGGAACTTTAACAATGAAGTGGGACTTCCCTTAACACTGCTGAATCTTGAAAAAGAACATGAGGTGGCCGTTTTGGAAATGGGGATGTCGAATTTGGGAGAGATTCAACGATTGGTAGAAATCGTCCCCCCAAACATTGCCGTGATTACTAATATTGGATCTGCCCACATTCAAAATCTAAAATCTAAAGAAAATATATTGAAAGCTAAGATGGAAATTGCAGGAGATCTTCAAAAGGGAGATACGCTTTTGCTGAATGGAGATGATCCTCTGTTATGGAGCATAAGAAATCTCGATGCGGAATATGAAAAAGTTTATTATGGAATCCATAAACGAAATGACTTTTATCCCGCAAAAATTATTGAAGAGGAAAATGGCAGTATTTTTTATGTGGAGATAGATGGAGAAACGAAAATATTTGAATTGGGCATTCCTGGAAAACATCAGATCACTAATGCCTTAGCGGCTATATGGATCGGTAATTATTATAATATAGAGCCGGAAACCCTTCAGAGGGGCCTTAAAAAGGTCCTTATTAGTGATATGCGATTTGAGACCCATGAAATTTCAGGTGCTAAAATCATTAATGATGCCTACAACGCCAGCCCGGAATCTATGGAAGCTTCCATTGCAGTTGTAGAAAACATGAAGAATTATCGTCGGATATTAGTTCTTGGTGATGTTTTGGAACTGGGAGATTATTCAGAAGAAGGTCACAGAAAAGTAGGAGCATTCCTATCAAAGGGAAATTTCCATCGACTAATAACTAAAGGCGAAGATTCAAAGTGGATCGGACTGGAAGCTATAAATAAGGGATTTCCATCAGAAAAAGTGCATCATGTGGATTCTAATGAAAAAGCCGCTGAACTTTTAGATAGTTGGCTATCCCCAAAGGATCTGGTACTAATAAAAGGATCAAGAGGTATGAAAATGGAAGAAATCATTGAATATATAAAGAGAGGACGACAAGTAAATGCTTAATTATACTCAGATTATCATAACTTTATTTTTAAGTTTTTTTATCGTTGCTTTAATAGGACCGGTAATGATCCCTTTCTTAAAAAAAATTAAAGCGGGACAAAGTATAAGGGAGGAAGGTCCGGAAAGTCACTTAGCTAAGGCCGGGACTCCAACCATCGGAGGTATAATTATTATTTTGGGTACGATTATTGCCGCATTAATTGTTGGTGGAAGCAGTAAAGAGATGTGGATTCTGGTTTTTTCCCTTACGGTTTTCGGAGCCATCGGTTTTATTGATGACTTTATTAAAGTAGTATTAAAGCGAAATCTAGGACTTAGAGCTTATCAAAAAATCATCATGCAATTTCTAGCGGCTCTTCTAGTAGTATTGTTTCATCTACAGACCTCGGGAAGCACGCATATTTTGGTTCCATTTATTAAAGAGAGCACTCAA
>PWEO01000126.1 GCA_003553525.1 Clostridiaceae bacterium
ATAATTTAATGAATCTGGAAATTCGGGACAAGGTAAAAAAGGCCTTTGAAGAACTGGATGCGGACTTTGATGAGATCCAAAAAGTAGAACCCGATGCAGGCCTGGGTAACGGCGGTCTTGGACGGCTGGCGGCCTGTTTTCTGGACTCCATGGCAACCATGGGTCTTCCCGGTCACGGAAACGGCATCCGTTATGAGTATGGCCTGTTTCAACAAAAGATTAAAGATGGTCATCAAATGGAGATGGTTGATCCCTGGCTGGAATACGGAAATGTTTGGGAAGTCTCTAAATCCGAGGAACCTCAACTGGTTCATTTTGGCGGAGAGTTGGAATACTATCATGAAGAGGAACGTTTGAAGGTTCGATATCTCAACTGTCAATGCGTCAAGGCCATTCCTTATGATATTCCCATAATCGGATATCAGTCGAAGCTGGTGAACACTCTGAGACTTTGGGGCGCAAGATCTCTAAAACCATTGGACATGGGCCTGTTTAGAAAAGGTCAGTACGTGGACGCCCTCGCGGAAAAAGAGTTGGCGGAGGTTATTTCCAAAATGCTGTATCCCGAGGATATCCACGAAGAGGGAAAACACTTGAGACTAAAACAGCAATATTTCTTCGTATCCGCCAGTATTCAAAGTATAGTTAAAAAGTATAAGGACACGGGACAAGGACTGATGGAGTTTCCCAAAAAAATTGCCATACACATCAACGATACCCATCCCGCCTTAGCCATCCCCGAGCTCATGCGAATTTTGATGGATGAGGAAGGGCTAAACTGGAAACAGGCCTGGCTGATAACACGAAAAACCTTTGCCTATACCAATCATACGATCCTGCCGGAAGCCTTGGAGACCTGGTCCCTAGAATTAATTCAATCCCTGCTTCCGAGAATTTATGATATTATTCATGAGATCAATGAACGGTTCTGTCGGGAACTTTGGGAACTCTATCCCGGCGATTGGGATCGAATTGAGCGAATGGCCGTGATCAGCCATGGGCGGGTGCATATGGCAAAGCTTGCAATACTGGGCTCCGGATCGGTAAACGGTGTGGCGGAGCTGCATGGAGAAATTTTAAAGAAAGAAACCTTTAAAGATTTTTACGAAGTGTATCCGGAAATATTTAAAAGTATTACCAACGGTATCAGTCATCGAAGATTCTTACGACTCGCCAATGAAGATTTGGCCCGGGAGATTTCCGAAAGGATCGGCAGGGGTTGGATTACAAAGGCGGAAGAACTGGAAAAAATCCTGGCCTATGCCAAGGACGCAAATTTCCAAAGCAAAGTGAAAGATATCCGTCGGGAAAAGAAAAAAGAACTGGCAGAGTATATTCGCGAGCACAATCATATAGAAGTGGACGTCGATTCGATTTTCGATACTCAGATTAAGCGCTTCCACGAATACAAAAGACAACTGCTAAACGTTTTACACATCCTACATTTATACAATCAAATTTTAGAGAATCCTCAAAAGGTTATACAGCCACGGACCTTCATCTTTGCGGGGAAAGCCGCCCCGGGATATCACCGGGCAAAACTGATTATTAAACTCATTCACTCTGTGGCAGAGAAGATCAACAATGATAAAACCATCGAGGGAAAAATCAAAGTGGTGTTTATTGAAAACTATAACGTTACCTTAGCCCAAAAGATTATTCCCGCCTCGGATGTCAGCAAGCAGATTTCCACCGCGGGAAAGGAAGCTTCCGGGACGGGAAATATGAAGTTTATGCTCAACGGTGCCTTTACCCTGGGAACCTTTGATGGGGCAAACATCGAAATGGAAAGGGCCGTGGGCAAGGAAAACATTGAAATTTTCGGGCTGAGAGAAGAGGAAATCGCTAAAATCAGTAAAGAGGGCAGCTATCAGCCCTATCGGATCTATGAAGAAAATCCCGATCTGAAAAAAATTTTAGAGCAGCTGATAGACGGCACATTGGAACCGGAGGACCCGGATATTTTCCGGGGGATTTATCAGGATTTATTATTCGGAGACAACGGTACAGCGGATCCCTACTTTGTATTGAAGGATTTTGATGCGTACTGCAAAGCCAATGAAAAAATCGACGAACTATATCAGACGCCGGACATTTGGTGGCAAATAGCCATAAAAAACATAGGAAAGGCCGGCTATTTTTCCAGTGACCGGACCATCAAAGAGTACAGTGAACAAATATGGAACTTGAAGTCCGTGGATCCCGGGAAATAACGGATTTAATCAGCAGGATGTCTGTATGCATTGCAGGCATCCTTGTTTTATCGGTTTAATATCCTTAAAGAATTCCTTCTAAAGCAGAATATGCTATAATGATAAGGAAATAACAGAATTTTCGGAGGAGCGTTCTTATATGAAAAAAACGGTGCTGAAGGTTTTAAAAAAAGCCTTAGAGACAATAAACAATAAAAAAATTATCCAAGAGGGCGCTTTTGTAACGGGAAAGGAAGCCTACGAAATCATCAATAAAATTTTACTGTACCGAATATTAGAGGATAAGGAGTTTATTAAACCCGATATACGCCCCTTACTTGAATCCAATTATCTTTTTGAACCCCTGCACGGAGTTTTATATGGTTTGCAACAGGGGCGTTACACCTTTGAAGAAATTCCCTGGACTCCCGAGGGAAAGGAGGCGGTAGAGTCGTTATACCATGAACTCAGGAAAGAGGTTTTTTCCTTTAAAGAGGCGGAGGATCATTTTTTGGGAGATATTTACGAAGAGTTTATAGAATCCAAAAATCGCAAAAGCTTAGGGCAGTTCTATACCCCGCCGGAAATTGTAGAATACATTGTAGAGAAAGCCTTGGAAGATTTCAATCCCGTGAAAAATCCCTATATCAAAGTGGGAGACATCGCATGCGGTGCCGGACATTTTTTGGTGAAAGCTTATGATGTTTTATACGATAAGTTTTTAGAGGCTTTGCCGGAACTGAAAAAAAGCTACGGCCCGGATTATTGGAAAAAAGAACAATTACATAATCATTTGTTGGAACACTGTATTTACGGCATGGATTTCGACGGTTTCGGGGTGAATCTCACCTCTATTAATTTACTGTTAAAAGATCTGAGCCATTTACCCAAAGCCTTGAACATTTTAAAAGGAGACAGCTTGATACGCTGGGAGAAAAAAGAGGAAGACCATGGGAAGAAAAAGGACTTTTATTCCGAAAAATTTGATGTGATCCTGGGAAACCCACCCTATGTAGGTCATAAAACCCTGAAGATTTCCTATAAACAGTGGCTACTTAAAGAGTATCCCCAGGTGTTTCACGATAAATCCGATTTATCCTACTGTTTTTTTGAACGAATACTTGAGAATCTTTGCTTAGGAGGAAAAGGGATGATTATCACCTCCAGATATTTTATGGAAAGCCCTACGGGAAAGTCACTTCGAAAATATTTGCAAAATAGAGCAGAGCTATTGGAAATTGTGGATTTTTACGGTGGAGAAATTTTCAAAGGACTTGGGGTGGCAACCGCAATATACCTATTTTCTCGGAAATCACCCGGGCAGGAAGAAAAAAAAGAAGAGGTCCAAAACCTTCAGATTCGAAAATTTCTTGATCCCAAGAGCAAAATGGACATCGGAAGGCCGTTAGAAGAAGTTTTTCAAGGGAAAGCCTTTAGAAGTTTTTCCATATCCCAAAAAGATCTCAAGGAAGGGCGGTGGACCTTGATTTCGAAAGAGGAAAAAGCCCGTTATCAAAGGATCCAAAATCTTTCCGCGACCACTCTTAGAGAGGTGGGCCTAAGCTTCCAGGGAATTATTACGGGCTGTGACAGAGCTTTTATTATGAAGGACGCTGAGGCCACGGAAAAAGGGATAGAACAGGGGCTGTTAAAGCCATGGATTAAAAGCCGCCACGTTCAAAAGTATGGAATTCAAGGGAATGATCAAAAACTGATCTATGCAAATAGCATTGAAGATCCCAAGACTTCCCCAAGGGCCATGGATCATATTGCCGGTTATCGGAACCGCCTTAGGAATCGACGGGAATGTCTTAGAGGAATACGGCCCTGGCATCATCTGCAGTGGGGGAGGACCCCGGGGTTGTTTGAACAGAAAAAAATTGTTTTTCCCTATAAAAGTGCCACAAACCGTTTTGCTTTGGATTCGGGAAAGTTATTTTGCAGTGCCGATGTGTATGTCCTGGTCATAAAGGATCAATACAAAAATCAATTGTCTCTGGAGTACTTACTGGGAGTATTAAACTCCGCCGTCTATGAAGACTATTTCCAAAGCTTCGGGAAAAACCTTGGAAAGGGGATTTATGATTACTATCCCAATAGTGTTATGGATTTGAGAATCCCCAGGGATGAGTCCCTGCAAAAGGAAATCGAAACCTTAGTGGGGAAAATTCTTCAGGGACAGGAGCAAAATTCCTTAATGGGAGAGATTGATCAGCGGTTGGGAGATTATTTCGGGATTTAGGATAAATGGCATCGGGTATATAAAAAATAATGAATTGAAATTGACCATACTGAAAAGGAAGTTTAGTTAAAAATTGATAGGAGGGAAACCAATGGATAAGAAAACGAAAAAATGGGGTCTGGGGTTATTGATGCTTTTCGGAATGTTTTGCTGTTGTAAAATGATGGGATGCTGCGACGGAAAGTACAGTTGCCAAGGGAAGTGCAGTTGTCAGAGAAAACGTAGAGGAAAAGAGCGAAAAAGCATTATTAAAATGAAAAACTGTAACGGTTGCTGGGTAATCAGTTTTAAGTAGGGGGTTGTGCGAGGGGATTGTTACTATAAAATAAAAATTGTGAAAAAGTTCATAAAATATTCAAATAAAAAGAGGATTATTGGAATATTTGTAGAACTATTACTATAGAGAACAAGGAACGAGAAAAAGGGGATGAGGGTAGTGGCTTTAGTAATTTGTCCGGAATGCCAAAGGGAAATATCCGATCAATCTCAAGTCTGTATAAACTGCGGATTTCCAATGGTGAAAGAATTCAGGGAAGACCATTTGATCAACGTATTAATAAAAAACGACGAAAAGCGTGTAAAGAACTTGATGACCCGGGCTAAATTGGAGCTGGAGGATCAGGAATACCAAAAGGCTGAAGAATTGACGGAAAAAGCCTTGGAACTGGAGCCGAAGTTCTCCGAAGCATACATCCTTAAACTCCTGGTACTGCTTAAAGTATCCGATGAAAAGGCAATGGTGACTTCCGTGGATCGGCCTTTAACGGAGTATAAGGAATATAACCGGGCATTGCGGTTTGCCCTGGAAGAGGACCGGGATAAAATTCTGGCATACAACTGTGAAGTTTTGGAACGCTTTGAAGAAGAGGAGAACGAAAAAATCTACCAAAGGGCGAAAGCTGCAATGCATCGCGCAGTGACCGAGGAAGACTACGAAGCTGCGGCGGCGAAGTTTGAAAGCATCCCTGAATATAAGGAGGCCTTAGAACTGTGTGAAGAAGCCCGCAGACTGGGAGATGCGGAAAAAAAGGGTAAAGTATATCTAGAAGCGGCGGGAAAAATGGAGTTAGCAAAAGAAAAGGAAAAATCAAAAGAAATGGAAATGAAGGAAGTGGCTTCCCTGCTTCAGGAAGCCGGGCAACAATTTCACTCCATCGAAGATTATAAAGATTCGAAAGAGCGAAAGGAAACATGCGAAGAAGAATCCCTGCGTTTAAAACAGGAAGTAACTTATCAAAAGGCGATAAAGAAAAAACAGGAAGACCGCCGGGAAGAGGAATATCAGGAGACGGCAAAGCTCTTTTACAGTATTTCCGGGTATAAGGATGCCGATATATTCGCCAAGGAATGCGAAGAACAGGGGAAAAAAGCTGGGGCCCAATACTTAGAAACCCTTCTGAAAAAACGAAGAAGAAAAAAAGTATTAAAAAAAGCGGTTCTAACAACCGTAGTCGTGATCATATTAGTGGTGGCTATTCTCGGGGGACTAACAAACTTTACCTATTCCCTTGAAGAATACCATAATCTTCAGCAAGGCCAGGAAGAATACCTGTGGCAGGAAGCCTTTGAACAGATTAAAAATTGGCTTTTCAATGTCGGGAATATTTTTTAGGAACTGAAAGCACGGAGGAAAATCGAATGCGTAGCAGACAAAAAAAGATATAAACCGGTATATACAGACAAAACACCTATGAAAAGAAAAACCCCTAATGGCAGACATATTAGACCAACATTAGGGGTTTTTAGAATCTAAATCTTTCGGTGGAGTTCCCGTTCTGCGGATTCTCGAGAGAGGGAATACCGTTCCTGTAATTTTTCGATTAATTTGTTTTTTTCTCCACTGATGTACAGTATGTCTTCATCGGTAAGCTCCGTCCATTTTACCTTGATTTCGCCCTTTAGATGATGCCATTGGGCTTTAAACTTCTCGTGATCCATGAAAACCCTCCTTTACCTTACATAAAAGAAATCCACAACTAAAGTTATTTTCCAAGATTATGTGTTTATATAATACCCTTTACAGCGTAAAAAGAATCAAAACAAGAGTAGTTCATCCGATTTTTTATCTAAGGCAGAAACTTTGGAACCTGGTCAGAAGAAGTTGAAACTCGATCTGAGGGCGACCTATCGAGAAGGAGGTTCAATGTGAATCGTGATTATGGCGCTGTTGCCAAGGATACCTTTCAGCTCTTTTTCCAAGGCATCGGCAATATCATGGGATTTTTTTAAAGAGAAGTCTCCGTCGAGGACGATATGAAACTCCAATACGGTTTTTCCACCGGCTTTTCGACTTCGAAGCTTATGGTAATCCAGGATTTCCTCGTACTCCTCGATAGTGGAATAGATTTTTTTCAGCTCTTTTTTATGAAGAGTAAAGTCCATTAACTCACGAATAGCCGGAATGAATATATGAACGGCAACTTTTAAAACCAAAAGACTGACAATAATTGCTGCCACGGGATCCAGAACTATCCATCGTCCACCAAGTAAAATAGCCCCGCCCACACCAATTAAGGCTCCAATAGAGGTCCAGCCGTCGGAGCGGTGGTGCCAGGCATTGGCAACGATGGAGTCGCTATTGATTTTCTTTCCGACCGCTAAAGCGTATCGGAAAAGTCCTTCATTCAACAAAATCGACGCAAGGGCCGCAAAGAAAGCCCACCAACTTGGGGTTGCCAAAATATCACCACGAAGAACGGAAAGAATGGTGCTAAAACCGTTGATGAATATTTGCAGTGCCACAAAACCTAAAAATAAGGCGATGATCAAGGTCGCCAAGGATTCGTATTTTCCATAGCCGTAATTATGATAATCGTCAGGGGGTTTTTTCCCGAATCGTGCACCGAGATACGCGACAATATCGGTGGAAAAGTCGGATAAGGAATGAAGGCCGTCGGCAAACAGGGCATTGCTGTTTCCTAACAGGCCCGCAGATATTTTAATTCCCGATAAAAGAAAATTTACAATTATCCCCACAAGGGTTACCTTATTTATTTCCCGTAATTCAGAATGTTGATTTTCCATGGTATTACCTTCTTTCTTAATTATGCTGATACCCAATATTTTTTTATAAATTCATAGGAATTTTGAAGTAAAGGTATATTAAATGAAAAATCAAAGAAAGAGCGTTAAAAGGTAAGGGTGATTTTAGCTTAAGGATTGAGAAACAGGAAAATGATTGATTAGGAGGGTTTTGAATGAAAGCATCCTTTGTAAAGTTAAGTCCTTCAGAAAACACCACGATTATCATAACGGATCCGGCGGTAAAACAAAGGGACTACTCAAAAATTGCCAAGGCCGCTATGGCCTACACCCATTTATACGGAGAACAGGTGGGGTTTCTTACGCAAAAACACTCTGGGCGGGCAAAAGGAAGAATGGAAATGAGCGGAGGAGAGTTTTGCGGGAATGGCTTGCTGTCCCTGGGCGCATACTTGGCATGGACCGAGGGGATAGAAAAAGATGTTTTTTTGCTGGAGTTTTCCGGAGCGACAAAACCGTTAACTTGTGAAGTGGAAAAAATAAGCCATGAGAAGTACCGGGTCAAAGGCGAAATGCCCGTGGAAGGATACCGGATTTCTAAAAAGGAAGTGAAAGCCGGAGAAAAGTCGGTTTCCGGAGACTTGGTAGAGATGGAAGGCATCACCCATTTCTTATTTCAAAACCCCGAGAAGGAAAACTTCAAGGGGGATTATCCGGACTTGCTTAAAAACCTTTGGAAAGACGGGAATAATGAAGCCTATGGAGCCCTTGGCTACAGGATAAAAAATGACTCCATTCGTCTGTCTCCCTGGGTGTTTGTCCCCGGGATTGACAGTCTAAGAGAGGAGCGTTCATGCGGTTCCGGAAGCCTTGCCCTGGGTTTACTGTGGGCAGAGGAAAAAGAAGAAAGTGTACGGATAGAGATTAAGCAACCCGGAGGAATGATTGCTGTGAAAATTGATTATGATGGAAGGGCAAAAAAAGTCACTGCGGCCTCTATTGAAACCGAAGTGATGATTACCTGCGAAGGGAATCTGCTTTTTTGAAGCTCATCCCACTGAAGTCGCCGGTGTTCCCGTTCAGACTATAAATCAAAAAAAGACAGCTGCTGCAGATCTTCCGAAAGTAAATTGGAGGCCGTAATCCCCAACAAACGGAGAGGCTTATCCAAGGGCAGTTCCTGAAATAAGCCGTTGGCCACCTTGAAGATTTCCTCGGGCCCGTTAATGTGCTGAAAAAGAGTTTTTCCACGGCTCTGGACTTTAAAGTCTTCATCCTTTATTTTCAGGGTGATGGTTCGGGCGTGAAGTTTTTTGTTTTTCAAGTCCCGGGACAGCTCTTGGGAAAATTTCCCCAAATACGCCTCTAATACCTTGCGGTTTCGGGTCCCCTTGGAAAAGGTACGCTCAATCCCCAGGGATTTTCTTTCCCGTTGGGTATTGACCGGGCGGTGGTCGATCCCCCGAATACGGTGATAAATTTCCCGACCGGATTTTCCGAGAAGGTCCACAAGAAACTCCTCGGAAAGTTCCAGCAGGTCTCCGATGGTATATAGGCCCAGGTTATTTAACAGAGAACAGGACTTGGGACCAAGCCCGTGGACTTTTTTTATCGGCAGCGGTACCAGAATACCGGGAACCATATCCGGAGTGATTTCCTTTATCCCGGCGGGTTTATGCCAGTCCGAGGCCAGTTTTGCCAGGAATTTATTATAGGAGATTCCCACAGAAAGGGTCAACTCCGTTTCTGTGTAGACTTTTACTTTCAGTTCTTCAACCAGTTTGTGGGGTTTTACCGGAAGATGGGTAATATCTAAATAGGCTTCATCGATGGAAACCTTTTCAAGGACCTCACTGAAACTGTGAAGGATTCGAAAAACTTCCCGGGAGATTTCCTGGTAGCGTTCCATCCGCCCGGGGACATAAATCCCCCTTGGGCATTTCTGCCGGGCCATAAACAGGGGCATGGCGGAATGAACCCCGTATTTTCTCGCTTCATAATTTGCAGTGGTAACCCCCCCTTTATGACTGCGACCGCCGACGATGACGGGCTTGCCTTTTAAAGAGGGGTTATCCCGCTCTTCCACGGAAGCATAAAAAGCGTCTAAATCCACATGAATAATGACGGGGAGCTCTTTGTTTTCATCAATGTTTGTCATCGGAACCTTCACCTCACTGATCCCTATTTTACCATAGAGATCATCTGTTTGCCATCACTGAAGAAAAGCAAAACACAAAATTAGGAGGCTAAGACCATGAAAAAAATTATTATGTACAGTACCAAAACCTGACCCCACTGCATAAAAGGGAAAGAGTTTCTTTCCAAGTCCGGTTACCATTATGAAATTAAGGATGTCAATGAAGACCCGGAGGCCAACCGGGAATTTCAGCAGCTAGGCCTTCAAGGGGTCCCGGCCTTTAAAATTGGTGAAGAAATTGTTGTAGGACTGGACATTCAAAAGATCCAAAGCCTTCTGGACTACACTGTAACTCCCTGTGAATCCTGTAATAAACGAATGCGGGTGCCAAAGGGAAAAGGAGAGCTCAAGGTCACCTGTCCCAACTGCGGGCATAAAACCATAAAGAAGACGTAAGGTAGGACGACAAAAAAAAGGATGCAAAAATAAAAAGAACCTGTAGAACCGCAAACCTATAGAATCACGAATCTATAGAACAGAGCAAGAGAAAACCCGAAGGAATTAAAATCCTCGGGTTTGTCCTTTCCAAGGGGGCTGATCTCCCCGCTGATACTCTTCCACCCCCGGTCCCTTCAGCTTTTTCAGTCGCCAAATACCGTAAATATAACTAAGGACCAAAACCGGAACAATCATCGGCCAGCCCGATAGCGTATTAACGAAGGCCAGCTCCGTAGCGCTGCCCCGCTGGAAAAAAATCAGCCGGATAAAAAAACGGAAAAACAGTAATACCGTCCAGACTATGGTGACTTCCCGGTATGCAGGTTTCACGTCTTTTCGTAAAAACCAGTCCAGGGGCCAGCCCCGGGTCAGATGGGAAAGCCATGCCGCCAGGGGTTTCCCGGTCACCAGGCTGACAAACGCAACAAGAAACAAAAAAGCGCTGCTGACTAAAGAGCCGACAAAATAATTGGCGGCACTGCCGGTAAAATAGGCAAAACTTGCTGCAAGAGAAACTGCAAGAAACCCGCCCAAGGCATAAAACCAATTCTGCTTTTTAAAAAAACGGAAAAACCCAAGAAAAGCGGCAATAACAAAGGCTGCTCCCGTAGCCAGGGTCAAATCAAAAAAAGCATTGATCAAGGCAAAGATAATTGGCGGCAGCAGCGCATCAAAGGTTTTCCCCGATAGTGTAGAGCGAAGCTCTTCTAAAATTTCTTCTTTATTCATAACAATCCCTGCTTTCTATTTTCTCATTACATACCCGGAAAGAAGAGTCTTGAAACCATTAAAGGATCAGTGAAAAAAAATAAGTAGAAGAGAATAAAGCCGGGGAAGATAGAAAAGCAGCGAGTGTAAAAAAAACAGAAGATTGTGAAAATTATCATAAAAACTGTTTTGTTTTTGTTTTACGGGGTATAAGTTAGATACCTTAACGGGGGCATAGATCTTTGAGGAGTAACTGGACGCTTTTCTCAAAGGGAGCCGGCAGCGTAACCGACCATTTATGGTCGGCTTTTTTGATGGAGAAAAGGGGGGAATGAAAAAAACATGAAAATGGCGGTTTTTCCAAGAGGGTAAAAAACCAAGAGGTGGTGAACATGGTTGAATCGTGGATGCTGTTCAATTTTGCGTTAGCCTTGCTTCTATGCCTGTTGATCAACGGTATGGTAGTGAGACCAGAAGTTGATATTAGAGCTTATTTGAATCTTGAGTATACCATCACAGAACAAGAGAATAGTTATTATGAAGGGGATTCAAAGTACTTCCATGAACTTGAATTAAATAATGGGACGAAATGGTGCAGAGTCAATTGGTTTTCAAAAACATTACGATGGATGAGCGGACTATTTGAAGAAGAGCGGTTTGCTTTATGCAGGGTGACAACCGGATGTCTTTTTATTACAATTAACCGACAGTGAACCGGTTGAATAAGCGACTCTTAAGTTGGTCAGTTTTTGATGGGAATAAAGGGATATCGAAAAAAGTAAAATAATAATAAGGACAGGTCTTCTAGGCGAAAAAAAGGAGGGAAACTATGTATAAAAAATGGATGGTGTTCATTCTCGTAGTAATAATGATTTTAGC
>PWEO01000076.1 GCA_003553525.1 Clostridiaceae bacterium
TCCTTTTTTAACTCGAACTTGCATGGTTTTGTAGGTTTTCACTGGCTTTCACCTCCTATCAAACGTAAGTTCCTGTACTTCTATTTTACCCCAACATCCTTGAAAAAACCAGTAAAATAACAAAAAAACCGCCAATTCACCTCCCACCTAAACGCAGTAGCGTTTTGAGGAGGGAGTCCTCTTGGCTAATGTGATAGAAAAAGAAAATGATGCAACCAAAATCACCGTAGTTCCCTCCGGAGGATGGAGACCGAAGCCCGCAAAACTCTCCCTTCGTTTTCTATATAAAGTGGCAAAAATCTTTAAAAACTGGCCGAAAACCTATCAGTGGACAGCAATGATTTCTAAAAAGAAAAACATGGAATTCCATATGATTTCCAGTTGGAAAAGAATTTAAAAGAAGAGGATTCTATTAACAAAAAGGACAATTACTCCGTACCGGTGGTGGCTATTTACTGGCGACAGCTTCAATGTATCTGTCCAGTCCCATTTTTACATTCACGACAATCCTCCTCTCATAGTTTTTCTTGATGATATTTTTCTTGTCCTTTATTTCTATATTCCCGGTAATATATGCCTGCTACTGCTCGAAGGGCTGCATATGTGGGTACCGCCACAAAGGCACCGATGATTCCAAAAATAGTCACCGCCAGCATGATCAGTACGATGATGGTTAACGGGTGGATGTCCAGTTTCTTTCCGATCACATTAGGAGATATAAAATCACTTTCAATTTGTTGAACAATAATGGTCCCGATTATAATTTTGAGCACCACCCACAGCCCTTCTCCCAGAGCAATAACAATAGCAGGAATCACTCCCAGTATGGGACCGATAAAAGGGATGATGGAAGTGACTACTGCAAAAATGGCCAGTACCGGTGCCAAAGGAATTCCTGCTATTAAATATACAATGAGCATTCCTATACCGGTAAACAGCGCAACGATCAACTGTCCTTTCACATAAATGCCCAGTACCGAATTCACTTCGTCTGCACTTTCCACAAATTTATTTCGGTATTTATCGGGAATAAAATCCCTTAGTTTCTCATAAAACCTTTGCCCGTCCTTTAATAGATAAAAGATTAAAAAGGGCACTAATATCAATTGCGTAGGAATCTCTTTGAGCTGACTGAATAGTTCGCTGAAATTTTCCTGCAACCAGCCGGTTAGTTCGCTTAAGCGTCCCGTAATATTAGTTTCCACATCTTCAATATTTATATAGTCTTCCAGAAAATTCGGAATCAAATTACCGGGATCTTCCTGATATTGTTCATACTGCTCCATTACCACATCCCCTAATTGATCAAATTGATTCACAAAAAAGAAACCTAAGGTGCCGACCATGATAAAGAAGCCTAAAATGAATATCAAAAATGAAATCACCACACTAGATGTGTGGGATAGTTTCTTTTCCAACAATTGAACCAACGGTTTTAAAAGATAGTAGAACAACAAGGAAAAAATCACCGGTACAAATAAAAAGCTTGCCGCGGTAATTAGAGGTGAAAAGATAAAGGATAGCTGATAAAGCAAGAAGATGATTAACAAAGTCAATGCAATTTTTACCAGATTTTCAATTTGCTTATTCATGGATTCGATAGCCTCCATTTCACTGTTTGCCTCATCCTTATTTTCAAGTTTATCTATATAGAGAGGATATACCCTTGAGATACAGGTCTTAAACCCTATTTTTACCATTAAGACGATTAGTTCATTTTACATCCGGGTAGGATTTAGATAAGGAGGTATTGACAATGGATAAAAAACTTATTATTTTACTTCTCAGCGTTGCCATGCTGTTTGTCCTTACCGCTTGTTCACCAGCGGTTGAAAACGATGAGGAAAACGGCGAGCCTGTCAATGGTGTTAATGATGAAAATGACGAAAACGATGAGAATGACGAAAACGATGAGAACGACGAAAACGATGAGAACGATGAAGAAGGTTTATCAGAACTTCCCGCCCCCGGTGAACTGGATTATACCCAGGAAGGCATCATCGCATCTGAAGATGCTCAGATGGTAATTGAAGAGCGTTCCTATAAGACCATGGAAGCTTTTAAAGCCATGGATCAAGAGAAATTGGCATCCCTTACTCACCCTGAAGTTGGGGTGCGATTTACCCAGTACAGCCATGTAAATGTAGAAGAGGACCTTGTTTTTACACCTGAGGAAATGGAAACCTTTTTCGATGATACGGAAGAATATGTATGGGGTCAGTACGACGGAGTAGGGGGCGATATTGAACTTACCCCTAGCGAGTATTATGAAGAGTTTATTTATTCCCAGGACTTTATCGATCCGGAAGAAATCGGATACAATGAAATTGTCAGTGACAGCGGACTCGTTGATGAAAATCAATTTGAGGTCTATGAAGATGTCATCATTGTGGAATATTATTTTTCCGGATTTGAAGAGGACTATGACGGCATGGACTGGCAAAGTCTTCGACTGGCATTTCAATATTATGAAGATACCTGGTTACTGGTCGGTGTGATTCACAATCAGTGGACCACTTAATTTTGAAAATCGAAAGATATTTTAATTAAGAAGACAAACAATTACCACCGCTTTCAGGCTCGAACTATGAGCCTAAATGCGGTGCTAATTGTTTGTTAATGCACTCCATTTTCTTGTCAAACACTCCGCCATTTTTCAGTATGGTTTTTTTGCTGGCCTCATTATCATGATCACAGGTGATTAGAATTTTGTCTAAACCTTTGCATATCCTTTTCGTCGCTCTGAAGGACGAACAGAAAACCCAATGTGCCCTCCCTATTTCTTTTCGGCTTTTAAGCTGATCACCAGCGGAAGTTTTCCTTCCAACTCCGGATAATACAAAAGGCCGTTCTCATCGGTTTTACTGCCTCCCATACCGGAAACGCAGCGGTCATATTCTTTTATATACGTAACGTACAGCCCTCCGCTTAACAGACCGTTGATAATGGTGCTAAGCTGATGCCCCCAGAAATAGTTTTCTGCATTCTTTTCCTCGGATGCGTATCCTCCGATTGAAGGCTCATAATCCCCACTCGTTTGAAAATAGGGATATCTAGGTTCCAGCACTCCCCGATCCAAAGCCGCCTCATCAAAAATGCCCATGAAGGGATGTCCGTCATGAAGATAGAAAAAACCTTCATCCTTTAAAAAGTGAGCAATCACTCTTCCCCACTGATTTAAATCCGGCAGCCACCCAATGGCACCGTCAGAGGTCATAACAATGTCATACTGTCCCGAGTGCACCTCCATAAGTTTTAAAACATCGGATTCAATAAATTCCACATTGATGATGTTGAAATCCTCGGCAAGCTTTTTCCCATAGAAAATATTTTCAGGGACCAGATCCACCCCGGTAACCACCGCCCCTTTTCGAGCCAGAAGTATGGAGTCCGCCCCGGTGTTGCACTGAAGATGAAGGATTCTTTTTCCCCGGATGTCTCCAAGTTCCTCTGCCACCATGGGGTTTAGTTTAAAGCTTTTATCCCCTAATTTAACCTTGAAATGTTCGTAGTGATCCTTTGCCAGGGTTCCCCAGGCAAGCTTATTAGCCTCGATTTGTTGTTCCTCTTTCAAGATTTGATTCTCTTTTAAGTTCATTATATATTCCTCCCGCTTTTTTTTCAGTTCATTTAAATCATCCATCAGTACGCCACTACCGATAAGTCACAAGTCTTGATTGTTTTCGCTAAAATATCGGTTATTTCCAATAACCCAATTTCTTAATGAATAAAGCCTTTCAATACTTCAAATTGTTCACCGGATAACTTTCCGATAGTACTCTCTGTTGAAGTCCATATTAAGGCTATGGATTCTTTATCCTTTATCCATATATGAAATGGATGGGTGAAAATCCCAATCGACCTCCCCTTTATGTTACATGAGGTTTTCTTCAATCCAAAGAGAAAGATCATCAGCACCGTATTCCCGGTTGCAAAGCACCGTGACTTCCCAATCAGCATTGGGATAATAGCTTGAGCGGAAGTTCACTCCCGGATCCTCCCCCATGATCATGTATTTATACACTTGGTCTCCCTTCGTTCGAACCCATATACCGTAACCGTAGTAAACCTCTTCTTGTACCGTTGCATGGGCTTTGAAAAAGGTATTTAGGGTCGCTTCCTGTAAAATCTCCCCCCTAAATAGTTTTTGCCATAAAGCGCTCATATCCTCAGCGGTGACAAATATTCCTCCGTCGGGTCCTCCAAGGACAGGAACCGAATAGATATTAGAGACCATGTCTCCCTGCTGATTTTTATAATACCCCAAGGCTGTATTTCCCGGTAAACGGTCCATGGAAAAGTACCCGGAGTTATTCATATTAGCGGGTCTTAGAATATTTTTTCCAATAAAATCCGTAAATTTCACTTCGCTTACCTCTTCGATGATTATTCCTAGTACAATGTACGCCCCGTTATTGTAATGAAACTTCTCACCCGGAGAGAACATGGTTTTGCCTGGGGTGAGCAACGGAAGAAAGTCCTTGGGTTCTCGCAGTAAGTACATCGGCTGTTCGATCCAAAGTTCGCTGAAATCATCCATTATCTCTTCATCAAAATAATCGGGAATACCCGAGGTGTGAGATAAAAGATGTTTGATTTTTACGTCGGGATGAAAATCCGGAAAAAGATTGGAAAGATCCCTTAATCGGTCTTCATAGGATAACTTTCCTTCTTCGATTAATTTACCGATTCCCAGGGCCGTAAAGAATTTTGCTCCCGAAGCTATTCCGAATCTTGTATCCTGATTATTGGATCGACGGTTGCTTAAATCTGCATAGCCGAAGGCCTCTTGGTAAATGGTATCCTCCCCTTTTTTAATAGAAACCACTCCTGAGAAATCCTCGATTTCCTGAATTTTCTCCTCTAATTCCCTATGATCTCTCTCCGATAACCCAGGGTTTAAAGATTCCTTTCCTTCATCAGTTAGTGAATCATTCTTAGAAATCCTAATCCTTTTTGCCATCAGTATATCCGGTTTTCGTAATCCGTTGGCATCGGGAAGTACCCCCACGATTTGGTAACCCAATTTTTGATAAAATTCATAGGGATGGCTCCCGTAGTTTTCAATATTTTCGATTTTTCGGTAAGTATCCTCAAACAAATCCGTATCACTAAGGGAGGTTTGAAACCGCTCGTCATCGGTGCCAAGATAAATCATAATACCTTCCCGGTTGGCAATTTCCCGTTCCAAGGCTTCAACCAATTTCCTGCCCATCCCTTTGGATCGGTTGGACCCCTCCACCACTAAGGGATGCAGTTCCCACCCTGTGGGTTCATACTGGGGGATGGCTCCCACAAAACCCAGTAGCGCGCCTTCTTCAACGGCCATTAGGGCTATCCGGTCTTTACTTAAAATGTTTTTCATCTCTTGTAACGGATTATCGCTGTAGCTTTCAGGAAAATTTTCCTTTAACAGCTTAGCTCCGGCCTTTATGTAAGTTTCATTGTTTTTGTCAAATGTTATAATTTCCAAGTTGGATCCTCTCCTTTAATACTAGAATGTGGTTTTGTCTTATATATCCTCAAACCTCGGTTCCTAAGCAACTCATAGATTCCCGGAGATCAAACCTCTGACGTAGGACATATCACTCAGTCGGGTAAGGACGTGTCTGCTTTGGGTGTCCTTATGCATCTTCGATACCCCTCCGGCGGCGCCGTGGAGATTACAGTTGTTTAGTTGGTCCATCCTTAATCCCAGCCAAATAGCGTGAAAAATGCTTAACGTATCCCCGTGAGAGACGATGAGCAGGTTTTCATCCTCACTTTCCATAATCTTTCGGTAAAAGGGCAGGAGGCGTTCCCACACTTCCTTTCGGGACTCTCCGTCGGAAAACATTTTATCTTCTATCGTTTTCTCCGGACACTCCATATTTTTCCTTAGCCAGACAACAGACTTCCCAACGGCTTTACCCAGATTTCTTTCCCGGAGTTCTTCCGTAATGATCGGCCGTGTATTTAACTGATTAGCGATGATTTCTGCCGTATGTTTTGCCCGAAGAAGATCCGATGAGTACATCACATATTTTTCTTCTTTGATTTCTTCTTTTAGGTTCTTCCCGATTCTTGTAGCCTGCTCTATGCCTAAAGGCGATAAATCCCAATCCGTCCAAGAGCCTACCATGCCATTGGTGTGATGAATCGACTGGGTGTGTTGGACCGTAATGATTTTTTTCATTTAACCACCCTTTCCACAGTATTATAATTACACCTTATAAAAAACTCTACTAAATAGTATATTATATTTTTACTATCACCAGAAGCATACAGAGACCGATGCCTGCTCCGTCTACAGGCGGATATGCAAAACTTCCAAAACAGTAAATAAAAAAAGCTCCCGGATTCTCTTTTAAGAACCTTAAGGCTTTGACTCCCCTTGATCACCGAAACGGTAAATCCCGTAAAAACGGCGTATCCCCGTAATAAACATTAATAGATTAAAAACCAAGAATAAATAGAAGGTAAATTGAGGAAATAACAGAACCAGAGAAAAAAATATGAAGGTTTCCGTTCGTTCTAGGATCCCCGAATCATAATGCATGCTTTTCTCCCCAAGATTTTGATATAACGACCCCGCTGCGAGGAAGGTGGAAAAATTGAAAATCATACCGGTCAGAAACAACAGATACATCCAGGTATGCTCAGGCATCCAATAGAAAAATCCGAATATCATGGCCGCCTCCACCATACGATCTAAAATCAGATCCAGCAGGGCGCCACCGGGAGAAGTCCGTTTGATTAATCTCGCAACGGTTCCGTCCAGCACATCCAATAGACCCGAAAGCCATAACAGTACCAAGGCAGTGATCGGGTATTCCCGTGCTGTGAAAAAAGCTGCAAGAAATCCTAGTAAAAAGGCGAAAACTGTGATCTGATCCGGTGTGCAGTTGAGTTTCACCAAAATCCCTGCCAGTTTTTCAAAGGACCGCTGCAATACCGGCCGCAGTTTTGTATCGATCATGTAGTTCACTCCAATTCTTAAATGGTATCCCTTCTTACTCCTTTTCGTTATGGGCACCCATAGTATTATCTGCCTCCTTGCCTCTACAAACAATCAGAGACGCTTCTAAAGTACGAATCTCTACAGAATCCTCGACTTGCCAGATTCCTCGCCCCAAAACCGATGCCTTGATCCGTAGACCTTCGACTTCCACCTCATAATAGGTTTTCTCTCCTGCATAGATGCGGTTCGTAATTTTACCCGGAATACCTGGGTCACTGCTGTAATCATTGCCTTCTTTTGAAAGGGTCACAGCCTCCGGTCTTAGAAGAAGTTTGCTTCCTTTTTCAAAGCCTTGTAAGGTTCCTTTCTTTCGAAATGCCCCCAGCACTGTGTGAATTACATCCTCTTCGGTTTTTATTAAGGGAACTTCATTAATCTCCCCAAAAAATCTGGCCACCTCCAAAGACTTCGGTGATTCGTACAATTCTTCCGGGGTTCCGTATTGTATTAGTTCACCGTCAAACATCACACCGATTTTACTGGAGGTTACAAGGGCATCCTCCTTGTCGTGGGATACAAGAATCGTGGTAATTTTTAAGGTTCGCTGAATATCCACAATAAAACTCCGCATTTCCTCTTTTAAGCGCTGATCGAGACTAGAGAAGGGTTCGTCCAACAGGAGTACCTTCGGACTTACAATCAGCCCTCTAGCTATAGCTACCCGCTGTTTTTGACCGCCGGAAATCTCACCGGGAAATTTCCCGCCGTGGGCCTCTAAGCCAACAAACTTTAACATCTCCTGAACCTTCTTACGCCGGATTTCTTTCGGTACCCGCTGCATACGAAGGCCAAACTCGATGTTTCCTCCCACGGTCATATGAGGAAACAGTCGATGATCCTGAAAAACGATGACCGCACCCCGCTTCTGTGTGGGTACGTGATCTACGGATTTTCCATCGATAAATATCCTGCCCTTTTCCGCCTCCACAAGTCCTGCAATGATCTTTAAAGTCGTGGTTTTTCCCGACCCTGAAGGACCCAGCAGGGAAATCATTTCCCCTTTATTCACCTTAAGGTTCAGGTTCTTCACCGTCTCTTCCCCGTTATAGATTTTACTGATATTTTGCAGCTTCACTTCTGTCATGATCTCACCTTTTTCCTCGAATAAAATACTCCTGCAATGCCGCTTTGCTTACGGTAATACAGTCTTAAGGTTTTCTCAATAGCCAGTAACACCATTAGAGCCACGATAATAAACACGACACTGTAACTGGCGGCCATTAACCGGTCACCGCTTTGAATGTATGGGACCATCAGCAAAGGAAAGGTCTGCACACTGCCTCCGCCGATTAGAAATGTTAAAAAATACTGACTGAAAGAGATGATAAAAATCATACTTCCTGCGGAAATAATCCCGGGAATTACCGTAGGCAGGGTAATGTGCATAAAGGTCTGAACGCTGCCGGCCCCGAGAACCTTTCCCTGTTCTTCCAAATCTTCCCCAACCAACTCGAAAATATTAGTAAAGATCCGGATTCCATAGGGAATACCGGGAACGATATGTATTAAAACCACACCGAGTTCCGTATTGGTAAGTCCCATTCTAATAAAGGTTCCGTGAACTCCCATACCGATGGCCACCGGAGAAATAATTAACGGAGCCAGGACAAAAATCTTAATAAAGCTTTTTCCGGGAAATTCATAGATTCCCAGGGCCTTTCCTCCCGGCAGAGTAATCCCAAGGGTTAATAGGGTTGCTATAATCGATATTCGAATGCTGGTCAGCAGACTGTATAATGCGGGACTTCCCGGGCGGAAAATTTCTTGGAACCCTCGAAGACCGAATCCCCGGGGGAAAATTTCCGGGAAGGGCCAGGATACGGTTGCCGACCATATCAGTACCATCATCATCGGCAGGATAAAGCTAAGGCTTAGAGTAATCAACAGGATTCGACTCAGTCCTCTTTTCATCTTAGTGCCCCTTTCTAAACTGCTGATACCGGCTAAACGCCCAGTGATACATCCATACCAATAATACGGAAACCCCCGCAAGCACCATATTTATGGCCATAGCGTAAGGCCGGTTGGTCCAATCAGGGTTTATATATTCCACATATGCCAGCACCGGCAATGCCCGAGGTACTGTGGGACCCAGCAAAAATGGAATTTCATAGGACCCGAAAGAAAAGGCGAACAAAATAATAAAGGCGGAAAAAACACCGGGCAGGGATAAGGGAAGAAATATCCGAAAAAAGAGTTCTTTTCCGCCGGCACCCAGATTGCTTGCCGCCTCCACCATTTCAGTTTCAATGGTGCGAAGGAGCTGATAAACAATTAAAAAAATAAAAGGGGTTCCCTTCCATAGGTAGGCCAGGATCACACCGATACCCCGGGTATCAAAAATCATCGGGGGAAACTCCCGGGAAGTTTCGATAAAACCCAGCAAAACGCTGAGCCTTGCAAGAAAGCCGCTTTGAGAAAAAATCGTGAATATCAAAAAAGCCGCAACCAGATGAGGTACAATGATCGGCAGCTTTAGTAGGGCCTGAAGCACGGGCCATTCTTTTTTTTGCATTACCAAAAGATAGGCAATACCCACACCGATTACCGCCGCCAACAATGAGGAAATCAGAGAAACCCGGAAACTGAATAAAAGACCGGATAGGAAACCGCCGCTTCGAAAGACTTCCCGGTAATAATCCAGTGTCACCTCATATAGACCGATCCCCGGGCGATATCCAAGACTCTGCATAATGCTGTTCCCCAGTCCCAATGTGAAAACAAACAGCAAAATACTGATCACCGGAAACAGGTAGATATAGGGCTTTAGCCTTCTTTTATTCACTTTGAACATCGCACTCTTCCTTTTTATACTGCAGTTATATTAATTAGGCTTGGACAGTTCATACTTTAATTCTTAGAGGTTCAATCCAATAGGCTCTCCATCCATATTCGGTCAATGATCGGCACTAAGGGTGCGGGTACTTCCGGCAGACGATTAGCTAAAAGTACCTCTTGGGGCAGGGCTCCTTCTCCCAGTTCCACCGCTTCAAAAATTTGCTTTTCTTCTACGATTAATCTATTATTATCCACTACCGGGAGATCTCCCCAGTTCTTAGGATCGTACTTGCTTGCCTGTACCTCGGGACTCAAAATTTCATTAATGGCCACTAAGGCTCCGGCTTTATTCGGACTGTTAAAGGGTACGGCAATAAAGTGTCCGTTTCCTATGGTTCCATTATCAAAAATAAGGCTTTGTGAAGTTTCCGGGAACATACCGCTGCTGATTCGCTGAGATACCAGATTTGAATTGTAGGATATCACCATTCGAACTTCACCGTCAGCATACATGTTTTCTAACTGTGCGATGGTTGCAGGGTATGTCTCTCCCTCCCGCCATAAATAAGGCCGCAGCTCATATAAAAAGTCCATCGCCGGAGCTACAGCTGCTCGTACAATATCTTCTTCAGCTTCCATATCTAGAAATTGCTCGTGGCCCACAATGTCATAAATAATGTTTCTGACAAAGGCGCTTCCGGTAAAGTCCGGGGGTGCGGGATAGGTAATCTCTCCCGGATGAGCCTTGGCATAGGCCAGGAGCTCTTCATGGTTCCGGGGAGGATTCGGGGTTTTCTCTTCGTCAAAAATCATCACAAACTGGGCTTTCCCAAAGGGGGCTTCGTAACCTTCCGTAGGAAAACCGAAATCATACTTGACTTCCACATCCTCAGCGTCTATATATTGATTGAAATTCGGAAGCCTTTCGGTAAAAGGTCCGTATAACAGATCATTGCCCTTTGCGGTAAAGAAGTTTTCTCCGTTAATCCATACCATGTCCGCAGTGCCTGCAGCCCTTCCCTGTTTTTCCCCTTGAAGTTTGTTTAATATCTCATCGATATTCATCGGTACCCACTCCAAAGTGACATCATATTTTTCCATCATCCGGTCGGCTAGAAAGCCGCTCATCCAGTTATTTACCGCCTGGTCCCCACCCCATCCGTAAAATCTGACCTGGGTCCCTTCTGCAGTTTCGAGAATCTCTTCCCAGTTCATTGTATCCGGATCCGGACTCTCCTCCTGTTCACAGCCTACGGATAGAAAGATGGTGATTATTAAAATTATTCCTGTAATAATATTTTTGTTAGCGCGGTTATTCGCCGCTTCGCTACTGAGTAGTTTTTTCATGTGGCACCCCCTGCAAGGTTGATTCTCTGTCTCTTTCTACTTTAAATCTTCCATTTCCTCCCTCTGCTTCTTTTGAAGATATCCGGGAATAAAGGAGATGATAATAAAAAATACAGCCCCGATCCCAAGATAGATAAACGTCTTTCGTAAATCCCCCTCCCCACTTACCACGGAACCTGCCATAAAGCTGTAAGCCATAACGCCGGGAAGCATGCAAATCCAAGAAACCAGGACGTAGGTTCGAAGTTTAACCTTCGTAAGGCCGTAGGCAAAGTTTTGCAGATTAAAGGGGAAAAGGGGAACCAGCCGGGTAATCATCAACATCCGCCATCCGTGTTTTTGTACCCCTTTATCGATCTTTTCAAACTGTTCATTCCCCTTAATCCATTTTTCCATTGGCTCCCGTGCGGCGTATCGGGCAATCAGAAAAGCTGCGGAGGCTCCCAAGATAGA
>PWEO01000004.1 GCA_003553525.1 Clostridiaceae bacterium
AAAGGACGAATCACCTTAAGTAAACTTGTAGACATTTTAAGTACCAATGCAGCGAAGATGTATGGACTGTATCCTAAAAAAGGTGCTCTTCATATCGGTTCCGATGCAGACCTTACAGTAATTGACCTGGATCACGAGTGGACCATCGATGAGCAAGACACTTACTCCATGGCGAAGTACAATCCCCTGGACGGTATGAAAGTAAAAGGAAAGCCGGTTAAAACCGTTGTTCGAGGAAAAGTTGTATTTGATATTAATCATGGAATCGTCGGAGAAGAAGGATACGGACAGTTTATCCGACGACAAAACATTCGAAAACTGGATAATGTAATCAGCTACCCGATTGCAGAAACAGAGCAAATATAAATACCAACAAAGCAATTGACCAGTGACAAAAGCAATTGACCAGTGACAAAAGCAATTGACCAGTGATCCAAAAGCCTCCTTGGTCTTCTATGGAAAACCGGGGAGGTTTTTTAAACTTAATCATATGAAATTCATAAAATTGTGATAAAATATAAGGAGGAATTTAAACATGGCTAAGCACGCGATTGTAGTAATTGATATGTTAAATGATTTTATTGGAGAAAAGGCACCCCTGCGTTGTCCCGGCGGCGAAGAAATTGTACCGAATTTACAAAAGCTTTTTAAGTGGGTTCGAGAAAGAAATGCGGAAGGAAAAGACGATATTCATCTGGTACACATCCAAGAGGCTCATCGTAAAAACGATGCGGATTTCAGAGTGCGACCCAGACATGCGGTGGCGGGAACCTGGGGTTCCGACTTTATTAAAGAACTGTATCCCGAGGGAGAGGAATACATCATTCCGAAAAGACGACACAGTGCTTTCCAACACACGGATTTGGATTTATACTTAAAAGAAGAAAATATTGATACCGTAGTCGTTACGGGAGTATGGACCAATGTATGCGTTCGAAGCACGGCTTCCGATGCACTGGCCAATGCCTACAAGGTAATTACCCTAAGTGACGGAGTACATTCCAAGAATGATGAAATGCATGAATATGGATTAAACGATTTAAGAATTTTCACAAAGGTTATTCCCATTGATGATTACATCAATGCCTGGGAAAAAGGAGAAGATCCTTGGCTAGGCGGAGGAGACACCGAGAATAAAGTGGACTAAAAAGACGCCTTAGTATGACATCTTAGAAAGAGAGGATCCGGGATGAGAATAATAGTCGGGATGACAGGCGGAAGCGGGGCCATTTACGGAGTCGCTTTATTAAAAGCCTTACAGGAATTAAATATCGAGACCCATCTGGTCGTAAGTACCATGGGTGAATATGTGTTGGAACATGAGACCGGCATGAAGCTGGAGGAGTTAAAATCCTTCGCTACGGTCTTTCATCCAAACAACGATTTGGCGGCAAAAATCTCCAGCGGTTCCTTTAAAACCGACGGAATGGTAATTGTACCCTGTTCCATGAAGACCTTATCCACGGTAGCCCAGGGAGGTTCCGATAATTTATTGACCCGGGCCGCCGACGTGGTGTTGAAGGAGAATCGGAAACTGGTGATTTTACCGAGGGAGACCCCCCTCAGCGTCATTCATCTTGAGAATATGCTGAAACTTGCAAAACTCGGGGTGCGGGTAATGCCTCCGTCCCCAAGCTTTTATCACCATCCTCAAACCATTGGAGATATGGTCAATGCCTTAGTGGCCAGAACCTTGGACCAGCTGGGTATCGAACATCATCTGGCGAAACGATGGGGAGAGTAAGAGAGGAGGGATGTTGTGGAAAGACAAATGTTTCGAAAGACCTTAGAGCTGTTACAATCCTCCGATAGACTCCTGCACTGCGAAAAGCCCGTGGACCCGATCTATGAACTGGGAGCGGTATTGGATTATTTTAACAGTGAACAGCCGATTGTATTTTCCAACGTAAAAGGTCATAAAGTGCCGGTGGTGGGCGGCGTATTTGGGGAAAGACAAATCTACTACGATTTAATGGGCATGACAAAGGAAGATCGATTGCAGCGAATTATGAATGCTATCGCCAATCCGAAACCGCCGAAAATTTTGGAAAAGGGACCGATAAAGGAAAATATCATTACCAGAAATATCGATATCGGAAGAATGTTTCCCATTCCGAAATCCAACGGTAAGGATTCCGAGCGGTTTATTACTGCAGGAATGCTGGTGGTAAAGGATCCGGTTACGAAGAAAACCTATATGGCGGTCAGAAGATTTCAAATTAATGAAAAGGACGAAATCAATGCGTTGATTTCCGGTGCCTCTCCCCTGCTCATCAGGCACTTCAATGAACTGGAAGCAAGAGGAGAGAAATTGGAATGTGCCTTGGTACTGGGATACGACGCGGAGTATCTCCTAGCCTCCCAGATCAGCTCCGAAAAGTACGGCGTGGATAAATACCATGTAGACAGTGCCCTTCGGGGAGAACCCTTAGAGCTTGTGAAATGTCACTCCGTGGATTTGGAAGTCCCGGCCTTTGCGGAAATGGTTTTTGAAGGTTACCTGGTTCCCAATAAACGGGTGGATGAAGGGCCCTTTGGCGAACTGATGGGATATTACGGTGAAGTGGCTCCCAATCCCGTGATGAAAATCCAAACGGTCATGCACCGAAATCAACCTTATTTTCAACATGCTTTCCCTTCCCCCGAGGAGCATTTATCCAACGGTTTGATTCGGGAAGCGGAAGTGTTCAGTTATGTGAGCAATCTTGTAGATGCAAAGGACGTACATGTCACGGTTCCCGGCGGATGCCGATTCCATGCCATAGTTCAAATCAACAAAAAGCACGAAGGGGACCCGAAAACCGCCATTATGGGGGCCCTGGGAAGTTCCAAGGATATTAAGCATGTTGTAGTGGTGGATGAAGATATTGATATTTATGATTATAGAGACATCGAAATCGCCCTAGCTTCCCGGGTACAGGCCGGCAAAGACTTAGTAATAATCGGGGGCGCCCTGGGCTCCGGCCTCGAGGCCTCACACGTGGCCCAGGGTTTTACGGACAAAATAGGAATCGATGCAACCAAACCCTTGGGAGAGAAGGCAAAATTCTTCGAAAGAGCATTTATTCCCGGTTATGAAAATATTGATATTAGTAATTACTTCCCCGATATGAAATAAAATTGTAAAGGTGGTCATTGATTATGCGACAGGCCATAGGAATGGTAGAAACCAGAAGTTTAGTTGCAGCTATACAAGCTGCGGACACAATGGTAAAGTCCGCTGACGTTAAGCTGATGGAAGCAGAATTTGTAGGGTCCGGTATCGTGGCGGTAATTGTTACCGGAGAAGTTGCAGCAGTTACGGCAGCGGTGGAAAATGCAAAGCACATTGCGGCGGAAATTGCGGAAGTGATTTCAACCAATGTCATTGCAAGACCTCATGATGAAATTGATAAAATTTTAGATTGATAAAAATGTTAACCAAAATGGCGGTGATAAAATGGCAAATCCACTGGCAAGAGTCATGATGGATCAGATGTCGAAGAAAAACGGAAAAATCAAAGCCGAAAACTGCGGGGAACCTGTGGAAAGATTAAGCAATTTAGGCAAGCGGGAAGAAGCCATTATTTCAAAGGTTATTCATAAGACCCAGGGGACCATGGAAATGGGAAGATCCTCGGACAAAGGGAATTACCGAGGAAAAAAGGTGCAGCTGCAGGATTTGGTCAAAAACACCTCTGTCAAAGAAGACCAAGGGGCTGAAGCGTCCCGAAAAAATGAGAAACATCGAATTGAAAAAAATACGGAGCATCAAGTGAAAAACCCGTATCAAAAAAAAGAGGTAAAAACCTCGGTTATCCCAAACCCCGGCAAAGGGGTATCGGCGGTTTCCTTAAAGTCCCTGGGCAAAGGGAATACGCTATAAGTTATGAAAAAGGAGGTGTTGTGGTATGAAACCTGCATTAGGTATGATTGAAACCATCGGTTTGACCAGTGCGGTTACAGCCCTGGACGCAGCAAGTAAAGCGGCGGATGTGGAGCTGATCGGTTACGAAAAGGTGATCGGCGTGGGCAAGGCGGTGGGTGTAACCATTCATTTAGCCGGAGATGTGGCGGCGGTACAAGCGGCGGTGGACGCCGGGGTACACGCGGCGCAGCAAATAGGCATTGTGGCCGCCCATCATGTAATTGCAAAACCCGATGATGAGCTGGATCAATTAATTGAAATCTTCAAGAAAAACTTAAAGAAAAAACCGGGCGCAAAAGTTACGGAAAAGGGCAAAAAGAATCAGGACACAAAGAGCAGTAATACCACAAAAACAAAAAGCAGAGCAGGAAAGAGCTAAAAAAAATTCTAAGGAGGGTATATTATGAGTCAAGCATTAGGAATGGTAGAAACTAAAGGTTTAGTAGGAGCAACGGAAGCGGCGGATGCTATGGTAAAAGCAGCAAATGTTCAACTGGTAGGATATGAAAAGATCGGATTCGGTCTGGTAACCGTAATGGTAAGAGGAGATGTAGGGGCAGTAAAAGCGGCGACCGATGCAGGGGCCGATGCGGCAAGAGCTGTTGGAGAATTACATTCAGTGCATGTAATCCCAAGACCACATGCAGAAGTGGAAAGAGTAATGTTAAAGGGTCAAGAATAAAGGGGTAAACTCCTCAGTGAGGTGTTAACGTATGAATAAGTATGATTTTACAAAAGGGATCTTAGACCAGCTTGGGAAACCTGCAAGCCGGAAGAACAATCCAAAGGGGAGCGAAAATATCAACGCACAAATGGACCGATGGAGAGAGGTTGTAACTCAGCCAAAGTCCAATGGCCCTGAGGAGCTGAATCTTTTAGTGGTATTTACCGGTACCAATATAGGAATTGATAAAGCCCTTAATGAGCTTCGAAAATCCAAAAAATATGGAATCAACTTTGACATCGCTTTTTCCTGGAACGGAAAAGACATCCTGGACATTAAAAACATTCAAAATCAACTGGGGGCCCGTAACGTTTTCACGGAAGTGGACAAAGGCAAAATCGGGCCGATATTAGAGCGGGTGGATGGAATCGTTGTTCCCATGACGACGCAGAACACAACGTCAAAGCTTTCTCAGGGAATTTTAGATGATTTTGTATCGACTCTTTTATGGGAAGGTCTCTGGCGAGGCAAAAAAGTGGTTCTGAATTTAGACAGTGTAGTTGCTTATAAAGGCCTAAGATCGAAAGTTCCTGTAATGCAACAAATGGTTGAAGAAATGATCCGAAAGGTTGAAAAAATGGGTGTGGTAACGTTGTATGGGCAAGATTATCAGAAAGTGCTGGAAGAAACTTTTTGTAAAAACAAAGCCATGAAAGCTTCCTACCATACTAAAGAGCCGGGCCTTTCGAGCCCAGGACAAAGCTCCGGGAAGACAGGAGAAAAAACCATACTTACGGAGAAAGATATCATGAACCTGAACTCTCCTTTAAAGGTCTTATCAGTTCCTTTCGATGCAATTATTACCCCTTTGGCCAAGGATCGTGCCAAGGCCATGGGGATTGAAATCAAAAAAGAACAAGGGTAAAGGAGAGAGACAATGAATATAGGTAAAATAATCGGAACCGCAGTAGCAACAAGAAAAGATGAAACCCTACTCGGGTGCAAATTAATGATTACCCAGCCCCTGACCATGGACTATAAGGAAATCGGCGACCCCTTAATTGCGGTGGATACCGTTGGTGCAGGAATCGGAGAAGTAGTCATTTATACAAAGGGTACCGCAGCAAGAAATGCAGCGAAAAAACGGGATTCCGCCATCGATATGGCAATTGTAGGAATCGTAGACAACATCGACTTATATGACTGATTGTAACTTGTACTAAAGAAGGGAGGGCAAATCGTGCTGGATGCCCAAGGATTTAAAAAATCAATGGAATATCGAAATATGATTGATGTCTTAATGTCAGAGCATGACTTTGCCGACGTGGTGCTTAGCGGAGGAAATTTTATTAATGTATTGACCCGTGAAGCCTACGTGGCAGATGTTTCAATTAAAGGGGACTACATTCTTAATGTAGGGGACGCAACGGATTTAATCGGCCCCGAAACCTTGGTAGTAGACGTGTCCGGTCGTTTTATCGCACCGGGATTTATGGATTCTCATATGCACTTTGAAAGCAGTATGCTGACCATTACGGAATTTTCAAGATTTTCGATTCCCTCAGGGACCACTACCCTGATCGCGGATCCCCATGAAATCGGCAATGCCCTGGGACCCATCGGAATGAAAGCCATGGCCGACGAAGCAGCCCATGTACCGAATAATGTTAAATTAGTAGTGCCCGCACTCACTCCGGATTCACCGGGCTTGGAAACCGCAGCCTATGATATTACTTCCAAGGATATGCCGGATTTACTGAATTACCGGAACATCATTGGAATCGGAGAGCTTCAGGGATTTAGCAATGTAAAGCATGTGTATCGAAACACTCCGGAGATTGTTACGGATTTACTGGCCTCTTCCGTGTATGCCCGAAGTATCGGTAAAATCGTTGACGGAAACGCGCCGGAGCTTTTTGGAAACGAACTTTCCGCCCATATCATCTCCACGGCGGGAGAGTGTTCCTGTCATGAAACCACCACAAAGGAAGAATGTGTGGAAAAACTTCGTCAAGGGGTTTATGTATTCATGCGGGAAGGTTCCACCCAACGAAATATGGCGGAGTGTATCCGTGCGGTTACGGAAGAAGGACTGGATTCCAGAAGATGTATTCTCGCCACCGATGATATGGTTGCCGAGGATTTGGAAAAACTGGGACATATGAATGAAATCGTAAAGCGGACCATTAACGAAGGGGTAGACCCCATCGAAGCGATACAAATGGTTACCATTAATCCCGCCACGTATTTCGGACTGGAAGACGTTGGTATTTTGGCGCCGGGAAAACGGGCAGATATCGCAATTATTGACGATCTTCAGGAAATGACTGTGGAGGCCGTGTATGTCAAAGGAAAGCTGATGGCCTATGAAGGTAAGATGCTGGAAGAACTTCCGAAATACACCTATCCCGATGAAGTAAAGCACTCTGTAAAAGTCGCCCCGATTCAAGAGGCGGATCTAGGGATCAAGACCGAAGGAAACGAAGCTACCGCAAGGGTAATCGGACTGATTCCCGACCAAAACCTAAGTGACAGCTTTGAAGAGCCGGTAACCGTAAGGCAAGGAATTGCACAAGCAGACCTGCAGGGCGATGTGCTGCATATGGCCTGTGTGGAACGATACGGAAGAAACGGCAGTATCGGTCGAGCCTTTGTGAAAGGCTTTGGCCTGAAGCAAGGAGCCTTTGCCGAAAGTATTGCTCATGACACCCATAACATCATTGCCGTAGGTACCAACCTGAAAGATATGACGGAAGCCATCAACCGGGTCATTGAAATGGAAGGCGGTATTGCGGTGGTTAATCGGGGTCGGGTAATTCAGGAACTGAGACTTCCCGTGGGGGGCTTAATTACCGATGAGCTAACCGGTCATGAGGTAAGTGCAAGGTACGCTGAATTGGAGAAAATCGTAAACGAGCAGTTAGGCGGAAAAGTCCATGCTCCCTTTATGCATCTGTCCTTTTTGGCACTGTCCACCAGTCCTAAGTGGAAACTTACGGATCAGGGAATCATTGACGTGAACAACTTCGAGATTTTGGACCCCATTGTATAGTTATACCAGTGAACTATTATTTCCGAAGACAAAGAAAGAAATAATATTGTGAATAATCTACATTTAGTTAACAAGAAGAATTGTAGTATGATATAGTAAGAATGGAAAACTAGTTGAAGCTATGGCAAAAATATATTATAATACTATAGCTTCAACTTTTTTTTATCACCTTAAATATTCAGAAAGGAGGATACAGTTAGAATTTTCAGCCGAATCAATTTTGTCCCAGGAGTATCATCAAAATTAGATAGAGGAGGCAACAAATTTGAGTGAAAATCAGAATGTAGAAAAGGGATTTTTAGAAAAACAGTTTAAATTAAAGGAAAACGGCACCAATGTTAAAACGGAAGTTTTAGCGGGGATTACTACTTTTATGACCATGGCTTACATATTAATTGTAAACCCGGATATTTTATCAGCAGCAGGTATGGACTTTGGAGCGGTATTCACCGCGACGGCGATCTCATCCATTATTGCAACCTTAGTAATGGCTTTTTATGCAAATTATCCTTTTGCCCTGGCACCGGGAATGGGTCTGAACGCGTTTTTCGCCTTTACGGTGGTTTTAGGAATGGGATATTCCTTCCAATTTGCCTTAACCGCAGTTTTTATTGAAGGACTTATTTTCCTTCTATTAACATTTTTTAACGTTCGAGATAAAATTGTGAATGCGATTCCAATTAACCTCAAGCATGCAATCTCTGTAGGTATCGGACTGTTTATTGCTTTTATCGGTCTTAAGAATGCAGGAATCATTGTACCTTACGAAGCTACTGCAGTAACCCTTGGAGATATGACCAGTGCTGGACCGATTGTTGCAATTATCGGTATTATTATTACCGGCGTTTTATTGATTTATAAAGTTAAAGGAGCTTTACTGATTGGAATTTTAGTTGCAACCGCCATCAGCATCCCTCTTGGCGTAACTTCTTTACCAACGGGAATTATCAGCGCACCTCCTTCTTTAAGACCTATTGCTTTCCAATTTGTAGGTTTTAGCGAAATTTTCACATGGGATATGGTTGTGGTGTTGGTTACCTTCTTAATTGTTGATATGTTGGATACCATTGGAACTCTTGTTGGGGTTGCATCAAAAACCAACATTTTACGAGAAGACGGATCCCTGCCGAAGGCGAAACAAGCGTTATTTGCCGATGCAATCGGAACTACTGCCGGTGCCTGTTTGGGAACCAGTACCGTAACAACGTATGTAGAAAGTGCTGCAGGAGTTGCTGAAGGCGGAAGAACCGGACTTACAGCGCTGTCAACTGCAGGAATGTTTTTAATCGCTCTATTATTCTCCCCGATTTTCTTAATTGTACCGGGAGCGGCTACGGCCCCTGCTTTAGTACTGGTTGGACTGTTCATGATAAGCCCGATCCAAAAGATTGATCTTTCCGATTACACGGAAGCGATTCCGGTTTTCTTGGCGATCATCATGATGCCTCTTACTTTTAGTATTGCAGAAGGAATTATTTTCGGTCTTAGTTCCTATGTATTCTTAAAAGTATTAACGGGAAAAGCCAGAACCGTATCTCCTATTGCCTATATTTTGGTGGCGATTTTCATTATTAGTTTCCTTATTTAATAAAAAAGAAAAGAGTGCAGCGTAGTAAAAGATAAATAAGCAAAAATTAAATAAAACTGTATCCGATTTAAGGTGAAAAACTCCCTGCTAAGCTTCTTGGCAGGGAGTTTTGTATAAATAAAAAGAAAAAAAGTAAAAGAATAACATAAAAGTGTACCGGGGAGACCGACTCACCGGCAGACTTTTGTGAATAATACACAAATATATTGGGTATACAAATGGGAAACCTTTAGAACTTCAGAGAATTTTATGTATAAAAAACAAGATAAAAGTGTCACAATAGTATAATAGATCTGAATATTGATGAGCTATGAAAATATGGCAAAGAAATTCTTTAAAAAGGAGGGATTTTCCCATGTATGATATTGAAAAAACCTATAAGCCCCAATCGATTGCGGAGCTGTTAGAGGCTCTGAGAGAAACCGGGACCGAGGGAAAAATTATTGCGGGAGGCACCGATGTGGTGGTCAAGCTCAGAGAAGGAGCTTTAAAAGCCAAGGCCCTTATTGATGTATCCTCTCTAAAGGATATACAGTTTGTACGGGAATCTGCAGGAAAAGTGGAGATCGGAGCAGGAACCACCTTTAGCGACATTGAAGAACACCCCTTATTTGAAGGGAGATATAGAGGGTTAAAGGAAGGGGCCATGGAAGTGGGTTCGCCTCAAATACGAAATGCGGGAACCATGGGAGGGAATATTTGCAACGCTTCCCCTGCGGCGGATATCGTGCCGCCCCTGCTGGCACTTAATGCGAAGGCAGTGATTCAAAGCAGGCAAGGTCTTCGATTACAGACATTAGAAGATTTTTTCCTGGGGAAAGGGAAAGTTGACCTGGATCTTGGAGAATTTTTATACGCTGTTGAATTTCAACAAATGACGAAAAATCAGGGATTGGGTTTTCAAAAGCTGGGACCGAGAAAAGCTCTGGCTATATCGAAAATATGTACGGCGGTGTTTATCGAATTGGACCGGGATTTAATCATTCGGGATATTCGTATTGCCAACGGTTCTTTAGGCCCCAACAGTCTTCGGGAGCGGGAAGTGGAGGATGTTTTAAGGGGTGAAAAGCTGACGGAGGAACTTAAAGAAAAAGCCCGGCAAAAGTTTAAAGAGGTAATAAATCATCGTCTTAAGGGACGGAGCGGGGTGGATTTTAAAGAAGAAGCCATTCGGGGAGTCTTTAAAGAAGCCTTGGAAAAAAGCATTACAAGAGCATTAAGTTAAGTAAGTCAGATAAGTTAAACAAACAAATTAACAATCATAGGATATTCAGACGATCGATGATAAGACAGGGCGGTAAGGTAAACAAGAAACCGAAAGTGGGGATAAAATGAAAACCATAAACATTACAATAAACGGAACACAAAGACAAATTGAAATCGATGAAAATGACCGATTATTAGACCTCATCCGGGAGGGTTTCCATTTAACCGGTACAAAGGAAGGCTGCGGCGAAGGAGAATGTGGGGTTTGCAGTGTTCTTCTGGACGGCAAATTGGTGAATGCCTGTATGATTATGGCTTTCCAGGCGGAGGACGCCGAAGTGATCACCATTGAAGGGATAGGAGAAAATGAAAAACTGGATCCGATTCAACAGGCGTTTATCGATACCGGCGCGGTGCAGTGCGGTTTTTGCACACCGGGCATGGTGCTTTCCGCAAAGGCCCTGCTAATGAAAAACCCGACGCCCTCAAAACAGGAAATTCGGCGGGGAATATCGGGAAATCTTTGCCGGTGTACGGGATATGAAAAAATTGTAGAGGCCGTGGCACTGGCTTCTAAACGAATCGCGAAGACAGAGTAGAAATCCCAGGGAGAGGAGTGAAATTATGGCTTTTAAAGTAATAGGAGAAAATATTCTTCGAGTGGACGGTCACACGAAGGTTACCGGTGGAGCAATGTATCCGGCGGATTTAGATGTGGAAAATATGTTGTATGGTAAAACCTTACGATCCCTAAAGGCCCATGCAAACTTTACGATAGATACCAAAAAAGCGGAAGGCATCGAGGGAGTAGTGGGGGTATTGACGGCTCGGGATATTCCCGGGAAAAATTGCCACGGGGTCCTGTTTAAAGACCATGAAGCGATCTGTGAAAGTAGGGTTCGGCGAATCGGGGATCCTATGGCCGTAGTCATCGCAGAGAGTGAAAGGATCGCTGAAAAGGCCTTGGAAAGCATTGAAGTAATCTATGAAGAATTGCCGGCGGTCTTCGATCCCGAGGAAGCCATGAAGGAAGATTCCCCTAAAATTCACGGGGCAGACAATACGGTGTTTCATTATAAAATTAGACGGGGAGACGTGGAAAAAGCCTTTGAG
>PWEO01000168.1 GCA_003553525.1 Clostridiaceae bacterium
GGAAAACTGAAAGCTCTTCCGGCACCATCTCCCTCCATCATCACTTCACAGAAAGCTTTATTAAACATGTCCATTTCTTGTTGAAATTCACCGTAATTTTTATCCATCAGTTTGCCGGCAATTTTCACGGGCTGTTTAACTAATAAAGGGTGCGGAGCAATGTCTAAGGTAACATTTGTAAATGGGGTTTGAAAGCCTACCCGGGTTGGTACATTAAGATTAAAAACAAACCGTTGCAAGGATTTTTTTACCTGAGAGTAATCAAGTCCATCATAGTAAATAAAAGGAGCTAAGTACGTATCAATGCTCGATACCGCTTGAGCACCGGCAGCTTCCCCTTGCAAGGTGTATAAAAGATTTACCAATTGACCCAACGCGGACTCGAAATGTTTTGGGGGTCTTGATTCCACCTTTCCTTGAGCACCTTTAAATCCTTGTTCTAGAAATGCTTCTAAGTCCCAACCACAGCAATAAGGAGCTAAAAGTCCTAGGTCATGAATATGTAGATCTCCTTTTATATGGGAATCCCTTAAATTTTTATCATAAATTTTATTTAACCAATACTTCTTAGTAATGCTCTCGACGATATGATTATTCAGCCCCTGTAGTGAAAAACTCATATTCGCATTTTCATTAACTCTCCAGTCATCAAGATTCACATAGTCTTCAATCATCTCTTCCGCGTCCATGAAAAGGTTTTTCACTTCACGAATTTCCTCATGACGTTTCCGATATAATATATAGGCTTTAGCAGTTTTTGCATGACCTTCTTCAATTAATATCTTCTCAACCACATCTTGAATATCCTCTACTGCAGGTATATTCCCTCGATAAGTTTCTTTTAAAACAGATTCTACTTTTAAGGTAAGATCATCGGCTTTTGCCTGATTTTTTCCTCCCACGGATTGAGCTGCAGCAAAAATAGCTTTTGTGATTTTTTTCGAATCATAGCCCACTATTTCTCCATTTCTTTTTTGTACTTTTGATAATGTCATTTTACCCCTCCTAGATTTTTCATGGTTCATATACTACATATTGTATATTATATAGAAAAGAGCTACAAGATTCAATCCAATTCGGAAAGAAAATTATAACTCCCAATACATTCTTTGGAATTTCATTATTCGCGTGAAATATAGTTACCTGAACCTAATTTCCTCAACTCACAATCCAATAAATCCCAACCAGTCCTTCTAAATTCCAAATCCTGATGAGAATTGATTAACTGGATACGTTGTTGATGTTGAAGTTTGATGCGTGAAGAGTGGATATCTTTTTTTGATTTGTTTGAATCCTTATTACAATTACATAATGTAAGGATATCTTGTCGCTCCAATTGATTTTTCAACTCAAGCACAGTACCGACATTCCCATGAACCAATGGAACACGATTGTTTAAAATTTCATGAATGACATTTGTTAAAAAAACGTAGTGGGTACAACCAAGCACTAAAACATCCCCTTTTCCAAGGGAAAGACTATTGAACAATCGGATTAAATAGGCTTGAACTTTTGATCCGGCCCCTTTTTCTTGTTCAATTAATTGTACAAGTCCAGGGCATGGAAGTTTCACAATCTTTTTGCTTGTGTCGATATTCTGCACAAGTTCATGGAATTTTTTTTCTTTTAAGGTAAAAGGAGTTGCCATAACAACAACCCGTTTAATATTTTTCATATTCACCGCCGGTTTCACCGCCGGTTCCATACCGATAATAGGAAGATCGTAGGATTTTCGCAAATCTTTAATAGCCGCACTTGTGGCTGTGTTACATGCAACAACCAAGGCCTTAGAGCCTCTATCAATCAAATATTTAGAAACATGCATAGAAAAATCTAAGACTTCTTCTTTTGTTTTTTCTCCATAGGGTGCATTTTTAGAGTCCCCATAATAAAGAAAGTTTTCCCGGGGCAGAGTGACGATCATTTGAGCCAACACACTGATTCCCCCCAATCCCGAATCAAATACCCCAATGGGCTTTTCCATTTTAGTAAACATTCCTTTCAGTACTAATAATTTATACGTTTTTTCCGCATGCTGATGTTGAGCAGTAGACCGATGGCAATCATATTAGATAACATAAAGGTTCCTCCATAGCTTACAAACGGTAGAGGTTTGCCCGTAACGGGCATCAGTCCGATGGTCATCATAACATTGGCAAAGATATGAAACGCCAGCATAGAAATTATGCCTATGGCCAAGATCGATCCAAAATGATCTTTTGAATGCTTCGCTACCATAATCCCTTTAATTAACAAAACAATATATAAGAATAATAAAATGCACACCCCTACAAATCCAAGTTCTTCAGCAATAACCGAAAAAATAAAATCCGTATGTTTTTCCGGAAGAAAACCTAATTGACTTTGTATCCCCTCATTAAATCCTTTCCCGGTTAGCATTCCCGAGCCTACGGCATAAATGGACTGTGTAATTTGATAGGCATCCCCCATGGGATCTAAGCTGGGATTAATAAATACCATAATTCTTCGTTGTTGATATTCATTTAAATAATTCCATGCAAAAGGGGCACTGGCTAGGGCTACTAGAAAAGTAATTAAAATATATTTATATTTTAATCCTGCCACAAATAGCATAGCGAAGGTAAACACAGGAAAAACCAATGTAGTTCCTAAATCCGGTTGCTTATATACGAGTACCATGGGAATTACTGTAATAATAACGATTTTACCTAGCGTTTTCAATTCATTGATGGTTTCTCGATGTTCGCTAATCACTTTTGCTAGGGAAATAATAATTCCAATCTTAGCAAAATCCGAGGGTTGAAAGCCAAATCCTCCGATATAGAGCCAGCGATTAGCACCCCAATCCTCACCCCCAACTCCTGCAATTAATACAGCAATAAGCAATAGGATGGAAAAGAAATAGATCAACAAATAAAAATTCCCAAAGGTTTTGTAATCAAAAAATAAGATGATGGTAATTACAATTAATCCGAGGATCATGGAAGTAAGTTGTGTTTGTATATATGAATCACTATTTGCTAAATTACTTGTGGCACTAGAGATCATTATGATTCCAAATATAGAAATCAAGATTACCACTGCGAGCATGCTAAAATCTAAGTTTTTCAGTGTTTTCCCTTCAAAATTCATTTTTTCACTCCTACATATTCTTGATATCAGTTTATTGGATCCCATATTTTATTAATAAAGTGATCCGCTATCATGAGGTCTCCTCTAGTCTACTACAAAGTATGGGTTTTGAATATAAAAAAATCAAGTTTTTTTATCCCTCACAACTTCACTTGAATCTAGGGATGTTAGAATATAACTCCTTCGTCCATAGGTATACCCCTCCACTTTAAGGGGTATATCTATGAACGTTTTTTCAACAATGTTATGAGGATAACCCATTCATAAATTTTAAGGTTTTATCAATTATTATTTTAAATTCTACTTGTTTATCACTTAAATTACTTTTTCTTAGGACTTTATCATAATAGCTAATATCTTCTTCCAAGTATTCTCGTCCACGGTTCGTTATTTGTCGGGATTCATTTTGAAGCATCTTTTCTAATTTATTTTGATTCCTTTTCCTTTGAGTTATCCCCCAGCTAATACTTTTATACAAAATTCCACCTAAAACTAAATATTTTCCCAGTGAAAAAACCGACTTTTTCGGATTGATTTTATTATCAATTTGAAGCAATGCAAAACTTTTGAAATCATGATGATAAGCATTGTGGGGACTATAGTATAAAAAAACCAGAGGTATTCCGATAGCCATACCTTTGCTAATTTTCCTTTTGAAAAACATTCTTTTATCAATATCCTTTTCACTTGCTGAAAAGTTACCCGCTGTGTCTATTTCATCTTCGAAAATTTTCATTTGTTCATCAGATATCTTTAACTGGTTCTGAATTTCCTTTAAAAGTTCTTTCTTCTCATCAGTTAGATAATGATTCGCCGTTGTCACAGATAGTATATCCTGCATTAATGAAAATCGTAGGATGTCTCTTTCCTGACCTTTTACTTTGCTTAGCAAAAGATCGATATGGTTTAGTAAATCAACCGACTTTGTTTCATTGCTGATAAAACAGTCCATAATCTTCTTTCGCAGCTTCTTCGGAAGTTGTATATAAGCCAACACTTTGTAAAAAGCGCTCATTTGAAATACATCTGAATCTTTCAAATTCTTTATTATACTCGCGAGTATTAACCCGTATTCCTGTTTAATTTCTCCGTCAAGTTTTCTGATATCTCGTACCATGACTTTTTCCTCCTTATTGTTTGCTTAGGGCATCTACAAAGGCCTTATGTAGATCTTCTTTAAGATAAATACCATATTTTTTAAGAACCAAAGTAATAGCTTTCAATAGCCGATATAATTTTTCTTCATTACAATTTTCTCCCATATGCCCGATGCGTAAAATTTTTCCGGATAATTCTCCATGGGATGTTGAAACAAAAATATTATGCTCTTTCCATAGTTCATCACGGAGGATTTTATAGGTGATCCCTTGTGGAATTACCACCGCGGAAACAGTATTTGAAAAACCACTATCAGGATAAAGACTTAAGCCTGCATTGATTACCGCTTGTTTTACACCGTTTCCAAGGAAGTTATGACGAGCAATTACGTCTTCTTGAGTCCAACGTTCAATAGCTCTTTCCAGTGCATAAAATTGTGCTATTGGCTGTGTGTAGGGCAGTGTTTTTTTTAATTCAATGTCTTTCCAAATCAACAGATTAGTATAGAAACTTTGGGTCTTCTCTTTTTTCTTTGACATCATTTTCCAAGCTTCATTACTGATGCTTATTATTACCATGCCTGAGGGTACCGATAAGCATTTTTGAGAAGCTGTAATTACCAGATCCAGTCCCCATTTATCTGTTTCTATTTTTTCTCCGCCTACGGTTGAAACTGCATCCACAACGCTTAGAATCCCATATTTATTCAATAAAGCATTGATCTTTTCTATATTATTAATCACTCCGGTAGGAGTTTCACAGTGTACGATTGTAGCAAGTTTGTAATCATTATTTTCTTTTAAAATTCTATCTAATCCATTAATATCTATGGGTTTTTTATCATCGGAAGAATAAAAGGTTACTTTTGCACCATAACTTTCTGCTATTTCTCCAAATGTTTTTCCAAATAAACCGTTTTCAATACATAAAATTTTGTCACCGCTTTCCAATAGTGAAGCCATGGCGGCCTCCAAACCCAAAATCCCTTCTCCGTTTAATATCCGAATATCATTTGTCGTTTTAAATATCTTTTTCAACTGATCTGTTAAACTCATATAGTAATCGATAAAATCAGGATGTCCATCTGGAAGCAGGATCGGTGTAGCCATTGCCCTTCGAACCTCCTCATGGACTTCTGTAGGACCAGGACTCATAATCAAGGTTTCTTTCATAATATTTATTCCTCCCCTTTATCATTGTAATGCAGGCTAGCTAGTAAATAGGGACTGTTTTTCCAAGAACTTTATACTACTAAACCCTTCTAAAGCAACTGCTCGATTACATAAGCCACACCATGTTCTTCATTACTTTTCGTTACCCAGTCGGCTTCTTCTAAAACTTTTTCATCGGCATTTGCCATAGCCACACCTAAACCTGATGATTGAATCATGGAAAGATCATTTAGTTGATCCCCTATAGCAATCATTTCCTTCTTTTGAATCTGTAATTTTTCACCTACATAGTTCAGAGCGGCACCTTTTGATGCTCTATCGCTTAATGCTTCAATATTATTCGACGAAGAACTGGTCACAGCAACACCTTTTATTTGATTTAACTGTGCTTTTATTTTACTTAAAACCTGTTCTTCTTCAGAAAGTATAAAAAAAGTATTTATTGAAATCTTTTGATCAGAAATTTTATGAAAGTCAATTTTTTTAAGATTTTTATCAAAAATCATCTTTAAAATTAAGGATTTATAAAGAGAAAAAGGATTTGAAAACTCGTGTTGCAAAAATCGTTTTGCTTCCCAAAATCGAGCTTTATAGCTTTGAATATATATATTATCTGCATCAGAACTGTGAAAATAAACATTTTGATTATTCAATATTTTAATAATTTCCGTTGTAGCCTCTGGCTCCAAATATACTGATTTCTCGACATCATGAACTTTATTACGTATAATTGCACCATTGTTAGTAATCAGATAACAATCAAAAGAAAATAAGTCCGTATATTTTTTTAAAGTGCTGTAGGATCTTCCGGTGGCAATCACAATTTCAATACCCTTTTTACTAGCCGATTCCAGGGCATTAAGATCTCTTGAGGAAATGTTTTTATTGTTTTTTAATAATGTACCATCCATATCTGTTGCTAAGAGTTTATATTTCATCTAATACGCCAACTTTCTATTTGATTATTCTCTTATTAAAATAATTAATTACTATAATGTTCTTTAGTATCTATTATACCTTGTTTTCCTTCAGATAAAAAGTCATGAGCCATCTTTCTTTCTTAATTTCTATTTCACGTTCACATATATACTAATTGTGTTATAATAACTATAGAAACATTAAAAGTAAGTAATTATTAACAGGAGGGATATTATGTTATCAGAAAAACTTTTAGAAGAACTTAACGAACAAATCAAGTATGAATTTTTCTCTGCTAATTACTATTTAGCCATGGCAGCTTACTGTAAGGACCAAAATCTTGAAGGTTTCGCGAATTTTTTCATCGTCCAAGCAGAAGAAGAACGATTCCATGCAATGAAGTTTTTTAATTTCATCGATGAAATGGGTGGCAAAGTTATTATTACTGGTTACGATGATCCTAGAACCGAATTTGAATCCTTGGTTGACGTTTTTACTGCAGGATTAGAACATGAGCAATTTGTAACAAATCGAATTCATCACTTGATGGATATTTCCATGGATGAAAAAAACTATCCTGCCATTAGCTTTTTAAACTGGTTTGTTGATGAACAGGTGGAAGAAGAATCCACTATGACAGATTTATTATCAAAACTTAAGCTTATCAATAACAATCCAAATGGATTATTCATGCTTGACAAAGAACTCTCTACACGAACTTTTGTGCCGCCAAAAGCTTAACCATTAAAATCACTAAATATATTCACTTTTTTAATATAAACCTGTCGTTGGGTCCTAGGGGATTCTGCTTCAGGTTTTTTCATTTTTAACTATTTTAAAGCATATGACTAAATAATTGACGATTATTAAAGAAAAACTAGCTATCAGAACTTAAGGGCAACTGAATGAAAACCAGTGCTTCTTATAGCTATTTACTGACATTGTTAGATCCACTTCTAAATGATATAGTTAAATGTAGTGTGATTGGAATGAATAATTCCCAAAAAATAAATAGGAGTGATTTTGTTGAATGATTTAAGTAGTGATTTATCCAGTGATAATATTAAGCGGTTGGTGCAAGAGGAAAATGTAAAGTTCATTAACCTTCAATTTACAGACGTTTTTGGCAAACCCAAAAATGTTGCTATTACCTCAAGCCAACTGGACTCCGCTTTAAACGGAGAAGTGATGTTTGACGGCTCTTCCATTAAAGGATTTGTTCGTGTAGAAGAATCCGATATGGTTTTAGTGCCAGATCCATCCACATTTAAGATTTTCCCTTGGAGAACAGACTCGGAAGGAAAGGCCGCAGGAATGATTTGTGATGTTTATAATACAGATGGAACTATTTTCGACGGATGTCCCCGTGGGGTTCTGAAAAAAGTCTTAGCAGAACTGAAAGAATATGGGTATGAATATTTTGTAGGGCCCGAAGTGGAATTCTTCTTATTCGAGAGAGATAAAGATGGAAACCCTACAACTGAAATACATGATACGGCGGGATATTTTGATATGTCTCCTACGGATTTAGGAGAAGATGCCCGTAGAGATATGGTTTTAATGTTGGAAAAACTAGGTTTCGAAATCGAAGCATCTCACCATGAAGCAGCTCCAGGACAACATGAAATTGATTTTAAATATGGAGAGGCACTAGAAGCTGCAGATCAAATTTCTATATTTAAATTAGTTGTTAAGACGGTGGCTAAGCAACATGGTCTGCACGCTACTTTTATGCCTAAGCCTTTAAAAAACTCTCATGGTACCTGTATGCATATCAATCAGTCTTTATTTAAAGACGGTAAAAATATTTTCGAGTCTAAAAACGATGATCTTGGTTTGTCTCAAGAAGCCTATTACTTTATTGGCGGACTCATCAAGCATGCCAGAGCTTTCTCCGCTATTACAAATGCATCAGTTAATTCGTATAAGCGTTTTGTTCCCGGATATGAGGCGCCTACAGATATCGCATGGGGAGTCGAAAACCGTACGCCATTGATCAGGATTCCCGGAACTCGTGGTGCGGGAACCAGGGTAGAACTTCGAAATCCGGATCCCACAGCAAATCATTATTTAGCCCTTGCTGCAGTTTTGTCAGCTGGACTTGATGGAATTAAAAATAAGATAGAACCCCCTGCATACTTTGATGGATGCACTTATGATATGGACTGTAAAACCCGCGAAGAAAAGAAAATAGAGAGATTCCCGGAAACTTTAGGGGAAGCTCTTACGGAACTTGAAAAGAGCGACTTCATGAAAGAGTCTTTGGGAGAGCATATTTTCAACTTATATCTCAAAGCTAAAAAAGCGGAATGGCGAGAATACAGTCAGGAAATCCATGATTGGGAGCTTAAAAAGTATTTAAATTATTATTAAGCTAATTCCAGTTTCGGTATTAAAATAACACAAGAATTTTATAGAATAAAAACCTTCTGAGACCATTTCAGAAGGTTTTTTCTTGTCATAAGTTAAGTTGTTTATTACTTAAATAAGTTTTTACTTCTTAAAATAAACAATCGATCATTTTCCTTATAGATATTATTGAATTTTTACTCGGTGATAGGTTTTCTTCCCTTTTCGTATCATCAGTTTATTGTCTTTAAAGGATTCCAAGGATACTAGATGATGAATATCTTCTATAGTTTCTTCATTAATATAAACTCCGCCTTGTTGCACCAGGCGTCTTCCTTCCCCTCGAGAACTAATCAAACCTGTTTTTGTAAGCAATGTTAGTATATCCATCCCTTCTTGAAATTCTTCTGTGCACATTTCAGAAGTAGGTGCGTTGTCTGTATCAGCATTTCCTGAAAATAAAGCTTTTGCTGCCTCTAGTGCTTTTGTAGCTTCGGTTTCCCCGTGAACCAGCTTTGTAGTTTCAAAGGCTAAAACTTCTTTTGCCTTTTCGATCTCTTTACCTTTCATAGCGGAAAGTTGCTTTACTTCCTCTGTTGGTATTAAAGTAAGTAGCATTAAGCAGTTTTCAACGTCTGCATCATTGACATTTCTTAAATACTGAAAAAATTCATAGGGAGAGGTTTTTGCAGGATCCAGCCATATGGTGCCCGATTCAGTTTTTCCCATCTTCTTCCCTTCGGAATTTGTCAACAGTTTAAAGGTTAATGCGAATACGGAATCCTTCTCCAGCTTTCGAACAAGTTCGTATCCTCCGATGATATTAGACCACTGATCACTCCCCCCTACTTGAAGCTTACAATTATATCGACGGTAAAGTTCTAAAAAGTCATAGGACTGCATGATCATGTAATTAAACTCCAAAAAAGTTAATCCTTTATCTAAGCGGGATTTATAGCATTCTGCATTCAACATACGATTAATCGTAAAGTGTTTACCAATTTCTCGGATAAATTCTACGTAGTTTAAATCCAATAGCCAGTCTGCATTATTCACTACAATGGCTTTATCCTCACTTAAATCAATGTATTTTTGAAACTGACCCTTAAAATATTCAATATTCTCGTCAATGGTCTTCTTCGTAAGCATTTTACGCATATCCTGTTTACCGGAAGGATCTCCAACCATCGTTGTTCCGCCACCAAATAGTATAATGGGTCGATGACCTGCTTTTTGCATTCTTTTAATAACCATCATTTGAACAAAGTGCCCCAGGGTTAAGCTGGGTGCGGTTGCATCAAATCCGATATAAAAAGTTACGGACTCCTTTTTTAATAATTTTTTCAATTCTTCTTCATGGATAACCTGTTCAATATATCCTCTTTCCTGTAATTCTTCATAAACATTAACATTTTTCATTTTAATCCTCCTCTATCATTTATTTTAGTTTGTACTAAATATTAACTAATGTTATTAAAGTAATTAAAAAAAAAGCTCTTCTCCTTATTATATGCTAAGGACGAAAAGCTCGCGGTACCACCTTAATTACATCCTACAACGTAGAATGTCTCTTAATAACTGTAACGTATTTTATACGCGACATTTTCATGCCGGAACTCGGGAGTGTAATTCACAGATATATCCGGAAAACTTTGCACCATCCAGTTTTCTCTCTTATTCGCGTCATTATATCTGTTACTGATTCCTTCAATGTTCGTTAATTTATTCAACTATTGTAATTATTATAAAGGATTGATCCAAATTGTCAAGTATCTTTAATCAACTTGTGATAAATCAATATGGCAATAACCTTTTGGGTTTTTCTTCAAATAGTTTTGATGGACTTCTTCTGCTTTGTAGTAATTTGCTAAGGGTTTGACTTCCGTAACAATATCTTCTTTATACTGCTTTTGTTCCTCTTGGATAGACTCCTTAATTATAGCTATATCTCTATCATCTAAATAATAGATTCCGGTACGATACTGAGCTCCCGTATCTGGGCCCTGTCGGTTTAACACCGTTGGATCCACAATTTTCCAGTACTTTTCAAGAAGTTCCTTTAAGGATATAGTGTTTTCGTCATATTTTACATAGCACGCTTCAGCATGCCCGGTATTCATATGACATACTTCATCATAAGTAGGATTTTGCGTATTGCCGTTTGCATAGCCGACTTCAGTTTGTAGGACTCCCTTTACTTTTGAAAAATAAGCTTCTACACCCCAAAAACAACCTGCAGCTAAAACTATTTCTTTCACTAGTATTCCTCCTTTAGGGATTAATCAAAAAAGCGGTTTTAACCGCTTTTAAATACAGGTTATGTATTATTTGAATAAACCCTTCTTCTTCTTTTTCTTTGGAATAAAATCTCTAATAGTCATAAGCAAAGCGCCTAATTCCAATAACGGTTGTAAAACTTCTTCATTCAAGGTGTCGACCAAATCTGTGGTAGTGTCAATGGTATTGCTGACACTCTCAATAGATCCGGTAATGTTTTCCATTTCTTCGTTAATCCCAGTGGTAACCGCTTCAATGTTTTTTGTGATAACAGGTATACTGTCCAGGGTATCATTAATGTTTTTTTCATTGGTTTCGATTACTCTGTTGATCCCCTTCATTGTTTGTACCAGCTTCA
>PWEO01000021.1 GCA_003553525.1 Clostridiaceae bacterium
ACCCAAAAATCCCTACGGGAAAATATCGGCATCGTGCAGCAGGATGTTTTTTTATTCTCGGGAAGCGTAAAGGACAACATCACCTACGGAAATATTGAGGCTAGTGACGAAGAGATCATTGGGGCAGCGAAAAAAGCCCATGCCTATGACTTTATTATGAAACTGCAAAGCGGGTTTGATACCTATATCGGCGAGCGGGGAGTAAAACTTTCCGGAGGACAGAAGCAGCGCCTGGCCATCGCCCGGATTTTCCTTAAAAACCCGACCATCTTACTGTTGGATGAGGCCACCTCGGCTCTGGATAATGAAACGGAGCGGATCATTCAAAAGGCCCTTCGGCAACTGTCCAAAGACCGAACCACCGTGGCCATAGCTCATCGTCTTTCCACCATTAAGGACGCCGACCGGATTATTGTCCTCACTGAGGAGGGCATTATCGAAGAAGGATCCCACGACGTACTTATGGCAAAAGAAGGAGAATACCGAAAACTGTATGAATCCCAGTTTCGGGAAGATTATATACCCAGTGTTACGGGGTAACGACCTAAGCCGACTTTTCATGAAAAAGTCGGCTTTTTCTGATCACTGCTGCCATTTCTCTTCCGGTGTAAAACTATGATAGCCGGCACACCTCATTTACAGCTATTCTAAGCCTTCTTAATAAAGACTTCTTAATGCTCCTTTTCTTAATACAAAAACTTCTCCACAACACTGAGGAACTTCTCAGTATTCAAAGGCTTTACCGCATAGGCTACCGTTCCTTGAGAAAAACTGTCTGTTACAATTTCCTTCTCATCCAACGCGGATATAATAATCACCTTCACCCCCTCCTTTACTTTACGGTCCTTCTCAATTTCTCTAATGGCTCTAAGGGCTTCTGACCCGTCAACTTTCGGCATCATAATATCCAGGCATACTAAATCATAGGGTTCATTTTCTTTGTGGGCAAGCATAAAGGCCTCTACGGTCTCAAGGCCGTCCACAGTCAGATCACACTGCCCATATCCCTTAAGCAGATTCAATAGAAATCTTCTTGTAGCAAAATCATCTTCAGCAATTAAAATTCTCATTGTTCATCCTCCTTATTGATTTACCGATAATACTCTTCCAACTCCTCAAGGATTGTTATGGCCTGGTGGTAATCCTGGCGGCGAATACAAAGCATCAACCGAAAAGCTTCCTCCTCCAGATAAGCGTGATTATTTTCACTACCCATCTCTTTAAGCGCTCTCCCCAGATCTTCTATTTTTTCCAGGTTCATTGTATTAAAAGCCTTTCGCAGTTCTTTGAGTTTTTCATTAATCCAAGGGGAAATTTCACTTAATCCCGAATCCCCTTGATACCTTCGCTTCTTTTCCTCTTTTTCATTTAAATACTGCATCAAATGACTCTTTGATTGGCTGATTTTATACTGTTCTTCCATGGTGTCCAGAAGATCGTTTACTCGGTAGGGCTTGGAAATGTAGCCGTCCATCCCGTGTCTCATAAAATGATCCCCATCGCCGCTCAGTGCATGGGCCGTAAGGGCAATGATCGGAGTTTTTTGGTGTTTTTTGTTTTTTTCTATTTCTCGAATTGCTTGGGTAGCTTGAATTCCATCCATAACAGGCATCTGAATATCCATCAGTATAATATCGTACTTCTTTTTAAGATACTTCTCCAATGCGACCTTTCCATTTTCTGCTATATCAATAGACATATCATAGGGCGTAAGAAACCTTCTGAGCATTCGTTGATTCGCGGAAAAATCCTCTACCAGAAGCACTTCGAGTCCTCTAATACTTTGATAATTTTTCTGTATATTCTTTTCTTCTTTAGGTTTTGACAGCGTCTCAAAGTCCAGTACTACCCAAAAATGACTTCCTTTGTTTACTTCCGTGAATACCCCGATTTTTCCGTCCATAGCCGAACAAAGTTTTTTCGTAATAGAGAGTCCGAGGCCTACTCCGCCGGTGTCTCGATTATAGGTCGTGCTTTCTTGTGTGAAAGGCTTGAACACCTGATTGACCATGGATTTGGCAATTCCTCTTCCCGTATCGATTACAGAAAACTGTAAGGTTATATTGTGGTCGTTTCCACTTACTTCCTCGATCAGCAAGCTGACAGAACCTTCTTCGGTAAACTTAACAGCATTGGTAAGTAAATTGTTTAGCATCTGATATAGGCGATGAACATCTCCATAAATCCTTCGAGAAAGATCCGTGTTGTTGCGAATGGAAAATTCGATATTTTTCTTCCCGGCTAATCTCCGGTAGTTTTTTTCCAGATTATGGAGTACTTCCGATAAGTAAAATTCTTTCTTTTCCAATTTTAAATGGCCCGCTTCAATTTTTGAAAAATCCAGGACATCATTCATGGTGTTTAATAGATTCTCCGAGGAGCTTTTGATGATCCGAAGATTTTCCACCTGCTCCTGATCAAATTTATCCTGCTCCCGAAGAAGAAGTTCCGTCATTCCCATAATTCCACTGATCGGCGTTCGAATTTCATGACTCATATTCGCCAAAAATTCGTTTTTCGCCCGGTTGGCTTTTTCCGCTTTTCTTTTTGCGGCAACAATGTCTCTTCTTTGGGCTTCTCTTAAACTTTGATCTTCAATAACTCCCAATAAATAACGCTGATTATCCACATCTATATATATTGTGTTAATATCCACCGGGAATGTACTTCCATCTTTTTTTGTATGAGTGCATCGCAAAACTTTTTTATGAACTCGACTGGATTCCTTAATACTTTCAAGCACCGTTGGAGTGTTATGGATCTCCGTAATATTTACGTCTAGGAGTTCTTCTAAAGTATATCCATAAATTTTTTCCGCTAAAGGATTGGCTTTTATGATATTCCCTTCCATGTCAATCATTAGAATAATATTTTGCGCCTGTTCAAATATCTCCCGGTAAATTTGAAGCTCCCGGTTTTTCTCTTTTAATTCTTCTTCCTTTTTTACAATCTGGGTAATATCCCGAAAAACCCAAACAAACTCCAGGGACTGATCCTCCTTTATCCGGGGACTGATGCTGGCCGAGGCAAAAATTGTTCTCCCGCTTGAAAACTGAAAGGTCGTTCCTTCTGTCAGACCGACAGGCTCCTTTTTAATTATACACTGATGAATTAACCGGTTAAAAATTTCTTCCGAGTCTTTTGAATGAATTTTTAGAAACTCTTGCAGTTTCCGGTTCTTAACAGCAGTTTCCTCCAGCTCCATAATATCCATAGCCTTCGGGTTCATATATTCAATTCTATGCAATCCATCCGTAATAATGATTCCATCCCCTGCAAACTCCAGATAACTCAGATATCGATCCTGCGACTTTGTTTTCATAAAGCGGCCTCCTCAGTTCCATTAACACATGATTCTTACATTCGATTATATACGGCTTTCGCTATTTTTCCAATCGGCAATTGTTCCATAACGGCGCCGATATTGAATGCCGCACGGGGCATTCCGTAGACAATACTGCTCTTTTCATCCTGTCCGATGGTATGGGCGCCGAGGCCCCGCAGGGCTAAGAGTCCCTTAGCGCCGTCATAGCCCATACCGGTTAAAATGATGCCGATGGTTCTTCCGGCGATTCCCCTCATTTCAGCAATGGAATGAAACAGACCGTCCACCGACGGAATATGACCGCTGATCTTATCCTCATCTGTAATTCGCAGCATCAATCGGTTCTCCTGTTTTCCCACTCGCATCATCTTTCCTCCCGGGGCAATATAGGCATGTCCTTTTTCGAGGAACTCTCCGTGGCGCCCTTCCTTTACGGTTATCCTGCAGTGTTCATTTAAACGCTGGGCATAGGACTTTGTAAAAACCGGAGGCATATGCTGCACCACAACAATAGGAGGCATATCCCCGGGAAATTCCTTAAGAATTCCAAGGACCATCTCCGTACCCCCGGTGGAGGCCCCGATGGCAATTAAGCTGATCTTTTTCCTTTGCACCTTTGCATCGGAAGGAATAACGGTTTTCAAATCCTTAGATACTGCTTTATGTTTCGCATAAGCCGCTCCTTTTATGGTGTTTACCATGACTTGAAGAAATTCATCCAGTTCCTCCCGGCTTTCAATTTTAGGTTTTGCCACAAAGTCCACGGCACCGGCCTCTATCGCTTCAAAAACTTTATCGGGATTGCCGCTGATAACCACCACCGGAAGGGGGTATTGCTTCATCAGATGTTTAAGAAAGGTAATTCCGTCCATCTTCGGCATCTGTATATCCAGGGTTAACACGTCGGGTCTGGCATCGATGATTCGATCTTTCGCCTCATAGGGGTCCGAGGCTTCCCCCACAAATATCAAATCCTCTTGATCTTCAATGGCTCGCTTAATAATCTCCCTGGAGATCGGCGAATCATCAATAATAAATACCCTTTTAATAAATTTTTTCATCTTCCCCTACCCCTTTTTATAAACGGCGGGTTTTATGTACTGAAAGGGACTGCACCGCCGATCAATGGTCTCCGAATGCCCGATGAAAAGATAGCCTCCGGGTCTTAGCTGATCATAAAACCGTTGAACCAGTTTGTTTTTTGTCTCCTCGTCAAAATATATCATTACGTTTCTACAGAATATTACATCAAAGGGCTTTTTAAAGGAGAAACGGTCTTCCATCAGATTAAATTTACGAAAGATCACTTCCCCTTTCAACGCTGCCGTAATTTCCACCCGGGAGGAATCCTTCGGAACTTTGGCAAAGTAGCGACTTTTCCAGGACTCCGGAAGGGGACTTAAGGAAGCCGCGGGATAGCGGCCTTCCTTCCCTTTTGCCAAGGCATTTTCCGATAAATCCGTGGCCAGTATTTTGGTATCCCATTGCTTTTTCCCCTGTTTGAAATAATCTTCCAACAGCATGGCTAAGGTGTAGGGTTCCTCACCCGAGGAACACCCCGCACTCCAAATCCTAAGATCCGGGGTCCCGGCCTCCTTAATCAGAGCGGGAAGCACCTCTTGCTGAAAGAAATGAAAGTGCTCTTTTTCCCGCATAAAATAGGTATGGTTCGTGGTAATGCGGTTGACCAGATCCCTTGAGGCTTTTCCCGTCCGGTCCTTTACGAGATACTCGTAAAAATCCGTAAAGCTTTGGAACCCCTGTTGGGTAACCATGTTTCCAAGTCGACCCTTAACCAGTGCTTTTTTCTCTTCTTTCAGATTAATTCCATAGGCTTCTTTAATATATCCGCTAAGAAGAAAAAATTCTTTTGTTGTAATCTCTTTCATTCTCATCACCCGCTATAGCTTAGTATTTTCCGAACTCTCCCTCACTGATTTGAATCACTTTTTCTGCAGTGTTTCCCTTTGTCTGTGAGCTTTGATCTCTTCGATACATATCGGCACCTAACCGGTCAAAGTTGCTTTCATAGTTTTTCCCGTTTACTCCCTTTAATCTGAACTGGCTGACCTGCTTTTTCATGACCTCTGCCTGGCTGGACAGTTCTTCACTGGCCGCTGCGGTTTCTTCCGAGGTCGCAGAGGTGGTTTGTACCACATCGGAAATCTGATTGATTCCGTCATTGATCTGTTCTACGCCGATGGACTGCTCATTGGAAGCTTCTGCGATTCCGTCCACAATCTTGGTTACTTCTCGAATAGACTGCACGATTCCGTCAAGAGCCTTGGCTGTACTATTGGCGATATCCGTACCGTCCTCCACTTTTTTCATGGAGCCTTCAATCAGGTCCGTGGTTTCCTTTGCGGCGTCTGCGGACCGAGCTGCAAGGTTTCGGACTTCCTCGGCGACTACGGCAAAGCCTTTACCGTGCTGTCCTGCCCGGGCTGCTTCAACCGCTGCGTTCAGTGCTAAAATATTGGTTTGAAAGGCAATCTCGTCGATCACTTTGATGATTCTGGAGATATTATTGGAGGAATCGTTGATTTCCGCCATGGCGGTAAGCATTTCCTGCATTTTTTTATTCCCCTGTACCGCTTCTTTTTGAGTGGTTTCTGAGAGTTCCTTGGCACTTACGGCATTATCCGCATTGTTTCTGGTTTGGGATGCAATCTGTTCGATAGAACTTGTCAACTCTTCTACGGAACTTGCCTGCTCAGTAGCTCCTTGAGACAGGGACATACTGGAATCGGAAACCTGCTTTGAACCGGATGCCACTTGGTCCGAAGCCGTATTTACATCGGAAAGCACTTCATTTAAGGACTGAATAATTTTATTTAAGGCATCCTTGATCTTTACAAAATCCCCCTTATATTCATTTTCGATTCCCACATCCAGATTGGCGTCCGCCATCTCATTTAATGTATAGGCGATCTCGCCGATGTATTTTGAGAGTTCTGAAATTGTGGTGTTCAGTGCATTCTTAATTTTTGCATGGTCTCCCTTGTAGTCCCCCATTACTTTTTGACTTAAATCCCCTTGGGAAATATTAACCAGTACCCCCAGGGATTCCTGAATCGGTTCAATCACATAATCCAAGGTCTTGTTTACGCCGTGAATCACATTTTTAAACTCACCCCTATGCTTGTCTTCATCGGCTCTGGTATCCAGTGCTCCATCTTCAGCGGCCTTTGCCAGCACATTCATATCCGTTACCAGGGCTTTAAGGCTGCTTTTAAGCTTTGTTGCACTTTTTGCCAGTACATCATCTTCCGACATAACATTAATTTCCACATCCAGATTTCCGTTACCCATTTCCTCTAAATAGCCTGCATCATGTTGATTATTAGCGATCACTGCCTGCAGTTTTTCAATCAGTTTATCATTGGCGCTTCGCTTTTCAAGTTCCACATTGGTATTTCCCACAGCGAGTTTCTCCGCTACAGCGGTAATTTCTTTTAAACTGTCCCGAAGGCCCACCACACTTTTGGCTAATACATCATCCTCGGACATGATCTCTACATCGATATCCAAATTTCCTCTTGCGATTTCATTGATACACTCCGCATCGTGCTGATTGTTGGCGATCACTTTTTTAAGACTTCCGATCAGTTTATCCTGAGGACTTCTAATTTCCAATTCAACGTTGGTATTTCCCACAGCCAGTTTTTCCGCCACCCTGGAGATTTCCCGGGAGCTGTCTCGAAGTTTCTTTAAGCTTTTGGCTAATATATCGTCCTCGGACATGACTTCAACTTCAAAATCCAAGTTTCCTTTACTCAGTTCTTCCACACAAGCTGCATCATGTTTGAGGTTGTCAATAACCTTTTGTAAGTTCACAGCAAGTAAATCTTCAGCATTTCTTTTTTCCACTATCACATCCGTATTTCCCACGGAAAGCTTTTCCGCAACCCTTGCGGCGCCCAGTAGTTGCGTCTTTACCTCTTGAGCTTCCTTATCATGCTTGTTGAATTCTTTATGTACCAAATACCCTACCACTGCCACCGAAACCAAGGTGATCCCCATCAGTCCGCTGCTTTGTCCTCCGCTTAACATATTCAGCGCATTGAATGCTCCTAAGGATGCAATCAGCAAGAAAATCACACTAAAACCTACGATTAATTTTTGATTTGTTTTCACATTAAACCCTCCTGTCTATTTTTATCAAGCTTGTATGTTTGAACTTTCAAACCCTAGACTTCCACCAGTTTTTCCAAATCCTCACTCTCCAGAATTCTGTAGCAATCCAAAATCAACTTGACCTGATCCCGATTTTTCGCAATCCCCTTAATGTATTTATTGGAAAATCCCGTCTCTGCCGATGGGGGAGCCACAATCTGATCTTCCAGAATGGATAACACCTCGGAAACACCATCCACAATGAATCCCACATCCAGGGAATCGATATTGATCACAATGACACAGGTCCGGTCCGTATATTCTTTAAATACCTTCTTAAATCGCAGGCGCACATCAATGATCGGGATAATTTTCCCCCGAAGATTAATGATTCCCTTAATATACTCCGGCAGTTCGGGAACTTCGGTAATCGGTTGAAATCCGATTATTTCCGTAACATATTTAATATCAATTGCATACTCTTCACTGCCGATTACAAAGCTTAAATACTTATCCTTTTGGGTGTCTTCTTCAATATATAGATCTTTTTCTTCTACACTCATAACGTTTACTCCTCTCTATAGAATTTCAGCTCGGGACAGAATCTCAGTATCGAGAATCAGACTGATCTCCCCGCTGCCGAGCAGACTGCAGCCTGCAACCCCTTGCACTTTGTTTAAATACTGGGGAAGCCCCTTAACCACTACTTGGTGTTCTCCTATCAGAGCGTCCACAAATATGCAGTAGGAATTCATTTCCTTTTCAATCATCACCAACACTCCGCGATGAAGCTCCGTTACACTGTTAGGTACAGAAAAACGTTCATGGATCCGGATAATCGGGTAGGATTTCCCCCGAATCAGAATGACTTCATTTTCCGATTCATCCCGAATAATATCCTTCGCTTTCGGTCTGAAGCATTCTCCGATTTCATGGATCGGCACGGTGTAGAAACCATCCCCTACAGAAACCGTCATTCCCGGAATAATGGCCAGGGTTAAGGGAATCTTTATAATAAAGGTGGTGCCGACATCGACTTCACTTTCCACCACGGTTTTTCCTCCCACCCTGTCAATGTTCTGGTGGACCACATCCATGCCCACACCCCGTCCGGAGAATTCCGACACGGAGTCCTTCGTGGAAAAGCTCGGTGAGAATATAAAACTGAAAATTTCCGTCTCGCTGAGATCCTCTCGGGGAATATCCGTCAGACCCTTATCCAGGGCTTTTTGATAGATTTTTTCTACATCCAGGCCCCGTCCGTCATCTTTGATCTGAATCCATACCTCACTGCCTACATTTTTTGCGGATAAAATGATTTCTCCCGTGCCTTCCTTTCCCTTTTCCAATCGTTCTCGCTCCGGTTCAATGCCATGGTCCGCGGCATTACGAATCATATGCATTAAGGGATCGGATATGCTGTCCACCACATTTTTATCCACTTCCGTTTCCTCACCCCGAATATGGAAATCCACTTTCTTATCCAGCTCCCGACTCATATCCCGAATGATCCGTTTCATCTTGTTAAAGGTACCCGTAAGGGGGATCATTCGAAGAGACATGGAGATATCCTGAAGTTCGTTGATGATTTTTTTATGGCGCCTCGAAGCCTTTCGAAAATTGTTAATGCTGAGTCCCTCAAGATCGGGATTTTCGCTTACCAGGGTTTCGGATACTACCAGTTCGCCTACCAGGTTCATCAACATATCCAGTTTTTCCGTATGAACACTGATCATTTTATTGCTTTTAATCACCGTCTCATCACCGGTTTCTTTCTTTGCGGAACTTTGAGGCGCCTCCCCGAAGCTGAAGGGTTTTTCTTCCTTGCCCCCTTTTTGCTCCTGGAAGTTTTTCTTATGATCAAAGTGCTGATAAAACTCTTTCGGATTTGTAATTTCCTCTAATGTCACTTGGGATACATACAGGGATTTTTCCAGTACTTCCTGTAAATCTTCCTGTTCTCCCTGATAGGATAGGAAAATGTGAAGCCCCTCCTGTTGGATTTTTTCTCCCGCTTTTTCTTCCAACAGATTTTCAGGATAATGGGTGAGTTGCTCACTCATGGACTCCAGCTCATTTACAATGGTAAACCCTCGAATATTGATCATTTCCGTATTTTCTTCAAACTCGATGTGGGCTTTAAAGTAACGCTCCTGTCCTGTGCTTTGTGCTTTAGGTATGTAAAAATGTTCTTCCTTTGGTTCTTCCTTTTGTTTCTCTCCTTGGGACTTCATGTTTTCACAGCTTTCCCCTTCTTCCAGGGCCCGAAGGACACTGATTTTACTTACAATAGAGGAATGATCCCCATCGGCTTCCTGATTGTTGGCGATTTTGTCCAGTTCCTTGCTGATAAAATCGATACTGTTAAAAATGACCTCGTAAATTTCCGAGTAGTCCGTGAACACTTCGGGATTCTTCTGGAGCATACAAAAAATATCTTCCAGGGAGTGGGTCAGGTTGGCGATGTTTTGAATCATCATCATCCCGGAAGAGCCTTTAATGGTATGGGCTATACGGAATAAATTTTGCAGTTCCTCCTCGGAAAATCCTCCTTCGGACCCCTCCGCATTCATGGTGATTTCCTCCAGTTGCTCAATCATCTGCCTCGACTCAAATAAAAACAGTTCCACCATAGGTTCTAAGTTGCTGTTCATCCTTTCACCTCCTTATTTTCAAATGTGTATAAAAGCAAATCTACAACCTCCATCGTCCAAACCTTCAATCCCGGTTCCTTGCAATGGGGTTTTCGCAGATTGACCCGCCACTCAAAAATCCGTTCCTTGATGCTTCCGATTAATATCGAAGCCAATACCTCCGGTGCATAATCCGTTGTAAATTCTCCATTTTCCTGTCCTTCATAGAAAAAGGTTTCCGCAAATATTTTTTGATTATTCAATACCCTCAGAATTTCTTCCGCCAGAATTTCATCAGTCCTGAAATTTTCGTAGCTATGAAGAAGCGGCGTAAGCTGAGGGTAGTTTTCATAGTACTCCAGTAATGTACTGATGAATTTTGTAAGCTTTTCCTTCGCGGTTGTATCGCTCTTTTCCAAGGTGCAAAATATTTTCTTGTCAAATTTCCCAAGTTCAGAGATCACTTCTTGCAGTAATTCTTCCATACTGCTGTAGTATTTATATAGCAGTGAAGGAGCTACTCCTTCACGTTCTGCAATGGTTTTTACGTTCAAGGCACCGAAACCCTCTTCAAAGATTATTTCAATGGCTTGGATTTTAATTCGGTCTTTGCGGCTCAAATAGTTTTTCAAAGAACCCTCCTCCTTTCTTTTGACTGTTTCCCACAATGGTGAATGAACGTTCACTCACCATGAGCTAATTATAGTTCCAAAGGGAATCTTTGTCAATTCTTATTTTTATTTGGCAGATTTTTTTAATATACATTATTAATAAATAACATAGCCATTTACATCAGAAAGATATTTACAAAGTTGAAAACCGACCTGAAACAGGTCGGTTTTATTTTTTGTTTCCATCTTTGTAATTTTGCGATACACATTAGGCAAACTTGAATTTCCCTACGCTTTGTTGCATTCCCTCTGCCAGTTCGGTTAAGGCTTCGCTGGATTTTCCGATTTCCTCCATGGAGGAGGTCTGCTCTTCCACGGTGCTTAAGGCCTGCTGGGTTGCTGCGGCATTTTCCTCCGCAATCGCTGCCAGATTCTCCATGATCCCCGCTAGTTCATCTTTCTTAGCGTTCATCTCACCCACAGAACCTACGGATTTATCCACCACGGATCGTACAAGCTTTACCTGCTCCGCAATCCCATCAAATTTATCCCGGGTGCTTTTTACACTCTCCACTTGC
>PWEO01000120.1 GCA_003553525.1 Clostridiaceae bacterium
CTGGCCTTCTTAAAATCATTTACTCTTTCCGGGTGTTCTAAAGCATAGGCCTCATTGGTAAAAAGGCTGTCGCCGTAAAAATCAATACCATAATCAATCGGCTGTATGGTTTGCAGCGCAACCCCTTCAAGGTTTCCTTGATACTGAATTGTGCCCAGGTATCCCGGAATAACATCAAAATAGCCCCCCGTTAAATCTTCAACGGAAAAATCATACTCCGCTGAAATCCGGGGCATCCCTTTAGGATCAATGCCCTCCTGGATCAACATGGCCTGCAGTTCAATATCCAGCAGATCATTTACCCTCCGGCCCACATTCAACTCCGTAAGGTCTACTAAACTCTGATAAGAGGTCTCTTCCAACATAAAAAACTCCACGGGACTTCGTTGAAAAATCGAGGCCATCACAGTAAACTCGTATCCATTTTCCTGATAGGTTAAAATATCCGAGGCTCCTACTCCAAAATCTCCATGGCCTTCACCGACTTCTTTGGGGGCGGAGACAATCTCTCCATTCTCATCAAATCCACTCCGAATGTTCACATCAAATCCCGCATCCTCATAATAGCCTTCCCACAGGGCCGCATAATACCCGGCAAACTGAAACTGGTGATCCCACCGAAGCTGAAGGATAACCTCCTCCCCCTCTCCATAGGCGGTACTGCCCGCTAGAATAAACCAGAACAAGAGCATAAGGAGTGTCTTTAATTTTTTAAAAGAAATTTTAGTTTTTTTATTACCAGTATCCCTTTGAATGGTTTTTTTCAACTTGTATCCTCCTGCTAATACGGTTTGTTTGGCTTTTGTTACCACTGGCAACATTGCCCGGTTATCTTTCAGTATACTCTTCTTAACTATTATTCAATACGCCTGTTCAAAATTCCTGCATAAATTAATAATTTATCAGAAAAACAGAGGGGGACGGGGGACAGGGGGACGGAGTAATTGTCCCCTTACCATAAACTGAGAGGACAATTACTCCGTCCCCCTGTCCCCCTCTGTCCCCCTGCTCTTTCCTTCCTGAGAAAGACAAACATTAAAAAGGACCATCAATCGGTTTTGATGGTCCCTGTATCAATCAATTATCAAATAAGCTTTCGAACTCTTCATAGCCTTCACTGCTCAGCTGATCCCTCGGAATAAAACGAAGGGCTGCTGAGTTAATGCAGTATCTAAGCCCTGTGGGTTCCGGTCCGTCTTCAAATACATGGCCTAAATGAGAATCTCCCTGGAGGCTTCGAACTTCGGTTCGAACCATTAAAAACTTTCGGTCCTCCCGCTCAACAATATTTTCCTCCACTAAGGGTCTTGTAAAACTCGGCCACCCGGTTTTGGAGTCAAACATGTCCTGGGAGCTAAACAGCGGCTCTCCCGACACGATGTCCACATAAATTCCATCTTCGTAATTATCCCAATATTTATTGTTAAATGCGGGCTCTGTTCCATCTTCCTGGGTAACCCGGTACTGCATCGGGGTCAGCATTTCCCGAAGTTCTTCCTCGGACGGCTTGACAAATCCGTTAGTTTTATTGGGGACCTCATATTCCCTTTCCTCTCCCCAAACGCCGTCTAAAAATTCATCCCGTCCGGAGTTTCGTGTATAAAAATTATAGCGTAGGGGATTTTTTTCCGCATAATTTTGATGATATTCTTCTGCCCGATAAAAGGTCATTGCCTCCCGGATAGGCGTTACTAAGGGTTCGTCAAAGCGGTTGGACGCTTTCAGGGCCTCTTTCGAACTTTCCGCTAATTCTCTTTGAACTTCGTCATGATAAAATATGGCGGAAGTGTAAGAATATCCACGGTCCACAAATTGGCCTCCATCATCGGTGGGATTGATTTGTCTCCAATAGACTTCCAACAACGACTCGTAAGAGATAAGACTTTCATCATAAATAATCTCTACAGCTTCTATATGTCCTGTGCCCCCGGCTGTCACCTGTTCATAGGTGGGGTTCTCCGTATCTCCTCCGGTGTATCCGGAAATTACATCGACCACTCCGTTCAGCTTTCGAAAGGGCGGTTCCATACACCAAAAGCAGCCTCCTGCAAAGGTTGCTACGGCGTAGTCATCCCGATTATAATCAGGCGTTGCTCCGATGGTCTCCGGGTCCTGATCCGCCTTATCTCTTAAAGCAGCTATTGTATATATGGATCCCAGAATAAGCAAAAAAACCAATAACAATATGACCAAATTTTTGGTTTTCATAGTAATTCTCCTTTAATATTTTCTATAGTATAATTATACCACTAATTGCATTTAATAACCATTCATTTGATAATTATTATCAATTATTTTAAGGTTTAAAAACCATCCAAAGGATAACCCCAAATTCCGATTATCCTTGACAGACTTTATTCCTATCAGCCTTAGCGCGGTACAAGTATTCATCCGCCTTTGAAATCAGTTGATCTATGGTTAACCCGGATTCCGCTTGGTACATTTTTACACCAAAACTTGCGGTGATTTTAATTGTACTTTTCACATATTGAACTTCCATTTTTTCAACTTTTTCTCGAAGTCTCTAAGCAATTTCCTTCGCTTTTTCATACGTGGTATTGGGAAGAGCCACAATAAACTCATCTCCGCCAAGTCTTCCCAGTACATCGTACTGTCTTACATTCTCTTGTAAAACCGCTGCAAATTTTACAAGCACTTGATCTCCCGCTAAGTGCCCAAATTGATCGTTAACAGTTTTAAGCACATCCACATCGATCATGATTAATCCCAACACCTTTCTTTACCGTCTCTTTTTCTCAGGTCCAAAGCTTCTTTGAATTTCGGATCCTTAAGGTCTATTATTCCATCCCTTCCAACCCTGCCAAGTTCTTCCTCCGTCCATCCCAGCATTTTGCAGGGGGCAGGATTGGCTTTTACAATCTTCCCGTCGGGTTTTGTGATCATAATCGCATCGAGACTGTTTTCAAAAATATATTTATAATAATCTTCAGAAAAAAGGCTGTTCATTACAACACCCCTTTCGACCTCCTTAATACACTGCTGCATAATAAATCTTATTTCAAGTGATAAGTCAGATTTTCTTATCTTTCCCGAACAATTATCTGTTAACTGCTTTATACCCCAAATTAAAATCGAAGTCACTGAAATATTTATCCCGCAGAATAACAACTTCTTCTTGTAAAGAACTCTATTGTCTAATACAATGGATACAGTTGATAAAGTATTTATGAAGGGATGATAAGAAATGGAATACAATCAAAGTTTTGGAAAGAATTTTAAAACAGAACTACGAAAAAGCAAGCCCTACCTCATTTTAGGGACTGTGATGTACCTAATAACCATTACGGTTGCCTACGGAATTCTAACCACATTTGAAGGGGCAAGCTTCTCATTTAATAGGGAGATAATAATCACCGCTTTTCGGGATTATTTAATAATACCGGGTATAATCATATTTTTTTCTTTTGCAAAGACACTTTTAAATACCATTCGAAGAAAACGGAAAAAGTCATAAGCATATCTGCACTTTAACTCTATAAATAGTTTTAGCCGCCGGCGCCTGTTATATTAGGCATTGGCGGCTTTTATATTTCAAGTTCCAATGACAGGACTCGTATATTTGACAAAATAAAGCATAAAAGTTATACTGTAAATAATTATAAATGCAAGTGAGTTGCATTTAAAAACAAAGGAGTGAGTTTCATGAGCCATATTCATATTCCCGACGGTATTATCCCCAGTTTTTGGTGGATTTCAGGCTACATACTTACTGCGGTGATGCTTTTTGTTCTTATTAAAAATATCGGAGACAAAGACATGGGAAGGAAAGTCCCCTTAGCAGGAATATCCGCAGCAATTATGCTGATAGGTATGTCTATACCCATAGGGTTTATTCCCCTGCATTTTAGCCTGGCGGTGCTTATCGGTATTCTAGTGGGTCCCAGTGTCGGTTTTATCGTGGTTTTTACCGTAAACGTTATCATGGCCCTTTTTGGCCACGGCGGTATTACCATTGTAGGGATCAACACCTTAGTAATCGGTTCAGAAGTAATTATCGGATATTATATATTCAAAACACTTGCTAAAAACTGGACACCTACAAAAGCCGCTGTAGGAGCGACGGTAATTGCTTTATTGATTTCTTTAACCATGATGGTGGGAATCGTTGGTGCTACCGTAGGATTGCCGGAAGTTGTGCCCCATGACGATCATGCCCATGATGAAGATTATCACCACGACGACGAAGACCATCACGATGATGATCACCACGATGATGATCACCACGATGATGAAGACCATCACGATGATGATCACCACTATGACGACGAAGACCATTACGATGATGATCACCACGATGACGATGAAGACCATCACCACGATGACGACGAAGATCATCACGATGATGACGGCCATCACCATGATGATGAGAGCTTTGTGGAAGCGGTTCAAAATCTTGATTATTTTGCGTTAACCGGTTGGGCTGCCTTGATTGGTATCTTAGTTGTAGGCATTGGTTTAGAGGCTACCATCACCGCGTTAATCGTTCGCTTTTTATCTAAAGTGAGACCGGATCTGCTGGAGAAATAATTGAGAGGTAAAAAGTACTCAAACTTAAAAGACCGGTGCTACCCCAAAGTAGCCGCCGGTCTTTTAAGTTTTTATAATCCATCCATCCTATTCTTTTTTTCCCATAAGAAAAATCTTCTTATCTCCCTTACTCTCATAGGCCGCCTTTAGCACATATATGCTTCCCGTGAAAAACCCTAGAATCATCATAAATACAACCCATATTACGATTGCTGAGAGTTTTTCCTCTCGAAGGAAAATCCATATGGAAAACAAAATGAATCCTACATAAAGATCCACTAGGGAGACTACTCCCCATGGATTTTTAAGGAGTTCCCCTCCGTCTTCAGTAAAACTACCGTTGATAAAAGCATTGCCAATAACCACAGTCATGGCAACCGACCCTAACCATCCTAATATTTTAATTGCTTTCATAGGTTTTTCCTCCTGATTTGAGATGATACGTGCATATTCAAATGGTCTCAGTTGCTACTTAAAAAGATGATCCATCCATTCCAAAGGTTTATAATAAAGCATTCTCGGCCCCGAGTAACCCATCACTTGACGGATTCTTTCTCGTTTCTCCTGAGCATAGCAAGGGCTCGTGCATCTTTTGCAGGATTTTTTGTTCTCACCATAGGGACAGTTTTCCAACCTTTCCCGGGCATACTCCAGGAGTTCAGAACACTCTTTACAAAGAGGATTTTTCCTTTTATGTTTTTTCATGCAATAAAATTTGATCATGACGCCCACGGTGTTTTTTTCTCTTTCGATTTTTATCATAGGATACCCCCTTTATGTCGGTCCATAATAGTGGTTAGCGTTTTATAATCGAAACTCTGAAAAAAGGATATCCTCTTCAGTCATCATAACTTTGCCATGAATATTTCCCAGTTCTTCATTTATGGCAAAAATTTTATTTATGGACTCACTATAAACTCCGGGCGTATGGCTGGCGAAATAGCGCAGTAATAAATTTTCCTTTTTCTTCGGATAAAAGCTTACCTGAAGTTTTTCCTCTCCCAGGGCCTCTTTCAAGTGAAGAACGGCATCGTCCACCCCTCCGATTTCATCACATATTCCCTGCTTAATTCCATCCATCCCGGGCCAGATTCTACCCTTTGCCACAGCTTCCACCTTATCTTTAGAAAATCCCCGTTCCTTTGCCACTTTAGCCTTAAATCCTTTATAGATGTGGTCAATTTCATTCATAATCAGGGCTTCATCTTTGTTATCCCTCTTACGCCAAACCGACATAATATCCGCGTAATCTCCATCCTGCACCCCATCATTGGCAATGCCCCTGTCTTCCAGGAAGGTTTTTAAGTAAAAAAGCATACTGATGACTCCGATGGAGCCGGTGATGGTGCTTTGCTGGGTGTAGATCTTAGATCCCGGAATGGAAATGTAGTACCCGCCGGACCCTGCAACTCCTGTTTGCACAACCACCAGGGGCTTTTTCTCTTTCAGTTTCAATAGGGCTTGGTAAATCTCCGCCGACGCCGTGGCGGAACCTCCACCGGAGTTCACTTTAAATACCACGCCGTGGATTTTTTTATCCTCCCGTAATCCTTCAATCTCTTTTACCATACTGTAATCACCAATGGAAGGCCCCATCATTCCTCTTTTTTGACTTTCACCGTCAATGATATTACCGTCAAAGCTAAGGACCGCCACTTTTTTCCCTCGACCGTACACCTCATCCTGTAATTTTATTTTTTCCTCTTTCACTTTATCCAGTTTCCATATTCTAAGCAGATCTTCCTGATAGGCAACTTTTGTAACAATTTTTTCCTCCAGGGCTTCCGCTGCTCTTAAGGTTTTTCCGTGCTTCAAATTCTCAAAGAAATCTTTTGACAAAGAGAGATTTTGTATCACAGTGCCTTCTAGGGTTTCCCGGACACGCTTTAAAAGAAGTCCATAGGCTTCCCGTTGTTCCTGTTCCATCTTTTCTGAGCGAAAAGAATCCGCAGCGCCCTTATACTCTTTTTTTCGGTATACATCCACTTTTACGTTAAAACGGTCCAACAGACCCTTGTAATAGTTTCGCTTCATTGAAGAACCTAAATCCAGTATCGTACCGTCCTCCGGCATAATCCGGTGATGACAAAAGGAAGCAATAAACAGCGCTTTTATCTCATAGTTTTTTCCATAACAATATAGGGTTTTTCCATGATTCTTTAGCTTTTTTAGGCCTCTTCCCAGTTCCTCCAACTGCCCGGGGTAAATCTGAAAATCCGAGTCCAGGATAAAGTATATCTTTTGCAGGCTCTTCTTTTCGATAATTGTTTCGACCATGACCTTCCAGCGATCCAGAGAAAAATCCTTGTCCTGATCAAAAATAGGATTCGTTTTATACAGGTTTTTTGACTCCACCGCTCGTCCTTTAAAGTGAATTTTTGCGTACTTCATAATATACCTCCTAATCGATTTGTACTCAAATCTCTATCTTACTTATCTTCGACATTCACCGTTCCTTTTCCTGCTTTATAAAAAAATCCCCTCCCTCTTAATTCCTTAAATATTTTTATTTCTACTGTTGATATTTCGAGTATCTAATTATATAATGACAAAATGAGCTATAAAAACTTAAACCCCATCATAAAAAAATTCATACTTGTAGTTTTTCTATACGGTCTCACTTCTGCTTCCTTTAACGGTTTTTTCGGCATTTATGTGATCGAGCTCGGTCACCCCGAAAGCTTAGTCGGAACGGTTTTATCCCTCCGAAGACTTTCGGTGGGACTGTTCACTTTTCTGATCGCTTTTATTGCGGGAAAAATCGGACATAAAAGAACGCTGATTATGGGGTTGTTAACCGTAGGGATCAGTAGTATCGCCATCGTCCTTGTGGAAACGGTTCCGCTAATCAGGATCATTGCAGTGCTTTTCGGTTTCGGCCAGGCGGCAATGATGACCGTGGAATCGCCCTTTATCTACAATCAAGCCTCAGAAGCGGAAAGGGTTCATGCCTTTAGTTTAACCTTCGCTACACGAAATGCCGCATTTATGATCGGTTCTCTTTTTACCGGATTTTTAGCCGATTTCTTTGCACAGTCCATAGGACCGGGTCCCACGTCCCTTCGATACGCTTTGATTCTGGTAAGTGCCACCAGCCTTATTGCCATTATTCCCTTAGGACTGTTAAAGCCTAAGCCGGAAAAGAAGGTAAAGCGATTAGATTTCCATGAATTTAAAGGATTTTTCACAAAATTGAACGTTTCTTTTTTATTTTATACCGGATTAATCGGTCTGGGTGCAGGCTTAATCGTTCCTTTTTTCGGCGTTTATTTAAAATACATGCTGGAGACCACCGACAGCATTGTAGGCCTTATCCTGAGCTTTGCCCAGCTGGGGACAGTTTTTGGAAGCCTCAGTGTCCCTTTTTTAGGTAAACGGATCGGAACCTATAAAACCATTGTAGCCACCCAGATTCTAAGTATTCCACTACTCATTGCCATTGGAGTTCCTCAGGGTATTGTAATCGTAGCCATTGCCTTTTTTCTGAGAAGTTCTCTTATGAATATGGGCCAGCCCCTAATTCGTAACATCTCCATGCATATCGTAATGGAACACCACCGCCCCTTGATGAGTGCCATGCGGGCTACGATCAATAATTTAACCCGCGCTTTGGGGATTTTTTCAGGGGGTTGGATTATGGAAAATTTCAGCTATAACACTCCTTATGCTTTAACCATTGCTTTTTACCTTCTGGGAACTTTAGTGTTTTATCGTCTATTCAAGCATAAACTTCAGAATAAAGAGTCCTAACTTGTGCTTTTATCTTACGTATTGATCCATCAAAAAAGAGAAGAACGCGGTCTTCTCTTTTATTGATCCATAGTACCTATTTATTGCCGTGCCCGATTAACATCGATATTCGATTGAGGCAGTCCCCGACGGTACTTCGCATCATAGACCAATCGATCCCGGATGCTACGGTATAAATCGAGAACCTCTCTATACTCTTCGGTTTCGTGATCATATCGATTTCCCTCATGATCTGTTAGATAGCTGTTTGTGATTAAGGGTGCCCGTTGATAAATCCTTGATACGGTTTCTAAATGAATGGGTTTTTCCATATTGGATTCTTCAAGAACCAGGGGGGTTAAAAACGATGCATTCTTCAGGGGTTTTTCCACTGCTTCATCGGAATAATTCGACCATAATATATAGGGTACGGTATGAAGTCTCAGATCATCCTGAAGCTCTTCCGGAGTTTCATCTCCTATAAAGCCCAGCTCCCGGTAGACACTATAATTTTCTCCAAGCATGGGGAGATGGTCACTGAAAAACAGCACCAGTGTGGGCTCATCCCAGTCTCTTAAAAACTCCACCAACTTTTTTAAGGCCTGATCCGAGTAGTAGGTTCCATCGGTGAATATTTGTAACATTTCATGATGCTGCTCTTCTAAATCCGTATCAAAGTCTATGACCGGAAGGTTTCTTCTTTCGTTATAGGGGCCATGGTTTTGCATGGTTACGGCGAAACTGAACATCGGCTCCTCCGTAGATTTTAACTGTTTGATCAGTTCATCGGTTACCACTTCATCGGAAATAAAGGGCCCTAGGGTCTCTGACCCTTCCAGGTTCTCTTTAAAAGTGGTTTCCTGAAAACCCAGCCTCGGGTAAACTTGATCCCGCTCATAATACCAGGAATAGTAGGGATGAAGGGCATGGGTTCTGTAGCCCGCTTCCCGAAATATAGAAGCCAGGGAAGGCAGTCGATAATCTATTTCTTCCCGGTATACCATATGCCAGTCATTAGGATAATTTTTCAATGTAAGTCCCGTTAAGACTTCAAACTCGGAGTTCGCCGTTCCTCCTCCAAATACGGGAACATAAATGTCCCCATGGATACTTTCTTCCTTTAAGCTGTCAAAATATGCGATGGGATTCTCCGAGAACTCTACACCCAGTTCTTTGACATCCCAGAAGGATTCGCTCATGATGATAATAACATTGGGGTCTTCTTCCTTGACCACTTTATCCCGGTCCTTCTCTTCGGAAGGTTCCTCGGCAGGCAGTTGCTCTTGGATTTCATCCCATCCCACGGGACTTTCCACCTCTTGACTTCCAAAGGACCTTGGAAGGGAGTAAATAAATCCGAGCTCCCAGGGGCTATGACTTTCTGCATAAATAACGTTTCCGACCATAACCAGCCCTAAACAAAGTAAAAAGGAGACCACCACATGCTTTTTGATTTCTCTAAAGGGGGTGGACCCAAACCATTTTCTCATAATCAAAAAAACTCCGTAACAAGCAGGGATGGCCAGGATTGCTAGAAACAACCATCTCACCGTCCAAAATTCCGGGAGTAAAACCCATAGTTCCCGAAACAAGAAGAAATCATTCAGCATAAAGGGCACACTTCTGAGACTGAATTTGTTGGCGTTGACGATCCCAATAATGATACTGAACATTAGGACGAACCACACACTGACATCCAGTCTGCGGAATAAAAACACAAAAAACAACGTTAACCCCACCAGTACCGTGAGGTTTAATAGAAACATAAATGGGTTGCTGATTAACCAACGCATCACCGATGCGATTTCCGTTCGAAAAAGATATTCACTGAGTAAAATCGGTATAATCATAATCAAGCTTATTTTAAGCAAATATTTATGGGGCGTTTGCATGATAGTACACCTCTATTCCTGTAATGCCAATCTGTCTCTCCGACGGAGGCGAGACAGATAATGCTGGGTATAAACATCTGTTTATTTTTATTTCATATTATAATTTTATCACTTTTGAGAACTTTTTTCAATGACAATGTATACCGAACCTCTTCATTAGCAAACGGTCTTATTAAATGATATAATATAATTAATACGTAATATACATTTTAGTTTCAGGTATTCCGTGAAGAGGAGGCTTTCTATGAACCCTAGTGAACAAATTCTATCGCCGAAAAAAAGGTATTACTTTGATATTGACCATATCGATGATGCCATAACTCAAAAAAAAATCCACGGACCATTTCTAGTCACCCAGGTCTCAACCCTGGAGCTTGTGATCGCTTCAACCAGCGATTCTCTTCAGGTTGGTAATATATACACCTTTTTATTTCGATTCGAACAAATTCCCTACAATATGATGGGCAAAATTACTCATAAGGTTCAACGGGGAGAACGGATGGAATATATTATGGAATTGATTAATCCCAGTAATGATTACCGAAAAACCATAAAATCCTATGTTTCAAGTAATGACTAAAGCTTCTTTTTTGAACCTCAGCCGACTGAAGTCACCACTATCCTGACATACAAAATAAACTAAGCCGCTAAAGACAACCCTTTAGCGGCTTTATTTTATTTCCAATTTTTCGCCTACATAATAATTTGTAAATTCTCCGGCGGCTGCTTCCAACGCCATCTTTGCTCCCTTGACCGGCATAATAACTTTCCCGGGCTTTAAGGACAGGTACCGCCGGATAATTACTTTTTCCTCACTGAGAAATAACACATCGATGGGAAAGCGCATAAAAAATGTGTGGATGCTGCTGCAGGGCTGGATCAGTAAGGAGGAGTACGCAGGCTCTTTTTGAAACATATAACCGAGCAGTCGGTCTTTAAATGTATCCGCTACATGAACTTCCAACGTTTTATTCACCGTAAGGCTTATGGTTTTTGCCATCTTAGAGTCCCCCCGCAAACA
>PWEO01000086.1 GCA_003553525.1 Clostridiaceae bacterium
AAGTTATAGAGGAGCATGAAATGGTGGTCAAACGGCTTCAAATCATTCCTGTGGAGGTTATTGTCCGAAACCTGGCCGCAGGAGGCATGGCAAAAAAGCTGGGGCTTAAAGAAGGCACACCCCTTTCAAAACCCGTGGTGGAGTACTGTTTAAAGAGCGACGCCCTGTCGGATCCGATGATCAATGATGATCATATTGAGGTGCTGGAACTGGCCACGAAAGAGGAAATGAAAATAATCAAAGATACGGCGCTGAAAATCAATGAAGTACTGAAGATATTTTTCCGGGAACGGGAACTGAATCTGATGGATTTTAAACTGGAATTCGGAAAGTTTAACGGAAAAGTCATCCTCGGGGATGAAATCTCTCCCGATACCTGTCGACTGTGGGACATAAAAACCGGGGAGCGCCTGGATAAAGACCGGTTCAGACGGGATCTGGGTTCCGTGGAGGAGAGCTATCAAGAGGTGCTGAAACGTGTTACGGGAATGATCAACTAGCTAACTTACCAACTGACCAACTTACCAACTGACCAACTGACCAATTAAAAATGAGGAGGAGTTATTCATGAAAATAAAAGTATACGTAACCTTAAAGGACAGTATTTCCGATCCCCAGGGAACAGCAATCCAAGGAGCACTGACAAAGAAAGGCTACGAAGGGGTTAAAAGTGTTCGAATCGGAAAACTGATTGAACTGGAACTCTCAGACCGACCGGAGGCGGAAGCGAAACAAGCGGTGGAAGAGATGTGTGAAAAACTGTTAGCCAATACGGTGATTGAAAAATACACCTACGAAATTGTATAAATTCTAGATAAACCAATTCGAGGAGGAAAGATATATGAAATTCGGTGTAATTGTATTTCCCGCTTCCAACTGTGATTTAGATTCGTACTACGCCATTAAGGATATGATGGGGGAAAAAGTGGAATATATTTGGCATGAGGAAGAGAAAATTGAAGAGTACGACTGTATTATCATCCCCGGAGGATTTTCCTATGGTGATTATCTTAGATGCGGGGCCGTGGCCCAGTTTTCTAAAGTGATGGACGCCGTGAAAGCCCACGCAGAAAAAGGAAAGCTGGTCATCGGAATTTGTAACGGTTTTCAAATATTGACGGAAGCGGGACTGTTGCCGGGAGCCTTAGTTCGAAACAGGGATTTGAAATTCATCTGCGGTACGGCACCGCTCAGAGTAGAAAACAGCGATACCGCCTTCACCAATAAACTTCAACCGGGCGAGGTTATTGAAATTCCCGTAGCCCACGGAGAAGGAAACTACGTGGCCCAGGATGAGGTGCTGCAAAAGTTGAAAGATAACGGACAGATCCTTTTGACCTATCAGGAGAACAAAAACGGATCGAAGGAAGATATCGCAGGGATCATTAATGAACAGGGAAATGTTCTGGGCATGATGCCCCATCCCGAGAGAGCCTGCGATCCGATTCTTGGGAATACCGACGGAAGAAAAATCTTCGAATCCATGATTTCTTATTTAAAGGGAGGCCGATAACATGAATCTTTACGAAGAGCTGGGACTGAAAAAAGAGGAATACGAAAGAATTCTCGAACTCCTGGGAAGAGAGCCCAATGAGCTGGAGTTGAACATGTACGGCGTAATGTGGTCGGAGCACTGCAGTTATAAACACTCCAGAGCCCTTTTTAAGCACTTCCCCACCACGGGAAAACGGGTCCTTCAGGGACCGGGAGAAAATGCGGGCATCATCGATATCGGCGACAATATGGCGGTGGCCATGAAAATCGAGAGTCACAACCATCCCTCGGCGGTGGAGCCTTATCAAGGAGCGGCTACCGGGGTCGGCGGAATTATCCGAGACATCTTTGCCATGGGAGCAAGGCCGGTGGCGCTGCTGAATTCCCTGCGATTTGGGGAACTGGACAACAGCGAGCGGGTACAGTATCTCCTTGACGGTGTGGTGGAAGGGATATCCGGATATGGAAACTGCATGGGTATCCCCACCGTGGGAGGAGAGACCTTCTTTAATAAATCCTATGAAGGAAACCCCTTGGTAAACGCCATGTGCGTCGGAGTGATTGAACATGATAAGATTCATCGGGCCAGCGCAAAAGGCGTGGGAAATCCGGTGATGTATATCGGTGCTTCCACAGGCCGGGATGGTGTGGGAGGAGCAAGTTTTGCCTCGGTGGAACTCACGGAAGCATCGGAAGAAAAACGATCCGCCGTTCAGGTGGGAGACCCCTTTATGGAAAAACTGCTGCTGGAAGCCTCCCTGGAACTTTTGGCAACCGATGCCGTGGTAGGCATTCAGGATTTAGGCGCCGCGGGACTGACCTCCGCCGTATGTGAAACCGCAACCCGGGGTGAGGGCGGAATGGACGTGGATATCAGCGAGGTTCCACGAAGAGAATCGGGCATGCACCCGGTGGAGGTTATGATCTCCGAGTCCCAGGAGCGAATGCTTTTGATAGTTCGTAAAGGCCAGGAAGAAACCGTAAACCGAATTGTGGGAAAATGGGGACTTCATTCCAAAGTTATCGGAAAGGTCACCGACGACGGCCGACTTCGGGTAAGAGAAGGCGGGGAAATTTTAGCGGATATGCCGGCGGAGTCCCTGGACTCTTCGGGAGCACCGAAATACTATAAGGATTATCATGAACCGAAACATATGAAAAAAAGCCGCTGCGAAGATTTATCGAAGATCCCCGAACCGAAGGATTTAAATAAAACCTTTATGGAGCTTCTAAGAGCTCCGAACATTGCCAGCAAGGAATGGATTTACAATCAGTACGACCATATGGTACGAACCAGTACCGTGGTAAAGCCCGGCTCCGACGCGGCGGTAATTCGCATTCGGGGTACGGAAAAAGGCATTGCTCTGACCACGGACTGTAACAGCCGGTTCTGTTATTTAAACCCTCGGGAAGGGTCAAAGATCGCCGTGGCGGAAGCAGCAAGAAACTTAGTGGCGGCAGGGGCAACCCCGGCGGCCATCACCGACGGACTGAACTTTGGAAGCCCGGAAAAGCCCGAGCGTTTCTATGAATTCAGAGAGTCGGTCCTGGGTCTCAGTGAAGCCTGCCGGGAGCTGGATACGCCGGTCATCAGCGGGAATGTGAGTTTTTACAATGAAACCGATAAAGCGGCAATCTACCCTACGCCCATCGTTGGGATGGTAGGAGTCTTGGAGGATGTTCGAAAACACATGACCCTGGACTTTAAAGAGGAAAACAATGTTATTCTGCTTATGGGAGAAACCAGGGACGAGATCGGTGGAAGTGAGTATTTATCAAGAATCCACGGGAAAGAAACGGGAGAGGTGCCATTTTTGAATATGGCCATGGAAATTCGAACCCAAAGGGCAGTACTTCAAGGTATTGAGCGTGATTTATTCCAGTCGGTCCATGACCTGAGTGAAGGGGGACTTGTCGTAGCTTTAGCGGAGTCCGCCATTGCAGGAAGTATGGGAGCAAAGCTCGACATTCAAAGTGATCTGGGTCCGGACCGGGTACTCTTTTCCGAATCCCAAAGCCGCTTTTTAGTATCCCTTAAGGAAAGCAAGCTTTCTTTATTGGAGCAGGCCTTGATTTCCGAGAAAATCCCCCACAGCATCCTGGGAAAAACCGGAGGAGAAAATTTGCAGATTAAGATTAATGAAGAAGAGGTCATCAACCATTCCATAAAAGATTTAGAGACCAACTGGCGAGGCGCCATTCAGGAGATCATGGAAAAGTAATTTTTCATTTCAGCCCAAGGAGGGAAACCATTGAAAAATTTTGAGCAGCAAGCGTTCACCGATGAAAAACTGAAAGAAGAATGCGGCGTGGTGGGAATATATAAAAACGATGCCATGCTTTCAAAATATCTTTATTACGGCCTGTACACCCTGCAACATCGGGGGGAAGAAAGTGCAGGGATTGCCGTAAGTGACGGAGCCCGTACGGAGTATCATAAGGCTATGGGTCTGGTGCCCGAGGTCTTTAACGACGACATCCTGGGAAAGTTAAAAGGGAATGTGGGAATCGGTCATGTGCGTTACTCCACCAGTGGAGAAAGCTATGTGGAAAACGCCCAGCCCTTGGTGGTTCGCTACCGGGGTGGGAGCATTGCCCTGGCCCATAACGGAAATCTGGTAAACTGTGAGAAAATCCGAAGTTCCTTAGAAGACGACGGTGTGGTTTTTCAAACCTCCATCGATACGGAAGTGATTGTGAATCTACTGGCCCGTTACTCCTCCGACGGCACCGTGGAGTCCATTAAACGGACGCTGGATCTCGTAAAAGGGGCCTACGCCTTAGTCATTATGAAGGAAAATGAGCTGATCGGTGTTCGGGATCCCTTAGGCCTGCGACCGCTGTCTCTGGGGAAGTTTGCTGACGGCGGTTACGTCCTGGCCTCGGAAACCTGCGCCTTTGACGTCATGGATGCGGAATTTGTCCGGGAAGTGGAACCGGGAGAGATGATTCGAATTACCAAGGAGGGCCTGGAATCCATCCAATATAAAAAACTTGACAGGCGGGCCTCCTGCATCTTTGAATATATTTACTTTGCAAGACCCGACAGTGTTCTGGACGGGGTCAGCGTCTATGAGGCGCGATTGAATGCGGGAAAGATTTTGGCCAGGGAGCATCCGGTAAAGGCGGATATGGTGGCGCCGGTTCCCGACTCCTCCATCCCCGCAGCCCTGGGCTACGCCCAGGCATCGGGGATCCCCTACGGGGATGCCTTAATGAAAAACAAATATATCGGCCGTACATTTATTCAGCCGGAACAATCCCTTCGGGAGATTGCAGTAAAACTGAAGCTGATTCCCTTTCGGGAGAACATTAAAGGGAAAAGCATCGTAATCATTGACGACTCCATTGTTCGGGGAACCACCAGCCGACGGATTGTTCACAGCCTGAAAAAGGCCGGAGCAAAGGAAGTTCATGTTCGAATCAGCTCTCCTCCCGTGGTGGGCAGCTGCTATTTCGGCATTGACACCCCCCACCGTAAAAATTTAATTGCAGCCTCCCAAAGCGTGGAGGAAATTCGAAAAATCATTGGGGCGGACAGTCTCGGGTTTATAAGCATTGACGGCTTAAGGGAATCCATCGGTACGGATAAAGATCGTTTCTGCCTGGCCTGTTTTGACCAGAAATACCCCATGGACGTAAAAGAACAGCAGGAAAGTAACGGAGACGGACCCGGATCCGGGAAGACTTTTAACCGGCTGCGGCTGTAAATATCCCTGGTATCCCTTAAAAGGACAGGACGTATAGGATCCTTCCAAGGTAGGAATACTAAACGCTTTGAAAACAGAGTAATATAATCATAAAAATACTAAAATACGATGGAAAAGAGGTGCCATGATGAAAAACACCTATAAAAGTGCGGGGGTCGACGTGGAAGAAGGTCAAAAGGCAGTGGCTCTGATGAAAAATGCGGTAAAGGAGACCTTTACGAAAAATGTATTAACGGGACTGGGAGGTTTTGGAGGGCTGTTCGAGTTGGATCTGGAGGGCATCAACAAACCGGTACTGGTTTCGGGAACCGACGGGGTGGGCACGAAATTAAAACTTGCCTTTATGATGGACAAGCACGACACCATCGGTCAGGACTGTGTGGCCATGTGTGTAAACGATATCCTGTGCCAAGGGGCAAAACCCTTGTTTTTTCTGGACTATCTTGCCACGGGAAAACTGAAAGCGGAAAGGGCGGAAACCATTGTCACGGGAATTGCCAAAGCCTGTAAAGAATCGGGAGCGGCTCTGATCGGGGGAGAGACTGCGGAGATGCCCGGTTTTTACGATGAAGGGGAATACGACTTGGCCGGATTTGTGGTGGGCATAGTGGATAAGGATAAAATGATCACCGGAGAGGACATCCAACCGGGGGACGCCTTAGTGGGCATTGCCTCCAGCGGGGTGCACAGCAACGGTTTTTCCTTAGCCAGAAAGATCTTCTTTGAACAGGAAAAAATGAAACCGGAAGAACACAGTCTGCGTTTAGGGAAAACCATTGGAGAGGTTCTTATTACACCGACCAAACTTTATGTAAAACCGCTACTTTCAGTGATGAAAACCGTAGAGATTAAAGGGATGAGCCATATTACCGGAGGCGGATTTTATGAAAATATTCCCCGGATGCTTCCCGAAGGTACAAGTATAGAAATTAAGAGGGACAGTTTTCCGGTACCGGAGGTTTTTAAGATGATCGGTGATCTTGGAAAAATCGACGAAGAAGAGATGTATAAGACCTTTAATATGGGCATCGGCATGGTGCTTGCGGTTGCGAAAGAAGACGTCGAAAAGACGATAAAAACCCTGAAAGACAGTGGGGAAGAAGCTTATTATATTGGCAAGGTTATCAAGGAAACCCAAAAGTCCAAGGAATCGGTGGTACTATGGAAAGATTAAAAATCGGGGTACTTGTCTCGGGAGGGGGAACGAATCTGCAGTCGATTTTGGATGGAGTCCTGGAAGGGTCCCTTTCGGCGGAGGTGGTCTTCATCGGGGCAAACAAGAAGGACGCCTATGGGCTGGAACGAGGCCGGGAACATGGAATTCCCACGGAGGTATTTGAGAGAAAGGACTTTGTCACAAAGACTGAGCGGGACGAAGCCCTTCTTAAATTACTGAAAGCCCACGGCGTGGAGTTAGTGGTTCTGGCCGGTTATCTCGGGCAAATTCCAAGTTTTATGATAGGGGAGTACCCTAATAAAATCATCAATATACACCCATCTTTGCTCCCCTGTTTTGGGGGAAAAGGATATTTTGGAGAAAAAGTCCATCAAGGGGTATACGACCGGGGAATGAAAGTCAGCGGCGCCACGGTACATTTTGTCAGTGAAGAGACCGACGGCGGGCCCATCATTTTGCAGGAAACCGTTGACATCGATTTTGACGACGGGGTTTCGGACATTCAACAAAAGGTTTTGAAAATCGAACATCGATTGCTCCCCAAAGCCATTCAGCTGATCGCCGAAGGAAGAATCGAGGTAATAAACGGCCGGGTGAGGATTGATCAAAAGGGATAGGCATCTCCATGATTTGAGTCATAAGAGGGTTACAAGAGGAAATATCGGTTTAAAAAGTGATGATAGGAGGCGGTTAATTTGAAAAGAGCACTGATCAGTGTTTCCAATAAAGACGGCATTTTAGAATTTGCCCGGGGACTGAGCGGGGAAGGGGTCGAAATTATTTCCACGGGGGGGACGGCAAAACTTCTTCGGGAGGGAGGTTTGAGCGTCAAAGATGTATCGGAGGTCACCCGCTTTCCCGAATGCCTGGACGGTAGGGTAAAAACCCTTCACCCCAAGGTACACGGAGGGATCCTGGCAAAAAGAGGGGACGAGAGTCACAAAAAAACCCTTAAGGATTTAGACATCGAAGAAATTGACCTGGTGGTGATCAATCTATATCCCTTTAAAGAGACGATCACAAAAGAGGATGTGGACCTGGAAGAAGCCATAGAAAACATCGACATCGGCGGACCGACCATGCTTCGCTCCGCGGCGAAGAATTTTGAGGATGTTACCGTGGTTACGGACCGGCGGGATTATGACCGGGTATTGGAGGAAATCCAAAAGCGGGGAAACACCGGTATTGTGACCCGGTACGAACTGGCATTGAAAGTCTTTGAAGAAACTGCGTATTACGACGGACTGATTGCAAATCATTTAAGAAAAAATATGAAAAAGCACCTGATAGAGTTGACGGAAAAAAATACAACCGGAAGCAACGAAGAGATCAACAACAATGAAGGAACCAATAATGAGGATACAACGGACATTGAATATCCCTTAGGTTTGGAATTTCCGGAAAAGCTCACATTTCCCTATGAAAAAGTGATGGATCTTCGCTACGGAGAGAACCCTCATCAAAGGGCGGCCTTTTACCGGGAAGCCGCGAATGTACCGGGAAGTTTAGTCAGTGCCGGGCAGCTTCAGGGAAAAGCCCTTTCTTTCAATAATTTAAATGATACCCAGGGCGCCCTGGAACTGTTAAAGGAGTTTGACCGCCCCACGGCGGTGGCGGTAAAGCATACAAATCCCTGCGGAGTGGCCAGCAACGAGACCATCGAAAAAGCCTTTGAAAAATGCTATGCTGCGGACCGAAAGTCCATCTTCGGCGGAATTGTGGCCCTTAACCGGGAGGTTGACGGAAGTACCGCCGAGGAAATGGAAGAGATTTTCCTAGAGGTGGTGGTGGCTCCCGGTTTTACCCAAGAAGCCTTGGAGGTATTCAAAAAGAAGAAAAATCTGAGGGTTTTAGCCCTTCCTGATATTTTACAGAAGGATCCCGGAATGGATATCAAAAAAGTCTCCGGCGGGATTTTGGTTCAAGAACGGGATTGCGCATTGATTTTGGAGAATAACGTGGTAACGGAAAAAACCCCCGAGGAGCGGGAACTTGAGGATCTGGAGTTTGCTTATAAAGTGGCAAAACACGTAAAAAGCAACGGGGTGGTCATAGCTAAGGACCAACAGACCCTGGCCATCGGACCGGGACAGACCAGTCGTATTTGGGCACTGGACAATGGAATTCGAAACTCCGAACATGACCTTGCCGGCAGCGTGTTGGCCTCCGACGCCTTCTTCCCCTTTGAGGACTGTGTAATGAAGGCCAAGGAGCAGGGGATTTCCGCCATTATTCAACCGGGAGGTTCCATCAAGGATGAAGACTCCATTCAGTGCTGTAACCGGCACGACATCAGCATGGTATTTACGGGAATGCGTCATTTCAAACATTAAGGGTGAGAATTTTAAGTGAAGCCCCGGTTATAAAAATTTTAAAAGAGGTGAAGATATGAGAATTCTGCTGATCGGAAGCGGAGGACGGGAACATGCATTGGCTTGGAAAATGAAAGAGAGCCCCTTGGTAAACGAGCTTTTCATTGCTCCGGGGAACCCCGGGATGAAGGACCTGGGAGAGTTGGTCGACGGTTCCCCTGAGGATCTGGAAGGGCTGTTAACCTTTGCTAAGGAACGGCGGATTGACCTGACCGTGGTAGGCCCGGAAGCCCCCCTGGTAAAAGGGATTGTAGACCTTTTTCGCCGGGAGGGGCTCAGGATCATCGGTCCCGATAAAAAAGGAGCGGTACTGGAGGGAAGCAAGGGTTTTTCCAAGGATTTTATGGAAAGGTATCAAATTCCCACGGCAAAATCCCATACAAGTGAGGACTACCGGGAAGCTTTACAAATTATTAAAGAGTATCGGCTGCCCTTAGTGTTAAAGGCCGACGGACTGGCGGCGGGAAAAGGGGTTTTAATCTGTGAAACCATGGAAGAAGCCAGGGAGGGACTTAAAAAAATACTGAAGGACCGGGACTTTGGCCACGCGGGAGACCAGGTGGTCATAGAAGAATTTCTAACGGGAGTGGAGACTTCCGTGATCGCCTTTGTGGACGGAAAAACCATTGCTCCCATGGCAAGCTCCAGAGACTACAAAAGAATCGGAGAAGGGGACCAAGGGTTAAATACCGGAGGTATGGGGACCTACTCCCCGAATGAAGCCTACACGAAGGAAGTGGAGGCCAGGGTGGAGGAGGAAATTCTCAAGCCCACTTTAAAGGGAATACAAAAGGAAAACATGGACTACCGGGGAATTATTTTCATCGGCATCATGATCACCAAGGAGGGCCCCAAGGTTTTGGAATACAACGTACGGTTTGGAGATCCGGAAACCCAGGTGATTTTAACCCGGCTGGATACGGATCTGGTAGAAATTTTTAAGGCCGTGGAAAATGCTTCCTTAAAGGACATCAGTATTCAGTGGAAAGAAGAAAAAGCGGTCTGTGTGATTCTGGCCTCGCGGGGTTATCCCGAGGCTTATGAAAAGGGTAAAATAATCGAAGGGCTGGAAAGGGTTGATGAGCAAACGCTGGTCTTTCATGGAGGCACCGGGCTGAAGGAAGAAAAACTTGTCACCAACGGCGGTCGGGTGCTGGGGGTTACTTCTCTGGATGAAACATTGGAAAAAGCCCGAAAAAGAGCCTATGACAATGTGGACAAAATCCGATTTGAAGGGAAAACCTATAGAAGAGATATTGCAAAGATGCAGTAAAGGCAAAATGAGCCCGGGGAAATCCGAAGAGCAACAGGGGGATTTCTTTGGGCTTTTATCGGCTAATAAATAAAGCACCTCGTAAAAGATCATTAGGATACTGCCGTTTTAAGAGGATAGAGAAAGGGTATGATAAAGAGGGTAAGCAAACCGTTTACCCGACGGCAAAATTAGAAAACGCAGAAAAGGTGGAGAAATGATGAGCAAAAAACTAAACATCCTGGCCATGGGGTTATTTTTTACCGCCCTGTATTTTGGTATGAACTATTATGTGTACCGCAGTATTCTTCGAGGAATGAACACACCGGAGGCAGGACTTTGGCTCCTTCGGGGCGTATTTATCGTGGTGGGCTCCTTTTTTATTTTCGGCATGTTTCTTCGTAAAAAGCCCTACATCCACAGGATCGCCTACTCAGGTAATTTTTGGCTGGGTCTTCTGTCCATTGCCATATCCGTATTTTTAATTCGGGACCTTGCCTATTTGTTTATGGATTTTGATCTTGGGACATCAACAGTGATGGCTTCCGGAGTGTCCATAGTGGTGGTCCTGTACTCATTTTACAACGGAACAAGAGTACCTGTTGTGCGGGAAGTAACCATTCCTTCATCAAAAATAAAAACACCTTCCCAAGGATTTACCGTTACCCAACTGACCGACATACATATCGGTATGATAACCTCGAAAAAATGGCTTCGAAATACGGTGCAAAGGACCAACGAACTGGGCTCGGATATTATTGTGATTACCGGGGATTTAATCGATGATAAATTGAGTAAAATTCAGGATTTTATGCCGATTTTAAAAGAGTTGGAAGCCCCTAAGGGAAAGTTTACCATCATCGGAAATCACGAGATATACAGCGGATTAAAGGATTATAACGAGTTTGTGGTAAAAAGCGGATTAACCCCTTTGAGAAACCGGAAAGTGACAATTTCCAAGCAACTGGAGATCTATGGAGCAGATGACGATACCGTGGAAAAATACCTGGGGACCCCGGTAAATCTTCAAGAGATCCTTAAAGATACGGATCCCCAGCGATTCTCCCTTTTTCTGTTTCATCAACCGATACGTTTTGAAGAGTCCGTAAACTTAGGGGTGGATCTTCAGCTTTCGGGACATACCCATAGCGGACAAATCCCTCCCCTGGAATGGATCATAATGTTTTATTTCAGATATTCCAAAGGATTGTATAAAAGAAAGGATGCTCATATATACACCAGTCCCGGTACGGGAGTTTGGGGACCGCCCATGCGTTTTTTAACAAAAAACGAGATTACAAAGTTTCATATTGTACCCATGGAAGAATAAGTGGGATTTATTAAACAATCGACCTTCCAATTTAGGAATTTTTCCTATATAATATAGTCTGGATATCATTATGAATAGTTAATGTAATGAAGATAGAGGCAGTTTTGCAGTACAAATATATTATTTGAGGAGGAGATTATCATTAAAATCGGAATTATCGGAGGAGGACAGGGTGGCAACGGCATCCTTAAATCCTTAATAAAAATGCAGTCCGTGGAGGTACAAGGGGTCGTGGATCTACGGGAGGACGCGGAGGCTATGGTTACGGCAAAGGAGCACGGAATCTTTACCACCGCCGCCATGGAATCCCTGTTTGACAGAGAAATGGATCTTGTTATTGAGGTTACGGGAAATGAAAAGGTGGGACAAAAACTTCGGGAACTGAACACTGAAAACATCGATATCATGTGCAGTAAAAGTGCAGCACTGATGATGAATTTGGTGGATCAGGGCGAGGAACTGAATCAGAATCTGGAAGCCCATATTCAGGAGGTAAATCAGTTAAGCGACAACTTAGAGAACTTCATCGCCGAGACCGTGGGTAATATTCAAAAAACCGATGAGATAGTGCGTTATATGAATAAAGTCACGAACCAGACCAATATTCTCGGATTGAACGCTTCCATTGAAGCAGCACGGGCGGGAGAGTCCGGTCGGGGTTTTGCCGTAGTTGCAAAGGAAGTTCAGAGTCTGGCTAACAACAGTGATACCCTGGCAGAAGAAATCAATAGCATTCTGGGAAAGATCAAAGAGGATGTGCAAAGCACCCATGCCATGGTTCGGGATCTGAAAAAAGCCGCCCAAAAAGCGTAGAGGAGCAAGGAACCGAAGGGTTCAGATATTTTCTGAATGATAATAACAGTATTGTCGTTGCACAAAGCAGCGTAGTACATAGGAAGCACGAAAGAAGCGGATGTTGTTTCTGCTTCTTTTCTTTTTTTTGATATTTGCTATAATGAAAAAAAGACATTAAAATAATTGTCAAAAAAAATCTGCACCGATAAAACAAGAAATGAGGTGTTTGCTATGGGTCAAAAAACAGAGGGTTTCCCCAAAAAAGAAAGACGAAGAGGTTATAAGGAATACCAACGAATTCTTTCCCTGTTTGACAACATCAGTGAGTTGATTTATGTCATCGATCCGAAAAATTATCGAATCATATATGCCAATAAAACCGTGGCGGATCTCTGGGGGGAAGAAATGGTGGGAAAAACCTGCTATGAAGCCATGCAGAACCTGAAGGCGCCCTGTGCGGTTTGTGAAAACCCTTCGTTACTGCTGAATGAAGGGGAAGTCTATCGTTTTGAGACCTATTACGAGCAGTGGGATAAATACTATTTGAAGGAAGCGAAAATGATTGATTGGCCGGGGTACGATAAAGTACGGTTAGAGGTTGCCATAGATATTACCGAGGTAAAGATCAGCCAACGAATCTTAGAAGAGCGGATTCGTTATGAGACGGAGCTCTCCAATGTATCCCAACAGCTGTTAAAGGAAAATCATCAGGAGGCGATTCAAGGAGCTCTGATTCATTTGCAAAAAGCCTCCGGCGCCAGTCGAGTCTACATTTTTGAAAATTTCGAGGAGTATGACTACAACACAAAAGCGCGGAAGTATTATACCAAATACGCCTATGAGGCTTGCGGAGAGGGAATTGAGCCCCAAATTCACAATCCGGTATTAAAACGTTTTGACTATGAGCCGGACTTTCATCGGTGGAAAAAGCAGCTGTCTCAAGGTCTTTACATTGCAGGAGATGTGGAAAAATTTCCGGAATCGGAAATTGCAGTATTAAAAAACCAGGGAATTGAGTCATTGCTGGTTATCCCTATTTTTGTAGAAAAACAATGGTATGGCTTTTTAGGGTTTGACGAGGTGGAGAACAAGCGAACCTGGAACGAACAGGATATCAGAATCCTCAATACCGCATCGGATATGATCGGAAGTTATATAGAAAAGAAAAAAAGGGAAAGCGACATGAAAAACAGCCAAAAAAAACTTCGGGTTGCCATGAAAAACTCCCAGGAGGCCAATCGCCAAAAGAGCGCATTTATTGCCAATATGAGCCATGAGATTCGAACCCCCATGAATTCCATTATCGGCTTTGCGGAAATTTTAGAGAAGGAGACCCGGAATCCCAAACATCGGGAGTATATTCATTCCATTAAACAGGGGGGAGAAAATCTGTTGACCCTGATGAATGATATTCTGGATTTATCTAAAATTGAAGCGGGAGTGGTAAAAATCGAGAGAAAGGAAATCTCTCTAAGAAATCTGGTGGCAGAAATTCGGGATATCTTTGAACTTCGGGCGAAGGAAAAAAACCTGAATCTTCAAATCGAGGTGGAAGAAAAGACGCCGGATCTCCTTTGGATCGATGAGACCAGGGTTCGCCAAATATTATTAAACCTTGTGGGCAATGCGGTTAAATTCACGGATAAGGGATTTGTGAAAATCAGAACCACTTTCGAGAAAAAAGATCAGCGTCACGGAACCTTAAAGATCGAGGTGGTCGATACGGGGAAAGGAATATCCAAGCGGGGACAAAACGAAATATTCAAGCCCTTTGTACAGTGGAATCCCAAGGGAGACACTTCTCAGGGGACGGGTCTCGGGCTGTCCATAACGAAAAACCTTGTGGAAATCCTGGAGGGAGAGATTCATCTTTTTTCCGTCCCGAAAAGAGGCACAAGGTTTGAGCTGATATTCTATCCCGTAAAAATCGGAGGAAAAAATCTTTCTATAAAAAGTGCAAAAAATGAAGGAGATTTGCCGGGAAATGTAGAACCTAATAACTATAGAATCAAGGGTGATAGAGAAGCGGTGTTGGGATTTATTGAAAATCGGGGAAAATGGGATTACCGAAGGGTTCGAAACAGTGCTTTCTTCCAGGATATCCAAGACTTTGGAAAGAAGCTGTTAGATCTTGGAGAAGAACAGCAAGTACCGGCCTTAGTGGAATATGCAAGCAAACTGATTGATAGTACGGAACGATTTGATATTGAAGGGATGAAACATCTGCTGGTTTACTACCCAAATCTTATTCAGCGGATAAAGGAGATTAACTATGAAGGAAAAAAAGGGGAAAATACTGATTGTTGATGATGTGGCACAAAACATTCAACTGATTGCCAACTTTTTAAAGGAGGATTATGAACTGGCCTTTGCCCTTCAGGGAAGAGAAGCGGTGAATCAGGCGCTGAAAACTCCTTTTGATTTGATTTTACTGGATGTTATGATGCCGGAGATTGACGGATTTAAGGTTTGTGAAATCCTAAAAGAGGAAGAGAAAACCAAAGAGGTTCCGGTGATTTTTTTGACTGCTAAAACCGACACCCAAAGCATCAAAAAGGGTTTTGAATGCGGCGGGGTGGATTACATTACCAAACCTTTCAATGCGGTGGAACTAAAGGCCCGGGTAAAAACCCATATCAGACTGAAATGGGCCATGGAGACCCTGGAAGAAAAAAATGACGCCCTGCAGCGAAGCAACCGGATCAAGGATAAGTTTTTTTCGATTATCGCCCATGACTTAAAAAGTCCCTTAAATACCTTTGTGAGCCTGACCAGCCTTATGGAGGAGAATTATGAAGACTTCAGCGAAGAGGAGCGAAAGGATTTCTTACAGTCCATGTGTGAACACTCCAAACAGCTAAACAAACTACTGAGTAATCTTCTTCAATGGTCTATGCATCAGCAGGGAGATCTGAAAGTACGCCCGGAGGAACTTTTTTTAGAATCGGTTATGGAGGAAAACTTAAAGCTTTATCAACAGGAAATTTGCCGAAAGAAGATCCGGCTGGAAATGGAAATGGAAGCGGGGCTGAAAACCTTAGGAGATCCCTCTATGATTCAAACGATTTTTCGAAATCTCCTATCCAATGCGGTGAAATTCACGCCGAATCGGGGGAAAATTGAAATACATGGAAGATTTCAGGAGGACAAGGTCCTGGTGGATATTGTAGATACGGGGGTAGGCATTCAAAAAGAGCGAATTCCCCACCTGTTTAGCCTGGATCAGGTAACTTCCACTAAGGGTACGAATTATGAAGAAGGTACGGGACTGGGACTTGTTCTTTGTAAAGAATTTGTGAAATTCCATAAAGGGGAAATTGAAGTGGATAGTCGGCCGGAGGAAGGAACAAAAATCCGGGTGATCCTCCTTAAGAAACCGAAATTTTCAACAAAGGATCTGGCGGCGGATAAGGAGGAGAGGAAAAATGAAAATTTTACTGGCAGCTTTTGACCCCTTCGGCGGAGAAAGTATCAACCCCGCCTTGCAAGCGGTAAAACAGGTGCGAAAGTCCATTGAAGGATACACTGTGGTGAAAGTGGAGATTCCTACGGTTTTTCATCGTTCCATGGAAATTCTGAAAGAAAAGATTCAAGAGACGAACCCCGATATTATTATTGCCGTGGGTCAGGCAGGAGGCCGGGCTCAGATCAGTGTTGAACGGGTGGGTATTAACATCGATGATGCCCGAATACCGGATAATCAGGGAAATAAGCCTATAGATGAAAAAATTGTTGCCGGGGGAGCCGAGGCTTACTTTTCCAATCTACCCATTAAGGCCATGGCAGACAGCATTCGCCGGGGGGGGATCCCCGCCGAAGTTTCCAATACCGCCGGAACCTTTGTATGCAATCATATTCTCTACGGCCTGCTGCACTTCATTCATACGGAAAAGCCCGGGGCCCGGGGAGGATTCATCCATGTACCCTTTATACCGCCCCAGGTAACGGACAGACCGGGACAACCCTCCATGGCCTTGACCGATATCACAAAGGCCATTGAATCCGCCTTAAGGGCTGCGGTGCTTTATAAAGAGGATATTCGATCGGAAGAAGGAAGTTTACACTAGTGTTATTCACACTGGTGTTTTCTCTTTTCTATTGAAGAATTCGCTGAAATATAATAAGATAAGGATAGATTTTACTTATCATCAAAGGAGAGTAAACCATGAATATAAATGATTTGAATGACATGCAACGCCAAGCGGTGTGTGCGACGGAAGGTCCCTTATTGGTACTGGCGGGAGCAGGATCGGGAAAAACCCGGGTGCTGACCCACCGAATTGCCTATCTGGTAGAAGAACTGGGGATAGATCCCTACCATATTTTAGCCATCACCTTTACCAATAAAGCGGCGAAGGAAATGAAGGAGCGGGTAGAGGCTCTACTGAACAAGCCCTATTATAATCTTTGGATCAGCACCTTTCATGCCGCCTGTGTTCGAATACTCCGTAGAGAAATTGAAGCCCTGGGCTATACCAGCAACTTCGGAATCTACGATCCTTCAGACCAATTGGTGGTGATGAAGGAGTGTATTAAAGACTTAAAGCTTCCGGAAAAGGAATATCATCCCAAGGCTATGCTGGGAGCCGTTGGTCGTGCCAAGGATAAGCTGATTACCCCCGATGAGTACTTGAAAATCGAAGGGGACGATTACCGAAATCAGCAGATTGAAAAGCTGTACCGGATGTATCAACGAATCCTTCGAAAGAACAATGCCTTGGATTTCGATGACCTGATTATGAAGACCGTAACCCTGTTTAAGGAAAATCCCAAAATTTTACGGGAGTATCAGCATAAGTTTAAATACATTTTAGTAGATGAGTTTCAGGATACCAATATGGCCCAGTATACCTTAGTCAGTATGTTGGCGGATAATCATAAAAATATTTGTGTCGTGGGGGATGACGATCAGTCCATTTATGGCTGGCGAGGGGCGGATATTCAGAATATTTTAGGCTTTGAACAGGACTTTCAAAAGACGAAGACCATAAAACTGGAGAGAAACTACCGATCCACCAATATTATTTTAGAGGCGGCCAATGAAGTGGTGGCCCATAACCTGCAGCGAAAACCGAAAAAACTCTGGACGGATAATGATAAAGGCAAGGTGCTGAACTATTATAAAGCGGATCAGGAGCGGGACGAAGCAAGGTATATTGCGGACACCATAGAAAAACAGCGGGATCAGGGAGAGCGGGCCTATAAGGATTTTGCCATTCTCTATCGAACCAATGTCCAGTCCCGAATCATTGAAGAGATTCTGGTACAGCGGGGCATTCCCTATCAATTGATCGGCGGCACCCGTTTCTATGACCGAAAGGAAATCAAAGATGTGATTTCCTATTTAAAAGCCATTGAGAACCCCGTGGATGATGTGGCCATTAAGCGCATTATCAATGAACCGAAACGGGGCATCGGAAAGAAGACCATCGAAAAAATCGATGAGTATTCCGAAATGGAAAACCAGGATTTTTTCCGGTCTCTAAAGGACTACAAATATATTCCGGGACTTACCACCCGGGTGAAAAATAAGATCGGAGAATTTTTAGAAATTATGATCCGTCTTCAGGATACAAAAAACACCCTGACCATTACAGAGCTTGCGGAAACCATTTATACGGACACCGGGTATCGGGAGAGCTTAGTGGCCGAGGGGACGATTGAAGCCAAGGCGAGACTGGAAAACTTAGAGGAATTCAAATCCATTACTATGGAATTTGACAAAACTTCCCAGGAGGGAACCTTAGAAGCATTTCTGGGACAGGCATCCCTGGAAACCTCCCTGGATCGCAGCGACGAATCGGAAGAAGGGGTACTGCTGATGACGTTGCACAGTGCCAAGGGACTGGAATTTCCCGTGGTATTTTTACCCGGTATGGAAGAGGGGATTTTTCCGTCACCGATGTCCATTCATGAGGGAAATGAAGAAGAAGAGCGCCGCCTGTGTTACGTGGGGATCACCCGGGCGAAGGAGGAGGTTCACTTTATCCACGCCACCATGCGAAACATTTTCGGGAATACCCATGTCAATGACATGTCCCGATTCCTAAAGGAAATTCCCGAGAATTTAATCAATATGGAAGACCCCTACGACCGCAGAACCGCCGTGCAAAAACAACGAATGAAAAAGACCTCGGACTTTACCGGAGAATTTCCCATGGACAAAGTTGAGCCGGGCAGCCAGGTATATCATCCGAAGTTCGGTCAGGGAAAAGTAGTGGGAAAACAAGGCTCCATGCTGACCATTATCTTTGATAAAGCGGGACTGAAAAAAATCGATCCTGCCTATATCAATCTGCAGATCCTGGAGTAAAGGGAGGATTTTAATGGATAACAAGGAAAAAGAACAAGAAATTGACCAAGAAGTTGATCGGGAAAAGGGTCAGGAAAATATAGATCAGGAAAAGATGGACCGGATGAAAAATCTGGTGGAAAAACTCAACGACTATGCCTATCATTATTATACCCTGGACAATCCCTTAGTCAGTGACCGGGAGTACGACGAACTCTACGAAGAGTTGGAGGCATTGGAAAAGGAAACCGGAACTCAGTTGCAAAATTCTCCTACCCGAAGAGTGGGGGGCGAGCCCTTGGATAAGTTTGAACCCCACCGCCATATACGGCCGCTACTCAGTCTTGACAAGTCCAAAAGTTTTAGCGACTTGCGGGACTGGGAAACGCGAATGGAGCGGATTTTAAGAAGCGACGCCGAGCAAGATACCGAACCCCTGGAATATGTGGTGGAATATAAATTTGACGGCTTAACCCTAAGCCTTACCTATAAAAACGGAGAACTGATCCAAGGAGCCAGCCGGGGAAACGGAGAGGTAGGGGAAGGAATTTTAGAGCAGGTAAAGACCATCAAGTCCATACCGCTTTCCATTCCCCATAAAGGCACCCTGGAAGTGCAAGGGGAAGGCTTGATGGCCCTATCCACCCTGGAGGAATACAACAAACATGCGAAGAATCCTTTGAAAAATGCTAGAAACGGAGCGGCGGGAGCCCTTCGGAATCTCGATCCCAAGGTTACGGCCACAAGGAATCTGGATGCTTTTTTTTATCACATCAATTATTATGAGGATCAAAAGTTCAACAGTCATATGGAAATGATTCAGTTTTTAAAGGATCAGCGACTGCCCGTGGATCCTCATATTTATCTGTGCAAAAATATCGAAGAGGTCATTGAAAAGATCGAAGCCCTGGAAAAGACCCTAAAGGATTTGGACTTTTTAACCGACGGGATCGTGATTAAAGTCAACGATTTAAAAACCCGGGAGAAATTGGGATTCACCCAGAAATTTCCCCGCTGGGCCATGGCCTATAAGTTTGAAGCCCAGGAGATGACCACCTTGCTAAAGGACGTGATCTGGCAAGTGGGCCGGACAGGCAAACTTACCCCCACGGCGATCCTGGAGCCGGTGGAAATCGGAGGAGTGACCGTAGGAAGGGCAACCCTGAATAACTATGGAGACATTCAGCGAAAAAACGTTAAAGTCGGATGCAAAGTCTGGCTTCGCAGATCCAATGACGTAATCCCCGAGATTATGGGGGTTGTAAAGGAAAGCTGCAGTGATGCGGAGGAAATTCAAAAGCCGGTAAACTGTCCGGCCTGCGGTACGGAAGTGGTGGAAAAAGGAGCCCATATCTTCTGTCCGAATTCCCTGTCCTGTAAACCTCAGCTGGTCTCAAGGATTTCCCATTTTTCCAGTCGGGACGCTATGGATATTGAAGGCCTCAGTGAAAAAATCACGGAGCAGCTCCATGATGAAGTGGGCCTTCGGGGCATTGCGGATTTATACCGATTGGAATATGAAGATTTAATTAATTTGGAACGATTCGGGGATAAAAAAACGAAAAATATCCTCTCGGCCATTGAAGACAGTAAAGACTGTGAGCTTTCCCAGTTTGTGTACGCATTGGGAATCCCCAATGTGGGAAAGAAAACCGCCAAGGACCTGGCGAAACACTACAAAACCCTGGAAAATATTCGACAGGCTGAGACGGAAGAACTCATAAGCCTCGGGGATATTGGAGAAATTGTTGCCCGCTCCGTAGTGGATTTTTTCCATGAGGATCGTATCAAAGAAAGCATTGATGCCTTATTGGAAGCCGGGGTAACCCCGAAACCCGAAACCGGACGAACCGGCCAGGGAGAAACCGGGGAAGGGGACTCGGCGGATAATAATTTCTTTTGGGGAAAAACCATTGTTATTACCGGAAGCTTTGAAAACTTCTCCAGTCGAAAAGAGATTCAGACCTTCCTGGAAGATGCAGGAGCAAAGGTGACGGGAAGCGTCAGTAAAAATACGGATATCCTGATAGTGGGGACAGAGCCGGGCTCGAAGCTCCAAAAGGCGGAAAAATTGCAATCCCAAGGGGCGCCGATCGAAATTCTGAAAGAGAATGAATTTATTGAAAAAAAGGAGCGTTAGGGCGATGAATCGATGGTTGAAAATTTTACTATACACCGTGATGGGAATTTTATTGAGTATCGTCCTGTTATTTACTGCAACGGAATGGGTGTCCTTTAATGTGGACCATTACCTGACTCAGTTTGAGCGCTATGACGTACCGGAGGTTACGGGAATGGATATGGAAAACCTGGAGTACACCGTTGAGGACATGCATCGTTATCTTCGAGGAGATGACCGGCACCGCCTTGAAACCGAAGCTTACTTCGGAGACGAACTGCGGCCGGTGTATGGGGAACGGGAAATTCTTCATATGATCGATGTGCGGGATCTTTTTGTTGCGGGAAAAAATATCCGAAACTTCGGGGCGATAGCCTTTATTCTGCTGATGATTTTAATGTTCTATAAAGACCATGGATACAAGAAAAATATTTGGAATCTGCTTTTTTACACCATGATTGGGAACATTCTTTTTTTCGGGCTGTTGACCCTGCTGATGTACGTGGATTTCAACCGGTACTTTGTGATTTTTCACCTGATCTTTTTCGATAATGATCTATGGCTGCTGAATCCCCAAACCGATACCTTGATTCAGATGCTTCCCCAACCCTTCTTTTACAATACCGCATATAAAATTACGGGAATTTATGCGGGGATTATGATTTTTCTCGGAGGATTGGGCCTGTTTATGAAAAAGCGACAGCAGACCAAAGCAGGATAAAAAAGGAACAGCAGATAAAAAAAGAGTCAAGCAGAAAAAAGGTAAAAGAAGATAAAGAAGGTGTGATGATGGAACGCTTGAAAATTGACGAAATCAAAAAACTGAGCCGGCAAAGCGGACTGCGGTTAAAAGATAAAGAGGCAGTAAAACTACAGGAAGACTTAGAGGAGCTTTCCTGTTATCTAAGCAAACTGGAGGATATTGCAGTTCCTGAGACCTATGAAGCCATAGAAGAGGGATACTGGATGCATAAAAACAAAACCCCTCTTCGAAAGGACCGGGTGGAAGATTTTGATCAAAAAGAACGACTGAGAAGGAATGCACCGAAAAGAAATCAAAACTATGTGACGGTACCGAAAGTTATGGATTAATCAGTTAAGATTCTATGGGGAAAAGGGTGAAAAGACATTGGATAATCAGAGATTAACCATCCAACAGATACAAAAAAAATTGATTGATAAAAAACTGAGTGCAGAGGAACTTTTTAAGGAAACCCTGGACAAAATCAAAGAAAAAGAGCATAAGATCCGTGCGTTTATAAGCCTTACGGAGGAAGAGGTTTTAACAAAAGGCCGGGCACTGGACAGGAAACTTCAAAAGGGCGCATCTCTCGGAAATTTAGAGGGAGCCCTTTATTCCGTTAAGGATAATATTATGGTTAAAAATCTAAAGTGTACCTGTGCTTCCGAGATGTTGAAAAATTTCATCGCTCCCTATGACGGAGAAAGTGTAGCGGAAGTTAACAATGCCGGTGGCATAAGCCTTGGAAAAACCAACATGGACGAGTTTGCCATGGGGTCTACTACGGAGCATTCGGCCTTTAAAGTGACCAGAAATCCCCGGGATTACCGACGGTTAGCGGGAGGGTCCAGCGGCGGTTCTGCGGCGGCCGTGGCTGCCGGTTTCGGGCAGTTCTCCCTGGGGACCGATACGGGAGGGTCTATTCGCCAACCGGCGGCCCTTTCCGGGGTATTGGGGATCAAACCTACCTACGGACTGGTTTCCCGTATGGGCCTGGTGTCCTTTGCTCCTTCCATGGACCAAATCGGAATTCTGGCCAATAATGCTTGGGATATGGCCCGGGTGCTGGAAACTATTCAAGGGCCGGCATCCTCCAAGGATTACACCCTGGTTCGACGAAAACCGGTTGCCTATCATCGGAGACTGGAAAGTATTGTTGAAGATCAGGAATCGAAAAAGGAAAAACTGTTAAAGGGAATAACCATCGGTATTCCCGGGGAGTTTTTTGAAATCCCCTTGGAAAAGGACGTGGAAAAAGCCCTGAATCAAGGAATGGAAAGACTTAAGGACCACGGGGCAATATTGATTTCCCTGTCGATCCCTCATTTTCACTATAGCCTATCGGCCTATCACGTTTTAACCATGGTGGAGGCGGTATCGAATTTGGCGCGGTTTGACGGAGTGGCTTACGGTAATCGGGCTTCGAAATATGAAAGTATTATCGATGTAGTTGAAAAAAGCCGAGGGCAGGGCTTCGGTGATGAAGTGAAAAGGCGATTGATTCTGGGGAATTATATTTTGAGTAAGGAAAAGGTCTCTTTGGCTAGAGCCAAAAGAGTGCAAGAGCTGTTGAAAAGAGATTTTCAAAAAGCTTTTCAGCAAGCGGATCTGCTGTTTACACCGACGACCCACGTCACAGCTTTTAAGCCGGGAAAAAGGAGTAATAGCCCGGTGGATATGCAACTGTTGGATCAATTGACGGTTCCTGCCAGCCTTGCGGGATTGCCTGCGGTTTCTGTACCCTGCGGGAATCCGGAGAACCTTCCTGTGGGAGGGCAACTGATCGGAAATTATTTTGATGAGCCGGTGCTTCTTCGGGGAGCCTTAGGAATTGAGACGCTCTCTGAGACAATGGATCCGGAACAGATAAAAGTGAGGTGATAATCATGAACTTTCAAACGGTAATCGGACTGGAGATACATGTGGAGCTCAACACAAAAACCAAAATCTTTTGCGGCTGCAAAAATGAGGCTTCCCGAGAGCCCAACGAAAATATTTGTCCAACCTGTATGGGATATCCCGGATCATTACCGAGGCTGAATCAAAAAGTGGTGGACTATGCTTTGAAAGCCGCTATGGGTCTAAACTGTGAAATTCAGCGAAGCACCCATATGGACCGAAAACATTATTTTTATCCTGACCTTCCTAAAGGATATCAGATCACACAAGCCGCAAAACCCTTAGGAATAAACGGTCAGCTGTATTTGGAAAAGGCAAAGAAAACCGTAAGGATACAACGGATTCATATGGAAGAGGATACGGCGAAAATGATGCACCGCAAGGAAAGCACGGAGATCGATTACAATCGCAGCGGGGTTCCTTTAATTGAAATTGTAACGGCACCGGACATATCCAATGAGAAGGAATTATTGGAATTTCTTGAGGAATTAAAAAATCTGCTGAGTTTTTTCGAAATATCCGATTTGAAAATGGAGGAAGGTTCTCTTCGTTGTGATTTAAATATTAATGTGGTGGATCAGGACCGGGACATTAAAACCCCGGTGATGGAAGTGAAAAATCTAAATTCCTTTAAAGGGGCGGTAAAAGCATGTTTGTATGAACAGAGGCGTTTGCTGGAAACCCTGGAAACAGGCTGTGAGCTGACAAAGGAGACCCGGGGATGGGACCAGAAAAAAGAGGAGACGAAAACCCTTCGGAAAAAAGAGGATTCATTGGAGTACCAATATTTTATCGAGCCGGAAATTCTCCCGCTTCAGTTATCGGAGGGAAAAGTTCGTAACACCGCCAGTCGTATACCTGAACTGCCCCAAAAGAAAAGAAGCCGTTTTAAAGAGCAGTATGATCTTCCGGATTACGATGTAAGAATTCTAACGAAAAACCCTTACGTGGCGGATTTTTTTGAACAGACGGTATTGGTTTGTTATGCCCCTAAACGGATCAGTAACTGGATTATGACCCAATTATTATCGGAAATGCCGAGGGGGCTTGAAGGATTTAAAGAACTCCCATTAAAACCGAAGGACTTCGGAAAGCTGATGGCTTTAATGGAAGGGGGAAAGATCCCGAAAAAAGTCGGCGAAAAGATTTTAAAGGAAATTATAATAACCGGGGAGAATCCAAAAAGAGTCCTGGAAAATCGGAATCTCGGTCCTATTACTGATGAACAGGAGATTCGAGAGATTGTGAAGGAGCTGATAAACAAGCACCGGAAAGCGTTACAGGATTATCAAAAAAAGCCGGGTAAAACAATAAACTTCTTTATGGGAAAAGGGATGGAAAGAACCGGAGGGCGACTGGACCCCTGCAAGCTAAGAGAGGCTATTAAACAGGAATTATTATTGATAAATCAACAAAAAAAGGAAGAATAAACTATTGACTTTATCTTTCGAACTATGATATTCTTTATACAAAGATAATGAAAATTATTATCAATGATAAAAAGTGATAACAGATAAAGAAAAATCTTGTAAAGTTAAGTGAAAATATATTTTCGGAGTGAGAACCTATAGCTGTTATGAGGAGATGAGATCATGTCACTGTATGCCATTAAAAAAGAACATCGATGTATTATCGAAAATCTACCGAAAATCGGACTGCTCAAGTCCCTGGGTCTTCGAGAGGGGATCAATGTTGCCATAAAGTCCAAGCAACCCATGGGCGGACCGGTAATTGTTCAAGTGGGCAGAAGATGTGTAGCTATTGCTCAGGACATCGCGAAGGATATTCAGGTGAGGGAGGTCAACTAAGTGGATTGTCACAACAAAAGTCCCGAAGTTCAGGTGGGAAAAGATACGTTGAAATTCTTACTTATGGGAAATCCCAATGTAGGAAAAAGCGTGGTCTTCTCCAAACTTACGGGAGTAGAAGTGCTCGCCGCAAATTACACGGGTACCACCGTGGGTTATACCAAAGGAAAAATTCGAAATTTAAAAAAAGAAGGAATATTAATTGATGTACCGGGAACCTATGGCCTTGAGGCTACTTCTGAAGCCGAAGAAGTAGCCGTTAGTTTTGTAAAGGAGGGGGCCGATGCCATCATCTGTGTCCTGGATGCCACAAACTTGGAGCGAAACTTAAACTTCGCTTTGCAGTTGAAAAAATTTGATATCCCCATGATCTTTGTCTTGAATCTTGTGGATGTAGCGGAGCAGCAGGGAGTGATCATTGACTCTGAGGCGTTAGCGAAAGAACTGGATGCTCCGGTAATACCTACGGTTGCTGTTCGAAACGTGGGGCTTCGTGAACTTATAACTGTAATGGAGAAAGTGGGAAAACGACAAAAAGAGGTTTGTTATACTGCAGAAAAAGAACTGGTGGAAGAAGAGGAAACCCGGTGGAAAGAAATCGGCCGTATTGTGGAAAAGGTTCAAACCTTAGTAGAAAGGGAACCTTCCTTTACGGAAAAACTGGGCTATGTTTCGATGCAGCCTTGGCCGGGAATTCCCCTGGCGATTCTTGTGTTGGTATTGGTCCTTGGATTTGTAGTCGGTGGCGGAAAAGCCATTCGAGGAGTGCTTCTGCTTCCCTTCGTGTACAACGTGTATGAGCCGGCGATGACGGCCTTTATCGGAGGATTTATCACAGAAGGGACTATCTTTTACAACGTTCTGGTCGGGGATTACGGGGTGCTGATTAAGATTATTGAATGGCCCTTTGCCTTGGTTCTGCCTTATATTACCCTGTTTTATATTGCGCTCTCCATCCTGGAAGACAGCGGATACCTTCCGAGAATCGGTGTGCTGATGGATGGAGCCCTGCGTAAGATCGGAGTTCAGGGAGGAAGCATTGTTCCCTTTATTATGGGTTACGGATGCGCCATACCGGCGATTTTAGGCTCGAAAGCAGCAACCACCCATAAGGAACGGGTAATCGTTGCAAGTCTTGTTTCACTAGCGGTCCCCTGTACGGCACAGACCGCAGCTTTTTTTGTACTGCTGGGAGACGAGTCAATATGGATGTTGGTCGGGGTGTATGGACTTTCTATCCTTGCCATGATCATCGGGGGATCGGTGCTGAACCGGATGCTTCCGGGAAAAGTGGATCCCATGCTGTTGGAAATTCCCAATCTGTTAAAGCCTGATGTTAAAACCGTAGTGCAAAAGATAAAAATACGGGTAAAACATTACCTTGTGGAAGCCCAAATCCCCATGGCCCTTGGAATTCTCTTTGCGGCCATTATCGCAGAAACCGGCCTGATACACGGAATCAGTGATTTCTTAAGCCCTGTGGTTACAGGATGGCTGGGACTTCCCGGAGAAGCGGGGCTTGCTCTGATGCTTGGAATCGTTCGACGGGAGCTGGCTGTACTGCCGCTGCTGGATATGAACCTAACAAGTTTACAGATTTTCACCGGTGCCACCGTGGCGCTTTTTTATCTCCCCTGCTTATCGGTACTGGCTATACTTATTAAGGAGTTTAAGTTAAAGACGGGACTTGCCATTGCAGGGACCACTTTAGTGGCAGCGTTTCTAATCGGGGGCGCAATCAATCAAACCGTTCGTTTTATCAGCAGTATCCTGTAGACAGATATAAAATTAAGCGTTATGGGAATAATATTTTACAATAGCAAGTATCCCCGGAAGTTCCCGTAAATATACTCAAAAAAAAAAGGAGCATGTAAAATGATCCCGAAGTTTACCCGATGTTTAGAAAAAACCCTATGTCATTTCCCGGGATTGGCGAGATTATGTATGAATTATTATAATAATATCGTAAAAGAGGAAATTAACTTAGCCCAGATTAAGTCGGAAGATCACGTGCTTTTTATCGGAGGGGGAGCTATACCCAGCACCGCTTACCGTATTCATCAATACACCGGGGCAAAAGTCGATGTTATTGATAAGGACCGCTGTGCAGTGAAGCTGGCGAAAAAACTTACCGGTCTTTTGGGTCTGCAAAAATCGGTTCATGTATTTGAGGCCGACGGCAGGACTATCGACACCAAAAAGTATTCGGTAATTCTCGTAGCCCTGCAGGCCTGTCCCCATCAGGATATTTTAGAAAATGCCCTGGGAAAAGCGGCGGCGAATACCCGGGTGGTGACCCGATGTCCCGCCCACGGACTCCAGGCTTTTTATGATAAGTCCCCCGGGGACTCCCAATGTTATGCCAATGTTCAGGCCATACAGGGAAGTCCTACGATGGAGGCCAGTTTACTGTTTATAAAAAACGAAAGAAGTGGTATTGATGAAAAAAGCCATCCTGTTATTTGTCGGGATTCTCTTAATCGGACTTATCGTTCGCTTTGCTGATACGGGGGAGATCCTTCGTCATCTGGAAAATATTTCTATCGGACAAATTGCATTTCTATGTGCACTGCAATTGCTAACGATTTTTCTAAACAGTTTTCAGTTGTATACTTTGGCCAATCTTTTAAATGTACCCGTAGCCCTTCGTAAAATCTTTTCCGTTTATATGAGCGGCACCTTTGTGGAGAGTGTTACCCCATCGGTAAAGGCGGGAGGGGAAGCCACGAAAATATATTTGTTGACCAAAGAGCTGGACATTCCCCTAGGGGAGAGTTCAGCTTTAGTTGCGTTGCAGAAAACCATCAGCTTCTTGGCCTTTCTATCAATTAATGTATTTACCATGACCTGGTTTATTATTCATCTGGGAACGGAGGCGGATCAAAGTCGATTGCTGATGGGAACCTTCGGACTGCTGCTGCTGATTTTTGTGGGAATTCTGAGTTTGATTTTCTGGCCGAAAAAGGAATACGGATTTCTTGGGAAACTCCCATTAAAAGAGTGCCGACGGGACAAATTGGCGGGGGCCTTAATAAACTTTGAGAAAAATTTTCGAAAAATCCTTGCCCGGAAAAAAGCCATGATCTTTCAATTTCTCCTGGCTCTTTTTATCTGGTCGTTTTTTGCTCTGAAGGCATATCTGGTGGTGCTTTTTTTAGGAATTTCCTTAAGTTTTATTGAAATTGCCGTGGTAACGTACCTTACCTATATGGTGGGAATGCTCCCCTTGCTTCCCGGAGGATTGGGAACCTTTGAAGGCAGTATGGTGTTCTTTGTAGCGCCTCTGGGAATCGGGGTATCTTCGGGAATCACCCTGGCCATTGTCCTCCGTTTTGTCACCTTCTGGTTTGTTTTTCTGGTCAGCGCTCTTTTCCTTCTGGGAAAGGTGCTGTTGGAAGGAAAGCCCTTCCATGGTATAATAAAGCTGGAAAGTCTTTATAACCGCCGGAAAAATCCCGGTAGGGACAAGCGTTAAAACTGACGTGTTTTATCCAAGCTTGAAATCCATGTAAAAAGGAGTTTAGCAGATGAAAATCGGAAAGATTCCCACGGAATTATTACAAGAATTGATTTTTTCCAATATTAAACACAAACGAAAGGAAGTGCTGATGGGTTCCGGAGTGGGGGAGGACTGTGCCGTTGTGGACTTCGGAGATTATATCGGGGTACTGAGTACGGATCCCATAACCGGAGCTTCATCCGAGGTCGGCAGCCTTGCGGTACATATTTCCTGTAACGATGTGGCCTCCAACGGTGTGGAGCCTGTAGGGCTGCTGCTGACCATCCTTGCTCCTCCCGAGACCACGGAGGAGGAGTTGAAACGAATCATGGAGGATGCCAACCGGACAGCCTGTGAAGTGGATGTGGAAATTATGGGAGGACATACGGAAATTACCGATGCGGTAAACAAAATTGTGGTCTCCACCACGGCCATCGGCAGGCAGCCGAAAAACGGCATGACTTTCTCTAAGGGAGCAAAGCCTGGGGATCGCCTGATTATGACGAAACACGCGGGACTGGAAGGGGCTTCGATTATTGCCCATGATCTGGAGGATAAACTGAGGGGTAAGGTATCGAAGGAAGCTATCCTTGAGGCGAAGACCTATTCCAAAGAAATCAGCGTGGTAAAGGAAGGTAAAATCGCCGGAGCCTTCGGGGTAAACAGCATGCATGATGTTACCGAGGGAGGCATTCTCGGAGCCCTGTGGGAATTGGGAGCGGCCTCATCCTTAGGGGTCAAAGTCTATGAGGAGGATATTCCCCTTCGGGAAGCCACCAAGGAAATTACCGAAAGTCTTGGAATTGATCCTTTGCGGCTGATTTCCAGCGGAGTGATGATTATGTCCGTTGACCCTTCTGAGAAAGAAGGGTTATTAAAGGAATTTTACAAAAATGGGGTGGAGGCCAGAGATGTGGGAGAAATCATATCCGGAGACTCCTATTTATTAAAGGGGGACCACCGGGAACCTCTGGGACCGCCGGATGTGGATGAACTGTATAAAGTGATCTGAAATTCAAAAGCATCACAAGCAAAAGGTTGTAATATCACAAGGAGGCAGATAATGTGTTAGTGTTAGTACTTAGTTACCTATTAATTTTCTTCGCCCGGGTCATTGATATTTCCCTGGCTACCATTCGAATGATTATGGTGGTTCGGGGAAAAAGAACCCAGGCAGCCCTGATCGGATTTGTGGAAGCCCTGGTGTTTGTTGTAGCCATCGGCAGGGTACTGAACCATATGGATGATCCGATTAATATTTTAATGTTTGCTTCGGGTTTTGCTACGGGGAATTACGTAGGTATGTGGGTCGAAGAAAAAATGGCCCTTGGAAACATCATTGTGCAGGCCATAACCCCCAGTCATTACCAGGATTTGACCGAGCTCCTTCGGGAGGAGGGTTTTGGAGTAACCATTGTTCAGGGTTACGGTATTAAAGGAACCAACAACCTGGTAAATATCACCCTGCAACGAAAACGACTGAATAAACTTATGCGAATCATCGACGATTATGATAAGGAGATATTTGTAACCGTAACCGATGCCCGGGCGATTAGAGGCGGTTATTTTTCTGCTTCCAAGCGCAAATAAAGGGCAGGTAATATAAAGAGGATTCCGAAAAATCGAAGAATCCAAAAAATCCGGGGAAAAACATGAAACTAAAACAAAAGTATGATACAATCGAAAAGTTGAAAATCATGGAAAGATTATGGATCCCTAGAATGGATTGAAGATCGGCAAATAATTATTCCAAAGAATTACAACAAGAGAGGATGTTTAAAATGAATCGAATCGATAACCGAAAGCCCGATGAACTACGGGAGATGAAAATGATCAAGGACTATATCAAACATCCCCAGGGATCTGTATTGATTGAAATGGGAGAGACGAAGGTAATCTGCTCCGCCACCGTTGAAGAGAAAGTGCCCTTTTTTCTTAAAAATTCAGGAACCGGATGGATTACGGCGGAGTATTCCATGCTGCCGGGAGCCACTCACACAAGAAATATACGGGAGTCCAGCAAAGGGAAAATCGGGGGAAGAACCCAGGAAATCCAACGATTGATCGGCAGGGCCCTGCGTTCCGTAGTGGATTTGAAAGCCTTAGGGGAAAAAACCATCTGGATCGACTGTGATGTAATCCAAGCCGATGGAGGTACCCGTACCGCCGCTATTACCGGAGCTTTCGTGGCACTGACTATGGCCATGGACAAGCTTTACCGCCAAGGGAAAATAAAGGTGTTCCCCATTAAAAATTATGTATCCGCCATCAGCATCGGTGTGATAGAGGGAACCGAATTACTGGACCTTTGTTATGAAGAAGACTCCAAAGCCCATGTGGATATGAATGTTGTCATGACCGATCAGGGGGAATTCATTGAAGTTCAGGGAACCGGAGAAGAATCACCTTTTTCCAAGGAGCAACTGTTAAGCTTGTTGACTTTGGCGGAAAAAGGGAATCAAGAGCTGACCCGGATGCAACGGGAAATCCTGGGTCCTATCGGCGAGCGGATCGGAGAGTCGAAGGAGGAAAAGTAAGTGGAAGATACGAAAACCTTAGTGATTGCCACGGGAAATCCTAATAAATTAAAGGAAATTCAAAGTTTATTAAAGGATTTTCCTATTACGATAAAAAGCAAGGATGAGGCCGGGCTGAAGTCCGTAGAGATCGAAGAGACCGGCACAACTTTTGAAGAGAATGCCCTGCTAAAGGCGAAGGGGATTCAACAATATACGGGAACCATGGTCCTTGCCGATGATTCAGGAATAGCCGTGGACGCCTTAGAAGGAGCTCCCGGGGTATATTCCGCCCGTTATGCAGGAGAAGAGGGTAATGATCAAAAGAATAATGAAAAGCTGTTAGAAGCCTTAAAAGAGGTTCCAATGGAAGAGCGGGGAGCGGTATTTGTCTGTGCCATTGTCCTGTTGTTTCCCGATGGAAGAGTTTTAAAAGCAAGGGGAGTGACTCGGGGACGAGTCGGATTTGAAAAAAAAGGGCAGGGGGGCTTCGGCTACGACCCCTTATTTAAGCTGCCCGATGGAAAAACCATGGCGGAGCTGACGGCGAAAGAGAAAAATGCCATCAGCCATCGGGGAAAAGCTCTGAGAAAGATTAAAGAGCTTTTGGAGGAAGAATTCGCTAAAGAAATTAAAGAATAAAGAGAATAAAGGAACAGTAAGAAATAAAAAAAACAGAAAGAAATAAATCTTATAAGAGCCATAGAGAAAATTTAGAGGTGAAAATCGTGAAAATCGCAATACTGGGGGATAGTCATAATCATTTAGGTATACTGGATCGTATGCATGAGCAAGGCCGATTTCAAGAGGTGGAACTGATTCTTCATACGGGAGATATGTGTAATGACGGAAGTTATCTTGAAGAAATTACAGGAATTAAAGTAATCGGGGTAAAAGGCAACGTTGATCCGGTTTACAGTCCCTGCGAATCGGAGATGGTTTTAGAGCTGGAAGGTTATAAAATCTTCTTAACCCACGGGCACCGCTACGGTGTGAAGGGTACAAATGACCGGCTTTTTTATCGGGGCAAGGAGATCGGAGCGGATATCGTGATTTTCGGCCACAGTCATATTCCCTTAACCATAGAGGAAGAAAATATGTTGCTGCTGAATCCCGGAAGCATCAGTTTTCCCCGGGGACTCAGTAAAAAAAGTTATGCAATCATGACCCTAGGAAATGATATTAAGGTGGACCTGGTGGAAATGGACGAGGTGTAAAAATCCTGGTTTCCAAAGTCGCCCAGGAATTTGGAAGAAGAAAAAAAGAAAATATAATAAAATCTATTGACATAGTCCAAGGATGATGATAATATTATCTAGGTCGCAAGGTAATCGATATGCGGGTGTAGTTCAGTGGTAGAACTTCAGCCTTCCAAGCTGATAGCGAGGGTTCGATTCCCTTCACCCGCTCCACAAATATGGTGGGTGTAGTCAAGGGGTTAAGACACAGGATTGTGATTCCTGCATGCGTGGGTTCAAATCCCATCACCCACCCCATTTTTTTAAAAACAAAGGATGTACTCTATGTACTTCAGAACTTTTGGGGTATAGCCAAGTTGGTAAGGCAGCGGATTTTGATTCCGTCATTCGTAGGTTCAAGTCCTGCTACCCCAGCCAATAATATGCGGAAGTGGCTCAGCGGTAGAGCATCGCCTTGCCAAGGCGAGGGTCGCGGGTTCAATTCCCGTCTTCCGCTCCAAAAAACGCGTGCTCATAGCTCAGTTGGATAGAGCATCGGCCTTCTAAGCCGAGGGTCCGGGGTTCGAATCCCTGTGGGCACGCCATTTAAATTTCAACATCGCATAGATACCTATGCGCCCTTAGCTCAGCTGGATAGAGTGACTGGCTTCGAACCAGTAAGTCGGGGGTTCGAATCCCTCAGGGCGTGCCAATCAAAAAAACACCTAAATCATTATGATTTAGGTGTTTTGCGTTGTGAAAGGTTATTTTCAGGAATTTCCGATTATAAATTTTCCTTGGATAACAGCATCTTAATATATTGACTTCGTTCGTAAGCCCAGGGATCCTTCATGTGATCCTTCGCCATGTTTCCTCGGAAGTCTTCAAGGCTCTGATAGCCTTTCGCTTTCATCCACTCTTCCAATTCTTTGGTTAAGACTTCAATCTGCTGCATACCGTTTTTATAAAGAGTACTTACCACCTGTACGCTTTGGGCTCCTGCAAGCAGCATTTTAATCATGTCCTCCCCTTCGATGATTCCCTTACTGCTGATAATATCACCCTTAAAAACAGGGCTCAAAAGGGCGGTCCACCGCAGGGATAATAAACTGTCCGAGGACTGGGAGAAATCAAAGGAAATATTTTCTTCCTCTTCATGAATATCAATCTCCGGCTGGAACAGTCGGTTAAATAGAATTACTGCATCGGCCCCGGCATCATCCAAACGCTTAACGAAGTTTGCCATATTGGTGTAGTAGGGACTGAGTTTAACGGATATCGGAATGTTTACCGCCGCCTTTACTTTCTGCAGCACTTCGATTTTTTCCTGTTCAATAGCCTCGGCAGTGGTATCGGGATTTTGGGGAAGTTCGTAGAAATTCAGTTCCAGTCCGTCCACACCGGTTTTTTCAATAGCCTGTGCATACTCAACCCAGGTTTCAAGGTTGTGGGCATTCAGGCTTGCAATAATGGGCACATGCACTTTCTTCTTGGCTTTTTGCAACCAGTATAAATGTTCTTTGGTTCCCTTATAATCGATATGAGGATGGACGGAGGTCATCTCTGCATGAATATGATCGAATGCTTCCATTTCCTCTTCGAATTTAAAACGGGTAAGCTCAATTTCCTCTTCAAACAATGACTTCACTACAATAGCCCCTACTCCGGAAAACTCCATGCGTTTAAGATTTTTCATGTCGCTGGATAATGCACTGGCCCCGGCAACAATCGGATTTTTAATCGGAATTCCCATATACGTGGTTTCTAAATTTAACAAAATCAACACCTCCATAGTTTTTATGTATTGCCTTTATTCTTCTTACTACATGTATACCAATTAACTGCGGGATTAATCAGAAAATTCCGGATCCTTCCCGGAACAATGTAAAAGGGAAGGATTTTCAGAAAAAACAACAAAAAACGTTTCAGCTGCCGCATAATGGGTAGTAAGTATAAGAAATAAGATGAAGGGGAGTGCTATAATGGATAAAAAAGACTTAAGCAAAAAAATTGAAAACCTGAAGGATCGGTTTAACCCGAAGAAACGTGAGGAAGAAAAGGCGAAGGAACATCGTAAAGGTGTAGCAAAAGGAGCGGCTGCCGGAGGAATCCTGGGCGGATTAGCCGGGGTTTTATTTGCGCCGGATAAAGGGGAAAATACCCGTAAAAAAGCGAAGGAAGAAATTGAGAAAAATACGGAAAAGGTTAAAGAAAATCTAGGGGAAACCAAGGAGAATCTGGAGAAAAACTTTGAAGAAACCAAACTGAAGGCTAAGGATTTTTATCATGAAAAAAAAGAAACCGTAGAAGAAAGTGTGGAAAAGGCGAAAGAGCGATTCAGTAAAAGCAAAGAGGAACTGGAAGAGGAATTAGAGGAGAAAAAAGAAGAATTAGAGGAAAAAAAGGAAGAAGTGGAACAAAAGGCGAAGGACGCCAAGGAAAAAGCGGAGAAGCAGAAAAAAGCAGTGGAGAAGGATGCAGAGGAGATAAAAAAAGAAGTGAAGGAAAAAGCGGAAAAGCGTAAAGAAGAAATTAAAAAAGATGTCAAGGATACAAAATAGATTTATATAATAAATAAACCGCATAGAGGTTTGCATCTCCAATAGGGAATTTACCTGTTGGAGATTTCCTTGTATATAAAGGGGATTCCCATCCATCCCTACACCGAGGGATTAAATTATGGTAAAATAAAGACAAATATAAATATAAAAGAAAAATGAGGGATGTTATGGGTGTCATAAAAGCGGAACATATCCACTATGGATACGGCAAAGAAGAGGTTTTAAAAGACCTCAGTTTCGAGGTGGAAAAAGGAGAAATCCTGGGAATTCTAGGGGATAACGGAGCGGGGAAATCCACCCTGCTCTCCATACTGGCGACCCTTCAGGATCCGGAAAAAGGTAAGCTTTATTATTTTGGTCAAGAAAAAAAAGCCTATCCCCTTCAAAAACTTCGGGGAATCATCGGCTATGTACCCCAGGAAGTGGCTCTATACCCCGATGAAAGTCCCTATGAAAACTTAAAAATTTTTGCAAGACTTCAAGGCCTTCGGGGAAAGGAACTTAAAGAGAGGGTCCAAAGCACCCTGGAAGATCTCGGGCTCACAAAAGAGATGAACAAACCGATTAAGAACTTATCGGGAGGCATGAAAAGGCGAACGAATTTAGGGGTGGCCTTAATGCATGGGCCCAGCCTGTTAATTCTGGATGAACCTACCGTAGGGATCGATTTTATTTCCCGAAAAGCAATTTTAAAAGTCCTGAGGAACCTTGCTGAAAAAGGACATACGATTATCTATTCCACCCATGCCCTTGAAGAAGTGCAGTATGTCTGTGATCGCGCCCTGGTAATTGAAGAGGGAAGCATTCACCGGGTATTGTCTATAAACGGAGAAGAAAAGGGAGTGTTTAAAGAAAAATCAATGGAAGAGGTTTTTAAAGCCTGGTTTAAACTGGAAAAGGAGGAAGGCCAATGAATAGAAATAAGCGATGGGTAATAGGAGCTTTGTTAGTACTGTCCCTGTTGGTTTTTGTGGGGTGCAGTAATGACGGGGAAGAACTCAGTGATATGGAAATCTTTGAAAAAGCCTTTATGCAAAATTTAGAAAGACACAGCTTTGAATTTACCGGAGAGATGGGTCTTAAGATGGAGGATTTATCCACACAGAACCAAGCCCTGGGAAGTATGATGGGGATGTTTAATAATATCGGTATGAGCTTTGAAGGAATGATCGATGGTGAGGATCAATTAAATCCTGAAGTATACATGTCGGGGCAAATCAACGCCGGTGGTTTCGGTGTGGCCTTAGAGATGTATATGTTAGAGGAACAGATCGCCATAAAAGCTCCGATGATGGCCCAGTTTATGGGAGATCAGCGTTTGGCCGAGGGGTATTTGCTGATAGATTTAGACGATGATTTTTATAATCAAGAGGGTATGGAACAAATGGATCCCCAGGACCGGGAAGAGCTCTTGGGAATGTTTAAACAATTTGGAGAAATCTATATGGAGATTGTAGAAGAAGAGTTTATCACCAATAATGGAGAAACGGAAATCACCATAAATGATGATGACGTGGCTGTAAAGGAATTTGAGGTTTATATGGGTCGAGCAGAGATCAGAATGGTACTGGAGAGTATTCCTGAAATATTAGAGGATGAATCCTTCAGAGAACTTATTTTTGAAACGGTCCGTATGAGTGATACAGGAGTTTCTCCGGAAGAAGTTGAAGCGGAAATGGACGAATTTATGGAGGATTTTGATCAGGATAAAATTGATGAGTTAATGGAAGAGCTGGACCGGGTTCTGGACTTTGAGGAAAGTTATTTTTCCATGACCCTTTATATTGATGAAGATTATCGCATCGTAAGAGAGGAATATGATGCAAACATCGTATTTCAACAAGATCAGGAAGCTTTCAGCCTCCAGATTGCGGGAACCATGGATTACTGGAATATCAACGAAGATATTAATATTGAAGCACCGGAATTTACCGATGAAAACAGCGTGCCTATGCAGGAATTAATGTTTGCACCGGGATTTTGAATACTCGATGAGTATCCTTCGGGTTAAGTATTAATCGGTTAGGAATTAAGCGGTTATTAATTAATATCCCGTGGGATAAAGGAGGAAAAACCATGTTTGCATCTTTAGGGAGAGGATTTCGTGTAGCGGTGGAAGAGTTGAAAAAATCCTTGCGTCATAAGAAAAAAACCATGGGAATGATCGTGATTCCCCTGGTTTTTATTTTTTTGTTAACCGCAGGCTTCGGAAACTATTTTGAAGAAGGCCTGTTTATTGAATCTTTTTCCGTAGCGGTGGTGAATGAGGATCATCATCCCATGGCGGATCTTTTGATGGATCAAATACGAGGGGACGAGGGTCTTCAGGATTTGATAGAAATTTTAGAGGTCAGCGGTGCCGATGAAGCGGAAAAACTGGTAGAAGGGGAAGAAGTCTTTGCAGGTGTGATCATTCCTGAAGACTTTGTAGGAAGTCTGGAGCGGGGAGAATCCCGGGAACTTCTTCTCTATACAAGCCCGGGGGATCCATTCAAATCCCAGGTGCTGCAAGGGGTTATGGAGAGCTTTATGTACAGCGTATCTGCGGGACAAAGCGGAGTGAATACGGTTTGGGACTATTACCGGGAACAGGACATTCCCATAGAAGAGCGCCGGGAAAAGATTGATCCCGTAATACGGGATATTACTTTTCGTGCATTGAATGCCCGGGATACCATGATGGCCCATGAACAGGTGGAAGGGATAAACACCATGGATCCCGGGGTCTATTATCTTCATTCCGTGGTTTTCAGCCTGTTATTGTTTACCGCCTTATTTATGGGAAAGGATCTTATAGAGGAAAAACAGTTGGGAATATTTCGCAGGATTCCTTTTACCGGAACCATTATGGGTGAGTATTACGGCGGAAAAATTTTCGGACACAGTTTGCGAATGGTTTTTTACGGAGGGGGTTTTTTGATCGCGGTAGAATTTTTGTTTTTAAATGGAGTGACTTCTTCATTGTTCGTTGCGATTGGATATTTAAGTCTCTGGGTTTTTCTGATCTTATCCGTGGTCGGTTTGTTGGCTTTGGTGCTGAGAAATACAGATGTTTACTTTACCCTTGGGAATTTTGCAGTGTTTGTTTTAATTCTTCTGGGAGGGGGATTGATTCCCTATTATTATCTTCCTTACGGATTGGATCAGTTTGCGCGAGTACTTCCTCACTATAACTACTTACAGAGGGTCCAGCGGATTACACTAACAGATTATGAAGGTCTGGGGTTGGAATCTTTAGGGATTGTATTGGTAAGCCTTTTGCTGCTAGGCCTGGGAATAACAATCGTAAATCGACAGGCAGGTGATCAAACATGAAAATTTTTACGGTGACGCTGATGCAATTAAAAGGATTTTTCAGAAAAAAAACCGCCTGGTTATTGCTTATTTTA
>PWEO01000031.1 GCA_003553525.1 Clostridiaceae bacterium
GTATACTTTTACTACAAACCGATTCTCCGGACGCTCTTCATGAAAAAACCTCAAAAAAAACTCGAAAAAACCTCCGAACCTCGGTTGATTAGGGTCGGAGACGCTTTACATATTTTATAGTTGCTTTTGGAATTACATTTAGAATAAATTTTTAGAATTACTTGTGGTAGGGTTCTTTTTTTAAAATTTTAAAACCCCGGTAGATTTGCTCCACTAAAATGAGCCGCATTAATTGATGGGGAAAGGTCATCTTTGAAAAAGAAAGTCTAAGATCTGCTCGCTTTAAAATCGATTCTGAAAGACCCACAGAACCTCCGATAATAAAAACCCAATGACTTTTGCCCCGAAGGCCGTATTCCTCAAAGGACTCCGCCAGTGCTTCCGATGTAAGCATTTTCCCTTTAATGTCCAGCACAATCACCTGAGCACCCTCGGGGATTTTTTTTAGGATTCCCTGACTTTCCTTTTCCTGAATAATTTCCACTTCCCGGGGACTTCCCCCTTCTACGGTTTTCTCATCGGGAACTTCCACCACTTTTACCTTTGCATAGCTCTGTAATCTTTTTAGGTATTCTTCCATACCCATCTTTAGATATTTTTCTTTCAGTTTCCCCACCGCTATAATGTCAATTTTCATATTGTAACTCCTTATTTTTCAGTCTGCAGAGTGACATCCGCTCACCATTTATCGACGTGGGAGCTGCGCCTTCCAGCAGCCTGGGAGCTACAGCCTAAGCAGGCTAAATCCCGGCGCCCCCAGGGCTTTAAATTAAAAGACCACATCAATATCCATTTCATCTTCTCCCCGAACAATGGTAACCGTGGCCCGGTCTCCCGGGGTTAATTTATAAAGTTCCCTTATTAAGGTTCCTCGATTCCGGACTTCCTGACCATTGATTCCAACGATCACGTCCCCGGCCTCAATACCATATTCTTGCGCTACGGAACCGGGATTTATCTCTGCCACATAAAATCCATGGTCTACGGCAAGTTCTTCTCCCCAGCTACGCTGATACACCTCGGCGTTCAGTCCCTGAACCCCAAGGTATACCGGTCGGAATTCTCCGGTTTCGACGAATTGTTCAATGATGGGTTTCGCCGTATTAATTGGGATGGCAAAGCCTAAACCTTCACCATTTCGCAATTTGGCGGTGTTGATGCCGATCACCTCGGCATCGGTATTCAGTAAGGGGCCTCCGCTGTTGCCGGGGTTGATGGATGCATCGGTCTGTATAAAATTATCGATCCCCTCAGCACTGCCTCCTGTCGTTGTAATGGTACGATTCAAACCGCTTACCACCCCCTGGGTCAGGGTGCGTTCAAAATCAAGTCCCATGGGATTTCCGATAGCAATGGTAATCTCGCCTACCCGAAGGTTATCGCTGTCTCCTAACGTCGCCACGGGGAGATTTTCTTCATCCACTTTGATAATGGCTAAATCCAGGGAAGCTTCATTCCAAAGAACCTCCGCCGGTATTTCCTGACCGTCATGAAGCAGCACCATCAGTTCTGTCACCTCGCCGTCACCGATAACGTGGGAGTTTGTGAGAATATACCCCCGTTCATCCACAATCACTCCGGTTCCCAGTCCCGGTCGCTCCCGTATATCTCCGAAAATTACATCCCGCTCTAAGGTAATTGTGGTGATTCCCACGACGGAAGGCATAGCGTACTCTGCAACTGCGGAATAGATATTCAGATCGTTATCATCAACCACAATGCTACGCTCGCCATTTCCAGTTTCCGGCATGGCTTGCTCAATTATATCCGGTAAAAAGTAAAGCCCGCTCCCAAGCACCAGAGCGCCTCCAAGAACGGCTCCCAGAAGCACCCCGAAAAATCCGATTTTTTTCCGAGGTTCTTTAGGAGTGTTATCTGTTGAAGGTTCTCTCTGTTTAGTCCCGTCTTTCCGGTTGTTACTGTCTGTAATTTTTTCATCTTCCGGATTCTCTTCTAAGAAATCCTCGGTTGACGAGGGGGCATGATAATAATAGTAATCCCCTTTGGAGTGCTTTTTTTCCTCATATTCCCCTTGTTGCTTTTCTCGCTCCTTATCCATCATTTTCCCTCCTGACCTAAGGCAAATTCCATAGTTTCACATAAACCTTGCTTTGCACTAGCTTTTATTAAATTCATATACCCGCCCAATGCGGTTTCTAAAAGCAACATCCAGTTTTATTTTACCGGTTTCCAGAAGCTTTCTTTCCTGAAGTTTTCCTTGAATAGTGGACAGAGCCAGCTCCGGAAAATTATTTTCCTCACTTAAATGGGCCAATATGAAATTTTCAACGTTATTTTCCGCTAAATAGCAAATACAGTCTCCCGCCGCATCATTGGAAAGATGTCCCTGATCCGATAGGATCCTTCTTTTTAAAGAATAGGGATACCTGCCGGATTTTAAAACTTCCACATCATGGTTCGCCTCCAGAACTACAAGATCCGAGCCCTTTATTTCCTCCAGAATTTCCGGTGTTATGCATCCGATATCCGTGGCGATACTGATTTTTTCATTTTGCCCTGAAACCGTAAAGCCTACGGATTCCGCCGCATCATGGGACGTTTTATAGGGTTTGACTTTTAAGCTTCCCATAGAAAATATTTCATTGGTTGTAAAGATTTTTCGGTTTTTTTCTGACACCTTTCCGATTTTTTCTTCCATTGCCTCCCAAGTTCCCTGATTGGCATAAACCGGAATATCATACCTTCTTGAAAGAATTCCCGCTCCCTTAATATGATCAATATGTTCGTGGGATATTAAAATACCTGCTAATGTGCGGGGATCAATATCAACTTCTCCCAGCCTTTTTTCAATTTGTTTCCCACTGAGGCCCGCGTCCACTAAAAATCGCTGTTCTCCATCGGAAAAAGCATAACTGTTCCCGGCACTGCCGCTGACTAATGAGCAAAATTTTATCAAGTCTTTTCCCTCCTTGGTGTTTCTCTGCTTTAGGATAGTTATTTGTCAGCTTCTTTATCCTCTGCAAGCTCAATTTTTGCCCCCAGGTTCTGCAGCTTTTCTTCAATTCGATCATAGCCCCGTAAAATATGTTCCACCTCGTAGATTTCCGTAGTCCCCTTTGTACTGAGAGCTGCAATGATCAACGCTGCCCCCGCCCGGAGATCCGAAGCCTTAACCGTCGCCGGAGATAATTTTTTCACCCCTTCAATGATGGCCACTTTGCCTTCCACACGAATCGAAGCTCCCATGCGCTTTAGCTCATTAACATGCTTAAATCGGCCTTCAAAGATATTTTCAGTAATGGACCCTGTTCCCTCGGAAATCGCCAGGAGGCTGGACATCGGTTGTTGCAGATCCGTAGGAAATCCGGGATAAACCAGGGTTTTGATATCCGCACTTTTTGTCCGTTTGGAAGCTTTCACTCGGATTTCATCACCATTTTCATCGATGGTTACATCCATTTCTATTAATTTAGCCGTAATCGACTCCAAGTGTTTCGGTATCACGTTTTTAATTAAAACCTCTCCCCGGGTTGCGGCTGCCGCAATCATGTAGGTACCCGCTTCGATCTGGTCGGGGATAATAGCGTGCTCACAGCCGCCCAGTTTCTTTACTCCTTGGATTTTAATCGTATCGGTTCCTGCCCCTTTCACCTTGGCTCCCATGGCGTTTAGAAAGTTGGCGACATCCACAATATGGGGCTCTTTTGCGGCATTCTCAATAATTGTCTGTCCTTTGGCTTTTACCGCCGCCAGCATGATATTAATGGTTGCACCGACACTAACCACATCCAAGTATATTTTTGCCCCTTTGAGCTCTCGAGCTTGTACCGAGATCATTCCCTGCTCAATTTTCACTTTGGCCCCTAAGGCTTCAAAGCCTTTAATATGCTGATCAATCGGTCTGGATCCGATATGACAGCCTCCGGGATAGGCCACCTTGGCTTTATGAAACCGACCAAGGCCTGCCCCTAAAAAGTAATAAGATGCCCTGAGGCCACTGGCCATATCATGTTCCGCCTTACATTCCTTCATTTTTGCCGGTTCAATGCTTACGGTATTATTACCTAAGGGAATAACCGTTGCATTCATAGACTCCAGTATTTTTAAGAGCGTTCGTGTATCACTAATATTGGGCAGGTTTTCAATCACTACTTTTCCTTCGGCTAAAATACTTGCGGGTAAAATTGCCACCGCTGCGTTTTTAAAACCGCTGATTTCCACTTCCCCTTTTAGTTTTTTACCGCCTTGTATAATAAATTTATTCATTATGTTCACTGATTAATATCAGCTGTCACCACCTTTTAGTTTTTCCTTATAACATTTCCATTCTATCACTTTTTCAGAGTTATTTCTACAGAAGATGGACTCCGGGGCCCCTCGTCAATATCTCTATTTTGAAAATAATAGCCCAATCCTCTTTTTGTCAGTAGGTGCTTTGGTTTATTGGAATTATCTTCGATTTTTTCCCTAATTCGTCGAACGGTTACGTCCACGGTTCGAATATCACAGTACTGCTCTTGTCGCTCTCCATACCCCCATACCTTGTTTAACAGTTCTTTTCTGGAGAAAATATGGTTTTCCTTTGTGAGTAAATACCTTAACAACTGATACTCCCGCAGACTTAATTGCAAGGGTTGTTGTTTTTTATAAATTTCATTTCTCCTGGGGTTGTAGTGAAAAACCTTTCCGCTTTGTTTTTTATTTTTTATGGAATTCAATAAATGCTGTTCTCTTCGAAGATGGGTTTTAACCCGGGCAACAAGTTCATCCCTATGATAAGGGATCTCTAAGTAATCAACAACACCCATTTCCAGGATTTTAACCTTTATGGCTACTCTCTTTTCTTCGCTCAAAACCACTAAGGGAGTCCGTGGCCTTCGATCGATGCATTGTGCAATAATTTCTTCAAATTCCGGGAAATTCCACCCTTCCAGGATAATAATACTCGGACTGACTGTTGCTAGGTAGGGAACAATAAGTTCTTTTTTCATACAAAATTGCACATGATAGCCTTCCTGCTCAAAACGTTGTAAGAGCTTTGACGGAAAAAAGTCTCCTTTTTTTATAAGCAACAGTCTCTCAGTCATAATGAACGCCCCTTTAGATTTAATATTGCGAATACTCTTATATTATCCAGGAAATCTTTCCTTTTGTCCAGGCTTTCTTGAAAGCCTCCCCTTCATAGAATATCCACTTTGATAAAAAAAAAGGAATAGCGGCTATGCTATTCCTTAACTGTTAATGTTGTGTCTTATGATTTAATGTATTCTTAATAATTTACGAAATTTAAGGGGTTGACGGGCTGACCATTTCTTCGGACTTCAAAATGAAGATGGGGACCGGTACTTCTACCTGTACTGCCCATGGCACCGATTCGTGCTCCTTTAACCACCCGGTCTCCCCGACTTACATTAATGGAGTTTAAATGGGCATAATAGGTTTGATAGCCATTTTCATGATTAATAATCACCAGGTTTCCATAGCTTCCCCGGTATCCTGCAAATTCTATTCTTCCTGCATCAGCAGAGCTTACCGGTGTGCCTGTGGGTCCTGCAACATCAATTCCGTTATGCATCCTTCCCCATCGGGTTCCGAATCCCGAGGTCAATCGCCCTCGCGTTGGGCTGCTAAAAGATCCTGTTGCAACGGTTGTCGGTCGTTTTGCTGTTCCCTGGGCCACAATTCGTGTAACCGGCTCCGAAAGAATTTTTTCTTCCTCTATTTCCATATCCACTTTTCGACCGTTTTCCCGAATAACATATCCCGTGATTTCACGCTCTCCCTGGGCTCCTTGCTGAGTGATTTTTCGGTCCCCTTCATATAGAGAGTCGGTGTTATTATATTCCGTTTCAAAATCAATTTCTTCCCTATACTCTACATACTCTACGGTTCGAACGGTGACATAGGGCTTTGGTACAATAAGATTCAACTCATCACCAATGCTGATCATGTGAACATCGGCCAAATGGCTATTGGCTTTTTCTATATCTTCTGCGGTCAGACCGTACTGTTTCGCAATTTCCGAAATTGTATCGCCTTCTGCTACGGTATGGACCTTCTCTTCATCGGTCCCTTTTTGTAAAATCTTCAAAGCGTTTTCCATCTCTACAATGTCACCCAAGGGAACCAAAGCCTCTTGAATGTCCACTTCTTCATTAAACTCAACGGTTTCGTATTCCTTGTCTTCTGTGATATACTCCCCTTTGATTTTTTCCAGGAGCTCTTGGGCTTCTTTCTTACTTCGAAGATGCACCAGTTCTTCGTCTTCAATATAAATAGCGTAGGCCTCTACATTATAATCAATGCTGGCTAATATTCTTCTCTCAATAACCGATAAATCCGTCAGGGGTGTTTCCTTTTCTTTAAATTCCCCTTCTGTAAAAGAGATTCCTTCATCCTCTACCACTATATTTTCCTGATATTGTTCCCGAAGATCTTTTTCAATATCTTCCACCATTTGCTGAACAATCTCCCGATTCTCAACCACTCCGATTTCCTGGTCATCGATGCTTACCCTATAGCCTTCATAGGTGGACTCGAGTATGGGTACCCCTTCACTGCTAAGGGTAAGCCCCACTACAAGTAATGCGGATAAACCGATTCCAAGCACCGTTCCTCCCACTTTCGGAAGTCGACGCTCCTTTGCATTTAACTTAATTTTTCCCTGCTCTTTTATGCTTACTATGTAATTTTTAAGGGTTTTTTGTTTTTTCTGAAGGTTCATGGTTGTGATTTTTTTCTGCAGCCATGCACTGCTTTTTCCGATGTGACCTTTGCCATGTTGTATTAATTTTTGGAAATAACTCATGGTTTCACCTCTTATTTTCCGGTAAATTAAACCGGTTTTTTGTTCCTTTTCCCCGATAATATTTAAACAAAATTTTATCGATGCTTTTTACATTATATCATAACTTCTTATAGATTCAATCATAAATGTTCTCTTTTGCAATTTTTGTCGAAATTTTTCGCTGTTTTGGTCTCCCCTGGGATGTGTTATAATATAGTAACTATGAATGATATTGGAGTGAATAAAATGTTTTTTAAGAAATCTGTATCCATCGAAGAATTAGAGTCCATATCCCTGGACAATATTTTCATAAATAAATACCTTCCCAAGGCCAACGGAACCTATGTTAAAGTTTACCTCCTGGGTTACCAGAAATCCTTACAATCCGCAATTAACCGACCAGAGCAACCATCCATATCTCATCAGTCCCTGGCTAAGGTTTTGGAAATTCCCCTGTCCGATGTTATTGATGCATGGAAGTACTGGGAAGCTCAGGGAATAATCGAACTCCATCCCCTAACCCTTTCTTCCGATTATGAGGAGCGGGAAAGTTTTTCCGTGGAGTTTCTTGATTTAAAAGAGAAGTATCTGCTCGAGCACCATCACTGGAAAAATGCTTCCGCTAAAAGAGAGGAACCTTTCCAGCATGAACCCGTGGAAAAGGAAGAACAGATCAAAACCCCGGAGGCGGGCACCTCTGAAGAATCTTCGGATAGTTATAAAAATCCTTATCATTGTACCCCGGAGGATTTAATTGAAGCCAATAAGGTCCCTCAAATCCGCACCATGTTTGGAGAAATCAATAAAATCATCCATCGGTCTCTCTACCCCAATGAGAAAATAGAAATCCTCGGCTGGTTTTTCAACTTTAATATCGAACCGCCGCTGATTGTTAAAGCTTATAACCATACCAAGGAAAAAAAGAACATTTCCACGGTTCAGTATGTGGGGGGAGTCGTAAGAAATTGGTACGATCTTGGCATCACCACGGAAGAACAGCTTGAAGCACATCTTGAATCCACAAAGGATCGTTTCTCATTATATAATCGGATTTTCAGAGCCTTAGGTTTTTCAAGCCGTGAGCCCTCGGAAAAAGAAAAAGAAATCATGGATATTTGGTTCGATGACTTCCACTTTTCTTCGGAAATTATTCTTCGAGCCTGCGAAGAATCTATTAAGATATCCAATCCCAATATCAGTTACATCCATGGAGTTCTTAAGAATTGGCATAAAAACCAAATAAAGAACCTGGAGGATGTCGAAAAACTTCGAGTGGCATCGAAACAATCTTCCCCTTCCAGACCTGCCCTGAAGAAACCCTCCAGAGATAAATTCAAAACAAAATTCCATTTATCCGACAGTCGAACATCCAAATACAATGCAGAAGAGCTGGAAGCCTTGATCCTGAAACGACAAAACAAAAAATAATAGGGGGCCCTTTATGTTTCAACAATATACCAAAGAAATTTTACGTGAGTATGATCGCCTTCGTCAACAAAGTGAGGATCTGAAAAAGCAGCGTCGCCAGGAAGTTTACCGGCGAGTGCCGAAAATCAAAGAAATCGATGACGAGATTGCAAGACTGGGACTTTTATTATCAAAATCTATCATTGAATCCCCCGAGAAAAGCCAACAATTAATGGAAAGAATTTCAAAAAAAATGGAGAGTTTGAAAGAAGACCGGGCTATGCTTCTTACGGAGAATAATATTCCCTTATCCTATATGGAGAAAGTCTACCACTGTGAACAGTGTAAAGATCGGGGATTTTTAAGCAATGGGAAAAAATGCTCCTGTTTTAAACAAAAGCTTATTGACCGGGCCTACAATCTTTCCAACTTGAACAATACCCTGGAAAAAGAGAATTTCCATAATTTTAATATCGATCTTTTCTCTTCGGAATCCTACGGTAAGGAAGAGCTTACCCCGCGACAGAATATGATGCATCTGTTGAACACCTCCGAGGGTTTTGTAATGAATTTTGAGGATCCCCAAACAAAAAATCTTTTGTTTTATGGACCCACGGGACTGGGAAAAACCTACTTAGCCAACTGTGTTGCAAAAGCCTTACTGGACCGGGGATATATTGTAATTTATCAAACTTCCTTTAAAATGATTGAGGTATTGGAAGACCTTCGTTTCCGTCGAAGCGAGAACAAGGAGGAGTACAACCTTTTATTTGAGGCGGACCTTCTGATTATTGATGATCTCGGCGCCGAGCTTACCAATTCTTTTACCAACAGTGAGCTTTTTAACCTGATCAACAGTCGGATTCTTCGGGAGAAAAAAATCATGATATCCACAAACTTAAGTCCCATGGAACTGGCGGAACGCTATGATGATCGTATTTTTTCCCGATTAATCGCCCATTTTGATGTTTTAAAGTTCTTTGGGGATGATCTTCGTTGGGAAAAGCAGTAAAAATATAAGCACAAAAAAATCCTTTACTGAGATTTCAGTAAAGGATTTTTCTAATTGGTGACCCCTAGGGGAATCGAACCCCTGTTACCGCCGTGAAAGGGCGGTGTCTTAACCGCTTGACCAAGGGGCCAAACTGGTGACCCATCCGCGGCTCGAACGCGGGACACCCTGATTAAAAGTCAGGTGCTCTGCCAACTGAGCTAATGGGTCACTTTACTCACAGTTATATATATTAACCGATCGGGTTTTGAAAGTCAATGGTTTTTTATCTTTAAATCTATTTCAAAGGTATTTCCATTTTTCTAAATTTTTAAGTTTTTAAACAGGCTTCCCTAATAAAGGAAGCCCGTTTTCCTATTTTCGGTAAATTTCTTCTCGAACGATGGTTTGATCCCGTCCCGGTCCGATGGATACAATTTTTACAGGTATATCCAAATATTTTTCAATAAAAGCCATATATGCCTTCGCTTCCTTTGGAAGGTCCTGAAAATCTGTTATGTTTGAAAGATCCGCGCTCCATCCGGGAAAGGTTTTATATAGGGGCTTGGCTTTTCCAAGTCTCTTAAGACTTGCGGGGAAATCCGTAGTTTCCTCCCCCTCAATTTCATACCCTACACATATCTTGATGTCTTCAAATCCGCTTAATACGTCCAACAGCATCAAGGAAATAGCAGTAAGGCCATTAACCCGGGCGGTGTATTTTAACATCACCAAATCCAGCCAACCACATCTTCTGGCTCTTCCCGTGGTGGTTCCGAACTCTTTACCCTTTTGCCGGATGGCTTCCCCGGTTTCGTCTTGCAGTTCCGTAGGAAACGGTCCAAGCCCCACTCGGGTGGTATAGGCCTTTACAATCCCTAAAATTTCTTCTATTTTATTGGGACCGATTCCCGCCCCTACGGAAAATCCTCCTGCGGTGGGATGAGATGAGGTTACGTAAGGGTAAGTACCCAGGTCCAAGTCCAGCAACGTTCCCTGGGCCCCTTCAAACAGTACTTTTTCATCGGCTTCTAAAGCTTCATGGGTTAGTTTTGTGGTATCGGTTACGAATCTTTTAATTTTTTGTCCATGTTCCCGGTATTGTTGATAAAGGCTTTCCAGGTTATACCCCTTGGTATTATAAATTTTTTCCAAGATTTCATTTTTTTTGGAAACCTGTAGCTTCAGTCTTTCCCAAAGCAGTTCAGGGTCAATCAAATCTCCGACCCGAATTCCCGAGCGTTGTATTTTATCCATATAACAAGGCCCGATTCCCTTTTGGGTGGTTCCGATTTTTTCCTCTCCCCGGGATTCTTCCTCCAGTGCATCGATTTGTTTATGGTAGGGGAAAATCACATGGGCTCGCTCATCTATACGAATATTATCCGCTGAAAATCCATTGCCTTCAAGTTTTTCAACCTCTCCTAAAAATCCTTCCGGATCAAAGGCCACACCGTTTCCAATAATATTTAGCTTATCCCGATACAACACACCGGAAGGCAGTAAATGAAAAGTGTACTTTTTATCTCCTACGATGACGGTGTGCCCTGCATTATTTCCTCCTTGAGCCCGCACCACCATATTGGACTCTCCCGCTAAATAATCAATTATTTTACCTTTTCCTTCGTCTCCCCACTGGGCTCCGACAATGACTACTGAAGGCATAAGATCCTCTCCTTTGTGTTAAATTCAAGACTATCCTATCATAGATTCAAAAATAAATCAATATAAGTCCGTACATTTATTTGTTTATATGATTTATTATACGTATTTTCCAATGGCCTTTTTCTCATAAAAAAAAGCCTATGACTAATCACAGGCTTTCTTGGGGTTTGCTCTTTTTAACTATTACTGCTTTTCCAAATATGCATTTAATTCTTCTACAAGTTTATCGGAATCAATACCATGTACCTTGCCGGCATCTTCGATGCTTTCCATGGTAGCTCCGGGACAACCTAAACAATGCAGTCCATGCTTCATGAAAATTTCTGCTAAACCCTGGTCCATTTTCAATACATCCATTATGGTCATTTCTTTTGTGATTTTAGCCATTGGAATCCTCCTTAATTTATAATAATTATGTTTTTATACACTGTTGTAAACCTTTTTAAACCTATTTAATCTTAACATTTCTGATAAAATTTATCAACAATCTTTTGTTCCGGAATCCTCTTTTCTTTCTTTGCTTGTTGATATGTGTATAAGTTTTCCCGGGGTTTATCCACAGCTTATGAGTAATTATTGTGGATAGTGTGGATATTTTCCTGTCGTATTCGCATTCGTTCGTATTTACAATAGACTTCACCCTTATAGATTTTAAAGTATTCCTCTTCATATCCCAAATTCGTTAAAATTTCCGGGGTGATTTTTGGATTTTCGAAACTCTCCCAGTATTCATACTCCTTGATAAATCCCAGCTTGGTATATACTTGTTTTGCCCGCTTATTAAAAGCACCTACGATTAAGTATATTTCTTTTAATTTTTCCTCTGTCAGCCAGTGATGTAAAAATAGTTGCAATGCCTCTTTTCCGTAACCTCTGCTTAACTCCTTCGGATCAAATACGACTCCGAGTTCCGCTTTTTTCTGAAATCGCCGGATCCTTTTCAATGTAATATAGCCCACAAGCCTTCCGTCTTGCAGAAATACTCCGAAAATTTTCCGAAAATATTTACCCTGCTTTTCCCGATACCAATAATTCCGATATTCGTCATTGGTTTTAGGAAAGTTGTAGGTTTCAAACAAAGGGTCCTGATGGGTACCCCAATTTTTCAGTTGATCCACGTCTTTCCGGCTCAACCTTCGAATGCAAACTCGCTTTCCGATTATTAACAACGGATTCCCCCCAGTACTGTAAAAACATTTAGCTTACGGTTCTTCATGGAATCTATCGTAATCCATGAACTTTTGAATATTTCCGGACCAGCGAAGCTCCACGGTACCGGTTTCCCCGTGACGATGCTTTGCTACGATCACCTCTGCGAGATTTTGCTTCTCACTGTCTTCATGGTAATACTCATCTCGATATAAAAACATTACCAGATCCGCATCCTGCTCAATGGCTCCCGATTCTCGAAGGTCGGATAAGATCGGACGATGGTCCGATCGAAGTTCCGGCGCACGGGAAAGCTGAGACAGTGCGATTACCGGGCAATTTAATTCTTTCGCCATGATTTTCAGATTACGGGAAATTGCAGAAATTTCCTGCTGCCGATTTTCAATTTTTCCGTCTCCCTGCATCAATTGCAGGTAGTCAATAAGAACAAGGTCCAATCCGCTTTCCATTTTTAACCGTCGACACTTTGAACGCATTTCCGTAACGGAAACCCCGGGAGTGTCATCGAAGTAAATTTGGGCTTGAGACAGGGGCACCATGGCTCTGGCGATTTTCCCCCACTCCTCTTCATTTAAGTTCCCCGTTTGAATATTACTTAAATCCACCATGGATTCCGAAGAAAGCATACGAAGCATTAACTGCTCCTTTGACATCTCCAGACTAAAGACCGCCACCGCATTACCTTCCTTAATAGCTGCGCTTTGGGCAAGATTAAGGGCAAACGCGGACTTTCCCATGGCGGGTCTTGCGGCAATTAAAATAAGATCCGATTTATGAAACCCGTTTAACTTTTTATCAATATCGATAAATCCGGAAGTGGTTCCCGTGATGGTTTTATCACTTTGATACAGCAGTTCAATGTTATCAAACGTGGTATTTAAAACGTCTTTGATGGGAACAAAGCCTTCTTTCGCATGATACTGTGAAATATCATAGATGTTCTTTTGTGCTTTTTCCAATAGTTCAGGTACTTCAATATCGGAACTGTAGCCCAGCGTTACAATTTCTTCCGAGGCTCTAATGAGTCTTCGAAGGGTAGCTTTTTCCTCTACAATGACGGCGTAATGCTTCACATTCGAGGCTACGGGCACACTGGAGGATAGACTGGTAAGATACTGAATCCCTCCCACCATCTCCAGCTTTTCCCGCCTTCGAAGCTCTTCTGTTAAGGTAACCAAGTCCACCGGTTCATTTCTATTAAACAGGGTTACAATACAGTCAAAAATATCTCCGTGGGCGGATTTATAAAAGTCTTCCGGTCGAACAATTTCCAGGGCAATGATCGTAGCCTCCCGATCAAGAAGCATGGAACCCAGTACCGACTGCTCCGCATCAATGCTATGGGGCGGAAGTTTCCCAAATTTCAATTCTTCGGCCATGTTATTGTTCCTTTACATGGACTTTAAGAGTTCCTGTAATATTAGGATATACCTTTACCTCTACATTGGTTACCCCAAGACTTTTTATCGGCTCTTTTAAATTGATTTTTCGCTTGTCAATTTTGATATTATGCTGTTTTTGAAGCTCTTCTCCGATTTCCTTTGAGGTAACCGAGCCGAAAAGCCGTCCCCCTTCTCCCGCTTTCGTTTCAATTTCCACAGGACTATTTTCAATTTTTGTCGCCAGGGCCTTTGCCTTATCAATTTCTGCTTGTTTTTTCTTCTCTTCCGCTTTCTTTTGTTTTTTTAAGTTTTTTACATTTCCTTCTGTGGCAGGTTTTGCCAATTGTCTGGGGAGTAAATAGTTTCTTGCATAACCGTCATTCACCTCGACCACATCCCCTGCATTTCCTAAACTTTTTACGTTTTTCTCTAAAATTACCTTCATTTTTTATCACCCTCCTGAAAATATTCTTCAATTGCTTCTTTCAACTGCTCTTTTGCAGCATCTAATGAGCTATCCTGTAATTGGGCTCCGGCCACGGCTAGATGACCGCCCCCTCCCAGCTTCTCCAGAATGATCTGTACATTGATTTTTCCCATGGAGCGTCCGCTGATGAAAATTTCTCCGTCCCCTTTTTTTCCCAGGACAAATCCCGCGGTAACATCTTTTATATTAAGGAGTTCATCCGCTGCTTGCGCCGCAAGAAGCTGAGAATTATCTCCTTCTTTAGTGATGGAGATTGCCACTTCATTTTTAAAGATTTCCGCTCTTTTCAGTACCTCGCTTTTGTTTAAAATGGTCTCAATACTGTCTTGGAAATATTGTTTTACTTCTATGGTGTCAGCTCCGGCCCGTCTCAGCAGTGATGCTGCTTCAAAGGTCCGTACCCCGGTCTTGAAAGTGAAGTTTTTTGTATCCAGGGCGATTCCTGCCAGTAATGCATTGGCTTCGATTTCATCAATGTTCATTCGGCTGTCCATATAAGAGAGGATCTCGGTTACCAACTCACTGGTTGAGGACACATAGGTCTCGTGATAGGTAAGCACCGTTTCATCGATAAAATCCGTTACTCTGCGGTGATGATCAATTACCACAATATTTTTAGTGAGTTTAAGAGCATCGGGACACTCGGTAAAACTTGGTCGGTGGGTATCTACCACTATTAATAAGGAGTTTCGCTCGATTTTACCGAGGGCTTCTTCACAGGTAATAATATCACGGCGATAATCCTTTCGTTCCATTACTTTGCTGTAAAGCCTTTCTACACTTGCATTGCTCTCATTTAGGATAATGTACGTTTCTCTTTCCCGGTTTTTCGCGGCTCGATAAACCCCCATGGCGGCTCCTAAAGCATCCATATCCGCATTTTTATGTCCCATAATAAAGACGTTTTCCGATTGATCCATCAGTCTTCGAAGGGCATAGGCAATCACCCGGTATTTCACCTTTGTGGTTTTTTCCACCGCCGTGGTTCTTCCCCCGTAAAATGAAATATGATCATTTTTCTTGACCACCGCCTGGTCTCCTCCACGGCCCAGGGCTAAATCCTTGGCTGCATTGGCAAAATCCGCAATCTCAAGAGGGGTTTTTCCGTTGGTGCCCACACCGATGCTTAGGGTTATGGGGATTTTGTTCCCCATTTCGATTTTTCGAATCTGATCCAGAATCTCAAACTTCTTAGCTTCCAGTTTTTCTAAATATTGAGCTTCGAACCCTACGATAAACTTATCCGTAGTATATTTCCTGAAAAAGCCCCGCTGACCGTTGGCCCAGCGCTTAATCCGGTGATCAATTTCCGCCGTAACCAGGGGCCTTCGTTCCTCTTCCGTGTCCTGCATTACTTCATCATAATTGTCCACCTGTACCAGGGCGATGGATAATTTTTCCTCGTTGTATTTCTTCTTTAATCGTTCATAATTGGTAATCTCAATGAAATACAACATCATAATATATTTACGATTACCCATATTTTCCTCGGAAACCCGGGCAATATTGTAAAGAAGCTTGTAATGACGGTCTTTGATCTCCACATTGATAAAAGCCTTGTGTTCCTCACCCTTGCGGTTTTCCTCTAAGAGGTCTTCAATTTTAATATCGGGTACCAGTTCCTCTACATTTTTTCCAAAGATGTTTTTCTCTTCGAGAATTTTGATGAATTTTCCGTTATACCAATGGATGGTTCCGTCCAATTCTACAATGGTAAAAGGAATCGGAATATTGAGTATTGCCTGTTTCGTAGCAGAATCAATATCGGAAAAAAGCCCTTCCAAATATTTTTCCCATTCCTGTTTTTTTAAATTGTGTACCTTTAGATGATGGTAAATCAAATAACCTAATAAAAACACTCCGAAAACTCCCATCCACCGGTTATAAATGGACAGGAAAAAAATCAGAAAAGCAATTATGATCAGGTAGATTTTGGTATCGGGAACAAATAGTTGGAAAATCTTTCGGTTTTTCATTATTTAACCTCTCTTTTTTAGATCCTGATTTCTTATGGGTTATTCTTTGAGTTTTCGGCAGTCTATGCCCTGGATTTTTTCAGGTTTCTCATATCAAATAAGGCATCCACTAACCCCATGATTGCAACAATAGTAAGCAGGGGGCTTAAAACTATAATGATTCCTAGAATGATCATTCTTAAAAATTTACTGATTCTGGTTTTTTTAATGAAAAAGCTGATAAAGGCAATTCCCTGCAGAAAAAATACAAAGGAAAAAATAAGCGTAATATTCGTCAGCAAGGTTTGAGCATAAATTCCTTCAATAAATTGGGTTGCAAAGGTTAGGATAAAGATAATAAAAGATCCTACAACAATGTTTCCCGGCCACCGAAAGTTGCTAAACTCCGGCAAATCCTGCTGTTCAACCCCTAAACGTTTTAGTACCGACGCCGTCATATAGTAATTTAGAAAACAGATCAAAAGGGACTGGACTACAAAGGCCCCCGGGATAATAATTGCTACGTAGGATAATAACTCTTGTGCTGAAATCGCCTGAATGTCGAGATTTTCCAAGGCCCCTATTTGATGGTCAATTACCGTCTGTAACATTAGAATCAGTTCATCAATTACATAAATACCAGCTACCCAGTCCACCAGCTGAACCGTAATAAATATGGAAAATACTGAAACCAGGGTGCCCAGCCCAATGACCCGGTAGGGGTTTGCTTTTCTTTTTAAAAAATATCCCATGATCAAGGTCATCGGACCGAAAAGCAGGAGGATAAAGATCGGATAAATGATTCCTGTTAAGGCCCCCACAATCACACATGTTATGAAAAAACTAAAAACCACATAGCGATTCCCATGACGGGTAGCCAATACCAGAAAAGGTACGGGCAGTAATATTAAAAGCAGGGCTAAAAAAGGGATATAAATAAAACTAATGACAAAAAACGATGAAATCGTTGCCATTAGGGCCGCTTCTATTAAGGCTTTTCGCTCAGACATCAGGTTCATATCCATCACTCCTGTATTTTTCTTCTGCTCACGGATGTTTTAATAATCGGGGATAAGATTGATTTTTGAAAGGCTTTGTTCCAAATTATAAATAAACACGAGTAATTTAATCATCTCATCCGTGGGGAATCGATTCAGATCCTCATGATTTTTTACATTCTTTTTCATCTCCCGAAGTTTCTCAATGATGGGATCCAGGTCAATGGTCTCCCGTATGTTCCGGTTCAGGATTTGTTCTTCCATATTGTGAATATTTCCAAGCATTTCCCGTACCAGTTGCATGTCCAGTCGGACAAGTTCCAGGGTTTCTTTTTTAATTCCCCGATCCATTACCTGGTGCATGCTTTGTAAGTGCTGATAGATTTCTCTCTCCAATCGCAGGGTAATGACCGTATCCCGGGTGCGAAACTCTCCGTGTAATTTAATTTCCTCTTCTTTTCGCTGCAGTTCAAGGAATTTTTCCGATATTTCCAGTTCCTTTAGCACTTGTTTTTCCTGTTCATCCAGGGCTGCATACCGCTGTTCTTCCTGCAAGAAAAAATCGATTAAAATCAGATTGTATTTCCATAGGTCCTTAGAGGTCTTCCTGCTTTCCATAATAACTTTTTTATCATAATTCGGTGGAAAAACCAGATAATTTACGGCCACCGCCACAATAATACCGAGAAAGGTTTCAAAGAGCCTTGCACCGGCATAAAGGATATGCTCCTGGGTTGAGAGCACTTCGCTTAAATACACACTGGCAAATACTACGGCCCCAATGGAGATGGACTCCCCTTTTTTTATCCAATTCATAAAACTGATTAAGATGATAAAACCCAAGGCTGCCACCACGGGATTATGTGGTAATACAAGGGCCAGTATAACGCCTAAAACAGCCCCGGCGGTGGTTCCCATCATGCGGTTCATTCCAAACTTCCAACTATCGACTACCGTTGGCTGCATTACAATTACTACTGCAATCACGGTATAAAAAGGGTATTCAATCCCCAGCAAATTCCCAAAAAGAATACTTACAAAGACTGCAATACCAGTCTTTATTACCCGAAGGCCTATTTTCACTAACTTCTCCTCCCAAATTTCCCAAATTCTTTAGTATTCCTATTATACTATAGTTTCCTTTGATTGAAAATAAAAGAACCTGCAATTTGCATTACAGGTTTTGAAGAATCAACAGCACGATGATCCCGGGAACCCCAAATATCCCAACGATTAAGGCATTGATCGGTTCAATTTCTATAGCCAGGTTAAAATAGCCGCCGATCCAGTTGAAAATAAATAACGTAATCGCTCCGATCACACCGTTCCATATCAACTTCATTGCAATTCTCATGGGTACTGCAAGGAGCTTTAGTAATACAAACAGGATTAAAATCCCCAGGACTGCAAAAAAGATTAATTGAAGATCCATTAGATTTCTCTTCTCCCTTCCATCGCTTTGGAAAGCGTTACTTCGTCAATGTATTCCAAATCTCCCCCGACGGGAATTCCATGGGCGATTCTCGAAACTTTGATCCCCATAGGTTTAATCAACTTCGAAATATACATAGCCGTAGCTTCTCCTTCTATATTAGGATTTGTAGCAAGAATAATCTCTTTAATTTCTCCTTGTTGTAGCCGGGTAAGCAGCTCTTTGATTTTAATTTCTTCCGGTCCGATCCCCTCTAGGGGGGATATGGCTCCGTGAAGCACATGGTAAAGTCCTTTATATTCCTTCGTCTTTTCCATGGCTACCACGTCCCGGGGATCCTCGGTAACACAAATAATAGATGCATCCCGGTGGCTGTCACTGCAAATTGAGCACACATCCCGGTCTGTGATATTCGTGCAAAATTTACAGTAACGAATGCTTTTTTTAGCGGTAATAATAGACTGTGAAAGCTTTTCCACTTCGGATTCACTCATATCCAGTACATGAAAAGCCAATCTTTGAGCTGTTTTTTTACCTACACCCGGTAGTTTTGCAAAAGCTTCTATCAGGTTTTCAATCGGTGCGGAATAATAATTCATGGTCTCACCTGCGTCTTTGTATTTTTCTGACTAAAACATTCCCGGCATATTCATCTTGCCGGTGATTTTTTCCATTTCTTGATTCATCATATCCTCGGCGTTGCGAATCGCTTCATTCACCGCTGCCATAATCAAATCTTGAAGCATTTCCACATCCTCGGGATCTACCACAGCCTGATCAATTTCCATTCCTAAAATTTCTTTTTTACCGTTAATGGTTACCTTTACCGCACCGCCCCCGGCGGTGGTTTCAATTTCTTTTTCTTCAAGTTCCGCTTGCTTTTCCTTCATTTCTTTTTGCATCTTTTGCGCTTGTTTCATCATATTACCCATATTCGGCATTCCGCCGCCTTTAAATCCTTTTTTACCCATATTGTTTTCCTCCTTGGAAGTTTTGTTTAATTTTTTTCATTATACCATATCCCTTTTTTCTAATCATCCCTAAATTCGATTAAACTCTTCGGCAGGACTTCCGTAAGTTTTTTTTCGATATCCGTCGAGGTTTCCCGGGGAAGTTCCTCCCCCTTCATAATGAGCTTGAGTCCCACCGCTTCTCCTGTTATTCGATGGATCACCTCAATAATCTGGGCCTTTTTCTCTTTTTTATCCAAGGCTTCCCGATGAAAGCCAAAACCTTTTTCAAAGCCCAGGATAAGATTTCCTTTATCGGACCCCAGGATTTCCCCTTCTTTTAACAGGGCTTCCAATTGGGCTTTTTTCTCTTTTTTCAAAGCTTGAAGAATATCCTGCCAGTGTTGTTGGATTTTCCCCTGATCCAGGGACTGTTGTGTCTTTCCCTCCACTGCCGATGATTCCGTTTCTTTTTGATTATTAGGGTTTTCCCGTGGTTCTGGGCTTGCCGGTGGTTCTGTGCTCACAGGTCTGATGTTATTTGCTGTTATTTCTGTATCCTTCCCCTTGATGTTTTCAGGATTTTTGTTGTTTTCAGGGGTCTTATGAATTTCTCTTATGTTTTGAACAGGATTCTCTCTTTTCTCCCTTTCAGGTTCCTTGGAGTTGATTTTTCCTGTAATCAGCCCTTCCAGTTTTTGAATCCGCGCTTTAAGCTCCTCGACACCTGAACTCCCTTCATTTTCCTGGGCTGCATCGCTACTGCAGATTTGAACCATGAAAACCTCCAGTAAAATTCGCGGCTGTCCCATCCATTTCATTTTTCCCTCCAGCTCTGACAGTGCTTCCAGGTTTTTCGTGATCCAGTTGCTGGAAAGCTTTTGGCTTTGGTCTTTCAATCGCTGCAAAAAGTCCTTAGGCATGGTGGAAAACTGCTCCAGTTCAACCCCTACCTTCGCCATTAATAGCTTGCGGAGATACAAAATCAAATCCTTTGTAAAGTGGGTAACATCCTTGCCTTCTTTTCCCCCGGCTTCCAAAATTTCCAGGGCTTTTTCCAGTTCTCCCCTGCTTAGGGCTTCCACCGTATCAAAGAGTTGCTCTTCGGGAACGATGCCCAGGGTGTCAATGACCCCTTTTGTGGTCAGGATCTTCTCTTCCCAGTACACACTTTGATCAAGGATGCTAAGGGCGTCCCTAAGGGCCCCTTCTGCACTTACGGATATAATTCTGAGGGCCTCTTCTTCAAATTCGATTTCCATGGATTCGAGTATAAAGATCAGTCGCTTTTGGATGTTTTCAATGGTTACGGGTTTAAAGTCGTATCGTTGACAACGGGATAAAATCGTTGCGGGTATTTTCCGGGGTTCTGTGGTGGCTAATATGAAAATTACATGGTCCGGAGGCTCTTCCAAGGTTTTTAACAATGCGTTAAAAGCCCCTTGGGATAACATATGAACCTCATCAATAATGTAGACTTTGTACTTCCCCTTTGAGGGATGATATTTTACATTTTCCCGAATTTCACGGATATTTTCCACTCCGTTATTGGATGCGGCGTCAATCTCCATGACATCCATAATTCTTTCCTCTGTGATTCCTATACAGGTTTCACAGCGATTGCAGGGATTGCTGTCTTCCGGTTTTTCACAGTTTACCGCCTTTGCAAAAACCTTTGCGGTCGAGGTTTTTCCCGTTCCCCGGGTGCCCGTAAAAAGATAGGCATGGGCGATTTGTCCGCTTTGCATTTGGTTTTTTAACGTGGTTACGATAGGGTCTTGACCAATGAGGTCTTCAAATATTTCCGGTCTCCATTTTCGATAAAGGGCTTTATGGGCCATTTTACGTCACCTTCATTCCTCTTATTCTTTTACTGCATTTAACTATTGATGCTTTTTCTTATCGAAGCTTTTCCATTTTCTAAAGATATTTATTTTTTAAGGTCGAATCAAGGTTTTCTGTTTGATCGCTGCGTTTAACGCTTCATTTTCTTCTTCTGACAGCACCTGTTTTGCTATGCCCCGGTCAATGGGTTTTGCATAAGAGGCTGCGTAGTCCCTTCCATATATGCCCGTTAATACAAACCCTGAATTATGGGCATCCAAAAGAGCGGTAGAATAGCTTAAATCGCTACCGGTATTATCAAAGGCATTGTACCGATTGGTATACCCCTTTTGAATGCAGCTAGCCGCTCCCTTTTCTATACGGAAAAGTTCTTCACTCTGCTGCTTTAAAGCCTCTTGGGTTTGTTCTACTTTTCCCAGATGATCCATCAGCATGGCTTCTAAATTGTTTTTCTCGGTTCCTCTTAAGAAACCCTTATATTTATTTATCATTTTTTTTAGTTTTACGGTGTTAATAATCCAAGCTAAAATGATTAGCAGATGAAGAGCGCTCATCAAAAGCAGTACTTGGCCAGTATTATTTTCCAGATAATTCATCAACTCATCCATGATCATGTCCCTTTCTTTTCTTCTGATTCCTAAAGCTCGGTTCCAATGGATTTAATGGCCTCTACGGCTTTTTTTACATCTTCTATGGTTGTGCTGTATCCGAAGCTGAAGCGAACGGCTCCCTGCTCTATGGTACCAATGGTTTGATGGGCTAAGGGTGCACAGTGAAGCCCCGGTCTTACGGCAATGTTAAACATGCTGTCTAGGATATAGGAAATTTCCGAAGAATCCATATCCCGAAAATTTAATGCTATCACAGGGGACTGCTTTTTACAATCCTTCGGCCCATAGACTTGGATAAAATCCAATTTATTCATTTCTTCAAGAAAATACTTTACCAAGGACTCTTCATGACGTAAAAGATTGTCCCTTCCTTTTTCTAAAATGTAGTGTATTCCCTCTTTAAGTCCCACAATCCCCGGAGTATTGGGCGTGCCGCTCTCGTATCGGTCGGGGAGAATATCCGGTTGAGTTAGATCCTGGGATTTACTGCCTGTACCTCCCTCTTTCAGGGTTTTTAAATGAACATTTTCCCTAATATACAAAAATCCTGTGCCTTGGGGACCAAGCAGTGCCTTATGCCCCGGTGCAGCCAGCAAATCAATATACATTTTTTCTACATCAATAGGATATAACCCCGCGGTTTGCGCTGCATCGACCAAAAAAAGAATCCCCCTCTCCCTTGCAATTTTCCCGACTTCCCTCACGGGCATTAGGGTTCCCGTAAGATTGGAACTATGAGTGAGTACAATAAGCTTTGTGTTTTTTTGAATGCTTTGATCCACTTTTTCCAGGGGGAGACTTCCATCCTGATTGCACTGAACTATGGTGTTTTCTACGCCCTCATTTTCCAGGGCTTTTATCGGCCGGAGTACTGAATTGTGCTCCATGGAAGTGGTTATTACATGATCTCCTGTTGTCAGGACCCCTTTAATGGCGATATTTAATGCCTCGGTACAATTGCTTGTGAAAATCACCTGTTTGGGATCTTTAATGTTGAAAAATTTGGCTACGGTTTCCCGTGCATCAAAAATTTCCCGACTGGCCCGAAGAGCTAATTGATGTCCCGACCTTCCGGGGTTGGCACCAAAGCTTTCCATGGCTCTTAGGGCTCCTTCCATAACCTGTTTCGGTTTAGGGTAAGATGTAGCTCCGTGATCAAAATAAAGCATAAAATCCCTCTTTTCCTTTACTTTTCTTTGGCTTTTTCAGCGAACTCATCGGGCTGCAGGATTTCTCCCTTTAAGAAAATCCGTGCTTTCCCTCCAACTTTTATTTCATAGTTTCCTTTTTGGTTATTGATATAGCAGCGAATTTCGCTGGGGCGACCCATGAAATCTCCCTGCTCAAAAGTGAGTTTCAACTCTTCATTATCCTCTACGCTAATATACTTATTGATTAACAGGTAATAGCCCAGAGCACCACTGGCGGTTCCTGTGGCTGCCTCTTCGGGTATCCCCACAAGAGGGGCGAAATTTCTGCAGTGCGCCGTGTTTTTCCGTAAAGTTTCCGGTGTGAAGGCGTGAATACCCACAATATCCAGTTCTTTGCTGTAAACCCGCAACTTCTCATCTTCAATCCTGATTTTTTTCAGGGCCTCCAGATTTTTTATCGGGACAATCAGATCCTTTAGTCCCGTGAAAGCTATCCCCGGCAACAATGTCCTTTTGTTTTTATTATGTTCATTAATTCCGATATCCTCTTTTTCGATACCCATCATGCTGCTTAAACGATCCAGATCAATATGTGTATTGATCAGCCTGGGAGGGCTTTGCTCCATGAGGATCTCCATATCCTTATCCTCTTTCAGGATTTCCACCCCAAGTTCTTCATGAAGGGTTTTTTGTTTCACGTGAAACCGTGGTTGGTCCAGGGGAATAAAACCTTCCACAGCCAGTACATAGAAAGCGGCGATGGTGGCATGTCCGCACAGCTCCACTTCGGTTACGGGAGTGAAAAAACGGGTTTGAAAGGTTTTAGGATTGTTAGGATCAATTTTAACAAATACGGTCTCCGATAAATTTAACTCTCCTGCGATTTTTTGCATCCATTTTTTTTCTAATGCTTCACCGGTAACCACAACCCCCGCGGGATTTCCTCCGAAGGTTTCCGAGGTGAAAGCATCCACATAGTATACCTTTAGTTTCAAGTTTCTCTCCCCCCTTTTTTCATTCTTCCGTTCCCATGATAAAAACTTCAATTCCGCAACTTGCAATGTGGGATGGAACCCTTGCTTAAACTATATTCTGAAAGAAAAGGATCTATTTACTCTCCTTTTAACAGTCCCAAAATCCGTTCTAAATCCATAGGACTGTAATATTCAATCTCCAGTTTCCCTTTTTTCTTTCCCGATATAATATTGACCTTGGTTCCGAAATAACCCTTTAGTTCTTCTTCAATATTGACGATTTCTTCATCTTTTTGCTTTTTCTTCTTTTTATTCTTCACCGACTTTTTGTTTCCTTCTTCTTGCATAAATTTCTCGATTTGCCGCACGGTGAGCCCCTCTTTTTCAATTTTTAAAGCCCACTCCAGTTGCTTCTTGTGATCTTTTAAGGCCAGTAATGCTCGTCCATGGCCGCTGGTAATCCGGTTTTCTTCAACCATTTTTTGTACTTCCGGGTCCAGTTTTAACAATCGGAGAATATTGGTAATGTAGGATCTGCTTTTTCCCAGGGCTTCTCCCACTTCATTTGCGGTTAATTTGTACTTTTCGATCAAGTACTCATAAGCTTTCCCTTCTTCTATGCCATTGAGGTTTTCCCTTTGCAGGTTTTCCACCAGGGCAACCTCTACAAGCTCCTGTTCCGTGAATTTTTTCACCAGGGCGGGAACGCTTTTGATTTTTAAGTTTTTGCAGGCTCGCCAGCGTCGTTCTCCTGCAATAATCACATAGGAGTCCTTTTTGTTTTCATCCTTGGATACCAGAATCGGCTGCAGCACCCCATGTTTTTTAATGGATGTCATCAGTTCTTCAATGCTTTCCTTTGAAAATTCTTTTCTGGGCTGATGGGGGTTCGGGCGGATTTTATGGATATCAATCCCCTGGGTTGAATTTATGCTGTTGCCCTCTTTTTCCCGTTCCAGTAAGGCGGATTTCGGTATCAATGCTTCCAATCCTTTTCCTAAGGCTCTTTTCTTCGTTTTCGCTGCCATTAGATCACATCCTCTTCAAGATCTAGAAATTCTTCCGCTAAATTTCGATAGGCTTCTGCGCCTTTAGACTTGCCATCATAGTAAATCACCGGCAAACCATAACTTGGGGCTTCAGCTAAACGGATATTTCGAGGAATAATGCTGGTGTATACCTTTCCTTTAAAATATTTTTTAACCTCTTCCACCACCTGGATTCCAAGATTGGTTCGCCCATCAAACATGCTTAATACCACTCCTTGTATTTCCAGGTTCGGATTTAAGTTTTCCTGCACAAGTTCCAGGGTATTCATCAACTGACTTGTGCCTTCCAAGGCATAATATTCACACTGTATGGGAATCAACACACTATCCACCGCCGATAACGCATTAATGGTCAAAAGACCCAGGGATGGGGGACAGTCTATAAAAATGTAATCAAAATCCTGTTCAAAGTTTTCCAAGGCATGTTTTAGACGAAGCTCCCGATTTTCTCCCTGGGCCAACTCAATTTCCGCCCCCGCAAGTTTTCCGCTGGCGGGTACAATCCAAAGGTTTTCGAATTCCGTTTCCACAACCACGGTCACCAAAGGCTCTTCATTAATGATCACATCATAAATGTTTCGTTCGAATTGATCCTTTTGAAGTCCAAATCCACTGGTGCTGTTTCCCTGGGGATCGATGTCAATTACTAAAACCTTGTACCCTTTTTCTGCAATTGAAGCACTTAAGTTGACATTGGTGGTGGTTTTACCCACCCCCCCCTTTTGATTGAATATCGCTATCGTTTTTGCCAAAGTACTCGCCCCTTTGTCCATGAGATTCTGATTCATTACAAATGTCGTTACGTTTCTTAGTTCTTCGGAATTTTTAATATGACTTCAATGAATTCTCCCTTGTCCTCTTCACTGATTTCCGCACCCTCTTGTTTCTCTCGAATGGCCCGGTAAGCTTCTTTAATGGTATTTAAGTATATTTTATAATTCATGTAGGCTTTTACCCGGGTATGGGGCTTTTTCTCTTCCTTCCCTCCGGGGATTTCCTCATTCTCTTTTTCTTCGTCTTTTTTCACACTTTGTTCATCCTCGGACTCTTCTTGTTCTTCCTTCTGGTCCTGTTGAATTTCTTGTAATATTCCCTGAACCAGCTCTTCTGTTCTTTTTACCGTGAAGTCCTCTTTTACGATCCGATCCAGGGTCATCCTTCGGAGTTCTTCATCGGGAAGCTTCAACAGGGCACGACCATGACGTTCTGTTAAACCTTCTTCAATGATTGTGCGGAGGATTTCCGGATGCAGCCTAAGAATTCGAATCTTATTGGCAATGGTGGATTGGTTTTTACCGATTTTCTTTGCCAATTCTTTTTGCGTAAAACCATGATCCGATAACAAATGCTGATAGCCTCTGGCCTCTTCAATAAAATTCAAATCTTCCCTTTGCAGGTTTTCAATTACCGCTAACACGGCAGAACCCTTATCGTCTAACTGATCCTGGATAATTGCAGGCACCGTCAGTAAATTCGCCATTTTTGCCGCCTTTAGCCTTCGTTCCCCTGCCACTAACTCATATTTCTCCTTGCCGATTTTTCGTACACTTATGGGTTGTATGATCCCATAACTTTCTATGGAAGCGCTTAATTCCTTAAGACTTTCTTGGAAAAATTCTTTCCTCGGCTGGTAAGGATTCGGGATGATTTTTTCAATCGGAATTTCCATCACATATTTTTGTTCCATGCATACTCCTCCGTTTTTTAAAAGTCTGGTCTATTAAAGATTCGATACCGTTGTGCCTTTTTCCTTCTTTCCCCGGGACTTTCTTTTCTCCATCCCCCGGGATTCTTTGTCCATGCCTCTTATTTCCCTGTTTCACGTGAAACAATTATTTTTCCCTTTAACTTAAAGGGGCGCTTTTGAAGGCTTCCCTGCTTGTCTCGGATATTTTTTCGGCGTCTTTTTTGTTTTTTTAACCGTTACCACATGATGGCCTCTTTCCACAAAAGGGAGTTCCACTTCCTGAATACTGCTTATTTCTCCTCCTAAAATCTCCAAGGCTTTATTGGATGTTTCCAGTTCCTCTGTAATTCCCGGTCCTTTTTGGCAGATAAAGTATCCTCCCACTTTTACGAAGGGCAGAGCGTATTCCAGGAGAACGGGCATCCGTGCTACAGCCCTTGAAACTGCATAGTCATAAGTTTCTCTATGCTCAGGATCATTCCCATAATCCTCCGCCCGGCCGTGAAGGGTTCTAATGTCTTGCAGCCCCAATCTCTCAATGACTCCATCCAAAAAAGTCAGTCTCTTTTTTAAAGAATCCATTAAGGTTATTTCCAGGGCGGGCATCATAATCTTTAAAGGGATTCCGGGAAAACCGGCTCCTGTTCCGATATCCATTACCCTGCCCTTTCTTAAGCAGTCTTTTTTCTGTAACGGGGATAAGGAGTCTAAAATGTGTTTAATGGCGATCTCCCGATCATCGGTGATCGTGGTCAGATTTATTCGTTCATTCCAGTACAACAGTTCCTCTTTAAAAACTTCAAACTTCTTTAATTCCTCCATGGAGAGGTCTTTTGAAAACATTTTTGAATAGCCTTCCACTAAAGTATCCTTAAACATTCTTATTCCCCCTTTTCCGTTGTTCCAAATAGACCAGAAGCACGGAAATATCCGCCGGTGAAACCCCGGAAATCCTTGATGCCTGGCCTACAGAGTGGGGTCGAATGCTCTTTAGCTTTTGTTTGGCTTCGGTTCTTAAACTGTCAATTCTCTCGTATACCACATCATCGGGAATCCGTTTGTTTTCCAATTTCTTAAACTGCTCGATCTGTCGGAGCTGTTTTTTTATATAACCGTCATATTTGATAATCACTTCACATTGACTCTTTACATCCTGCATCAGGTCTTTGGATTCTGCATATAGGGGTTCTATTACCTTGTAGTTGATTTCCGGTCTTTTCAGCAAGTCATAAAGACTTAGGGACGTATCCACTTCGGAAGAACCGATTGTATCCAGAATCGGATTCAGTTCCCTTGCCGTTACCTTCTTCTTTTTTAACCGCTGAAGTTCCTGTTCAATCTCTTCCCTTTTTACAAGCAGGCGTTGGTAGCGCTCTTGTTGGACCAGACCAAAATCGTAACCTTTTTGTGTCAGCCGAAGATCCGCATTATCCTGTCGCAGCACTAAGCGGTATTCCGCCCGGGAGGTCATCATCCGGTAAGGCTCGTTCGTACCCTTAGTAACAAGGTCATCGATCAGTACCCCTATATAAGCCTCGGAACGATCCAAAATCAAGGGATCTTTGTTTTTAATTTTCATTGAAGCATTGATTCCTGCCACTAACCCCTGGGCCGCTGCTTCTTCGTAGCCGGAAGATCCGTTAAATTGTCCCGCACTGAAAAGATTTTCGATGGCCTTGGTCTCTAGGGAAAGTTGTAAATCCGTGGGATCGATACAATCGTATTCAATGGCGTAGGCCGGGCGCATAATTTCTGCTTTTTCCAAACCGGTAACCGAACGAATCATAGCCACTTGCACTTCCTCCGGAAGACTGGAAGACATTCCCTGTAAATACATTTCCTTCGTATGCACTCCCTCGGGCTCTAAAAACAGCTGATGAGTGGCTTTATCCGTAAACCGTACAATTTTATCCTCTATGGAGGGACAATATCTCGGTCCCACACTTTCCATATCTCCCCGATACATGGAGGAGCGATGAATGTTTTCTTCAATAATGAATTTGGTGTCCTCGGTGGTTCGGGTCAGCCAGCAGGAAATCTGATCAATTTTTAAGGCTTGATTCATAAAAGAAAAGGGTGTGTTCTCCTCATCTCCCATTTGTTCCGTCATTTTTTCATAATCCACAAAATCCCCATGAATTCTTGCCGGGGTTCCGGTCTTGAATCGTCGCATATTGCAGCCGTAACTTCTGAGATTATCAGGAAGCTCCTGGGTTGTGGCAAGGCCGTCGGGACCACCGGGATAATTTACTTCTCCCATGAAAATCCGGCTTTTTAAATATACTCCTGTGGCCAAAATCACGGCTTTTGCATGGTACTCCGCCCCATTTCGGGTTTTTACCCCTGAAGCTTTTCCCTCTTCGACCATTAAATCAATCACATCTCCCTGTTTAAGGGTCAGATTTACTTGATTTTCCAAGGTTTGTTTCATTTGTAAGTGGTACTGCAGTTTATCGGCCTGAGCTCTTAGGGAATGTACCGCGGGACCTTTTCCCGTATTTAGCATTTTGCTTTGGATGAAGGTTTTATCGATGTTTAAACCCATCTCTCCTCCTAAAGCGTCCACTTCCCGAACCAAATGCCCTTTTCCCGTACCGCCGATCGATGGATTGCATGCCATCATTGCTACGGACTCTAAGGAAATCGTAAGTACCAGGGTTTTCAGCCCCAGCCTTGCGGCGGCAAGTCCCGCTTCACAACCGGCGTGACCCGCTCCTACCACGACTACATCATAACTTCCTCCGTTGTAAAAATTCATAAACTCTCCTCCAATTATTTTCCAATACAAAAATTTTCAAATATATGATCTAAAATATCTTCCGATACCGTATCTCCCGTCACTTCGCCCAAACTTTCCCAGGCATTCTTAAAATCCCCCTCCACAAAATCTAGAGGCATGCGATTTTCCAGGGCTTTAATACCATCTTCCAAACTTTGAAGTCCCCGGCTGATGGCCTGTTGGTGACGGGCATTTGTAATAAAGGGCTGTTCTTTGGAAAAACCCTCACCTTCGTAAACCATATCCTCCAAGGCATCTTCCAGGGCCTCTAACCCTTTGTTTTTCAATAGGGATATTCGTACCAACTTTTTATCTCCGATAATGCTTTTTATTCTTGAAAGATCAATCGCCTCTTTTAAATCGGTTTTGTTAACTACCACAAGGGCCCTCCGATCCTTTATCAGATGTAAAAAATCGTAATCCTCCCGGTCCAACTCTTTTGAAGCGTCAATCATAAAGATGACTAAGTCCGCTTGCTGAAAAATTTCCCGGGATCGCTGTACCCCGATCTTTTCCACCGCATCCTCGGTTTCCCTTATGCCCGCCGTATCCAAAATTTTCAGGGGGATCCCTCGAACATTCAACTGTTCTTCAATAACATCCCGGGTAGTTCCGGGAATGTCCGTAACAATTGCTCGGTTTTCCCGTAGCAGCGCATTGAGCAAAGAGGATTTTCCCACATTGGTTTTTCCCAAAATCCCGGTAACCAGACCTTCTCTGAGTATTTTTCCTGTTTTGGCGGTTTGAAGCAATCCTTGAAAGCTCTTTTTTGCATCCATACTTTTGGAAAGAAGCTGATCCATGGTTACTTCATCAATATCCTCTTCAGAAAAATCGATGGATACTTCGATATGTGCCAGCATATCCTTAATAATTTCTTGGATTCCTTGAACCTCTCTGGAGAGCAATCCTTCAAATTGCCCTAATGCAACCTCATGGGAAATGTCGGTTTTTGCACTGATAAGATCCATGACCGCTTCCGCTTGAGAGAGATCCAGACGACCGTTTAAGAAAGCTCTTTTGGTAAACTCTCCTTTTTCCGCCATACCGGCTCCCTGTTCTAAAACCAGTTGTAGGGTTTTTCGAAGGGGTACCATGCCTCCATGGCAGTGGATTTCCACCAATTCTTCTTTCGTATAGGTATTCGGCGCCTTCATATATACCGCCAGAACTTCGTCTATGATCTCTTGGCTTTCGGGGTTTTTAATAAAACCGTAATACATTTTTCTGGGTTCCCAGGACACTTTTTGATGATGGTCCTTTGTAACAAATACATTATTTAAAATTTCCAAGGCCCGTTCTCCGCTGATCTTAACAATGCCTATTCCCCCTTCTCCTAAGGGGGTGGAAATCGCTGCAATGGTTTCTTCTCTATACATTCGATCACCTCGTTATTTTCTATTCGGTTCTTTCTTTAACCATTATATCAAATTATCCATACATTTCCCGGGAAATAATCAAAAAAATATATTTCCTCTAATTTCTTCCTTATTTCCCCGGGTTCGGTAAAAGGTTTTTGAGATATAAAAAACCCAGCTTTCACTGGGTTTCGATTTATTCCTTTTTCAATTCAATAATAACTCTTCGATTGGGTTCTTCCCCTTCACTGTATGTCTGAATCCCCGGAATTTTCTGTAGGGTGGAATGAATAATACGCCGTTCATAGGGGTTCATTGGCTCTAAGTATACCGGTCGATGGGTTTTTTTCGCTTTGTCCCCCATTTTTTTGGCTAATCGCTGTAAGGTCTCTTCCCGTTTTTTTCGGTAATTTTCCGTATCAAGATATACTTTTACATATCGATCCCGATCCTTGTTGATGGCTAAGCTAAGCAAATACTGAATGGAATCCAAGGTTTGTCCTCTTCTTCCGATCAAAAGTCCCATATTCGGACCTTCCAAATCGATTTCCAGGGTGTCCCCTTTTTTCTCGATATGTACGGTGACCGGAATATCCATGGCATCGAACATTTTCAGCAAAAACTTTTTTGCATCATCCTCTATATCATCCTTTACCGTAAGTTCAACCTTTGCATCTTTTTGGCCGATAAGCCCTAAAAATCCGTTTGTCGGATATTCTAAGGTTTTCACCGTTACCTGTTCTCTTTTTCGGCTTAATTCCGTTAATCCCTTTTCAATTGCCTCGTCAATGGTTTTTCCAGTAGATTCAATTGTTTTCATATCAGTTAGAGTCCCCTTTCATTGGTAATGAAGGTTTGTTGATTATTAACTGTTGAATAATTTGTGCCCCGCTATTAATTACCCAGTATAGGGTCAGGCCTGCAGGGAAACCAACACCGATCGCATCGGATCCCATAACAAATATTAATACAGGGAAAAAGTAGGTCATCATTTTTTGGGTTTGCTGCACTTCTTTGCCCGCAGACATGGTTACACTGGAAAAATAGGTTAATGCCGCGGCGGTAATGGGTAAAATCCAGGTATCCGGTTCCGATAAATTCGGTAACCACAAAAAGCTGGTATCCATTAATTCATAGGTTTGTTGAGACATGGAGAAAACGTAGTTCCATGGTTCTCGAAGAGCGGTAAACAGTCCGATAATGATGGGGAATTGTACAAGCAGTGGCAAACACCCTCCCAGGGGATTTACATTATGTTCCTTATACAGTTCCATCATCTTTACATTTAATTTTTCTTTATCGTTTTTATATTTTTCTTGAAGGGCCTTTACCTTAGGTTGAATTTCCTGCATGTTTTTCATGGATTTCGTCTGTTTAATGGTAAGGGGGAGTAAAATCATCTTTACAATAATGGTAAAGACAATAATGGAAATCCCGTAATTCCCTATCAAGTCATATACGAGTTTGAGTAGTGAACCCATGGGTTCGGCTAATATTGACAAATTCAAAACCTCCTAATCATCACTTTAATGGATCATGCCCGCCTTTGTGAAAAGGATGACACTTGCTGATGCGCCGGATGCTGAGTATTAATCCTTTCAAAAATCCGTATTTCTGAAAGGCTTCCAAACTATATTGAGAACAAGTCGGATAAAATCTGCAACTTGGTCTTTTCAGTGGTGAAATAAACCGCTGATATAATTGAATCAACAAAATTGCGACTTTTTTCATTGAACATCCTTCTTTTTGATCAGTTTTTTCTTCCGTAATAGATGCATCATGGCACTGTCTATTTCAGCCAAAGAAGAATCTGCCGCAGTATCACGAGCTATAAAAACCACATCATATCCCAATTTAACATGATGATGTCTTAATCGATAACTTTCTTTCATTCTTCTTTTCACTCTATTTCTTACCGTAGCTTTACCTACCTTCTTTGAGACAGTAAAACCCACCCTATTATATTCTTCCTGGTTTTCTCGAATATAAATGATCAATAACCGGTTGGCCATAGAATTTCTATGACGATATACTTTACGAAAGTCTCGATCTTTTTGCAGTCCTATGGTGGATTTCATCTTCATGCCTCCAAGTCATCTTTTCTGTAATATTTTTTACAGAAAAAGGCCGACGTAAGTGCGGCCTATGCTGATAATCTCTTTCTTCCCTTTAATCTACGTCTTCTTAATACGTTTTGTCCATTTTTGTTTTTCATTCTTTTTCTGAATCCGTGCTCTTTCTTTCTTTGTCGAACTTTTGGTTGATACGTCATTTTCATAAAGGCCACCTCCTTTGAATCTTAAAAATCTATGGGTATTTTAACGATTTTAAATTCAATACCTATCGATATGAAGTCTCTAAAATTGCCCATACTACAGATAGATTATACCAGCATTAAAAGACAGTGTCAATAAACATTGTATTATTGTGTTGTGGATAAATCCTTTTTGTTTCAACTTCTTTTTTGTGGATATCTTTTTCCTTTTTGTTGAAAGTTTTTGGGATCTTTGATATTATTATGGTACTTGTTGATAAGCTGTTTTTTTGTGGACGGTTTATCCACGTTATACACAAATTGTGCATAACCCTGTTGATAACTTAAGTTTTCTCTGTTTTTAAAGGTTTTGTTTTTCATTTTCTCCACATTTTTTTTATTTTTAAGCTTTTAAAAAAAGTTATCCTTCAAGTATCCACAGGATTATGACATAACTTCTGTATATTTTTTTTGACCTTTTTATCCGAAGCAATGATTAAATTATCCACTTTTTCTGTGACTTCATGTGGAAAACCCTCGGGATAATTTAAATTATTCTAATAAATATTTTTGAAACGGAGGACTATTTATGGACAACTTACCTCAAATTTGGCAAAAAGCCTTGGACAACATCAAAAACCGACCGGAAATTACAGAGGTTAGCTTTGAAACCTGGCTAAAAACCATTAAACCTATATCTTTACGAAACGGGGTATTGGTTTTTGGAGTGTATGATACGTTTACAAAGGGGATTTTAAAAAAGCACTATCGCAGCTTCATACAAAACATTATTAAGGAAATAACCGGTGAAGAGTATGAAATTGATTTTGTGATTCCTTCAGAGGAAGATATCAACCCGAAGAATCATAAAAACAACCGTAAAGTACAAGAACAGCAAAACTCCCATACTCAACTGGAAAATTCCATGAATCTTATCAAAGCCCAGGGACTGAATCCAAAGTATACCTTTGATACTTTTGTCATCGGTCATAGTAATCGTTTTGCCCATGCAGCCTCCGTAGCCGTAGCGGAAACTCCCGCCAAAGCCTATAACCCCTTATTTATATATGGGGGCGTGGGCCTTGGAAAAACCCATTTAATGCACGCCATCGGTCAACATATTTCCCAGGTGGATCCGGAGAAACAAATCGTATATATTTCCTCCGAGACCTTTACCAATGAACTGATCAACTCCATTAAAGATGATAAAAACGTAGAGTTTCGAAATAAATACCGAAACATTGATATTTTACTCATTGATGATATTCAGTTTATTGCAGGAAAAGAAAGAACCCAGGAGGAATTTTTCCATACCTTTAATGCCCTATATAATTCCAACAAACAGATTATTTTATCCAGTGATCGACCGCCGAAGGAAATTCCAACCTTGGAGGACCGGCTGCGCTCCCGTTTTGAGTGGGGACTGATCGCGGATATTCAAGCCCCGGATTACGAGACACGAATTGCCATCCTTCGAAAAAAAGCCCAGCTTGAAGAAATTGAAGTTCCCGATGACGTTATGCTTTTTATCGCAAAGAAAATCAAGTCCAATATCCGGGAACTGGAGGGAGCCTTAATTCGTATTTTAGCTTATTCCTCCTTAACCAACAGTCCTATTAATATTGAGCTTGCCAGCGAAGCCTTAAAGGAAATTTTTTCTTCCAAACCTCGTGAGCTTAATATCGACTATATAAAAGAAGTAGTCGCTAATAAATTCAATATAAAAATTGAAGATTTAACCTCTAAAAAGAGAACCCGTATTATTGCTTATCCCAGACAGATCGCCATGTACTTATCCCGGGATTTAACGGATCTCTCCCTGCCGAAGATCGGAAATGAGTTTGGCGGTCGGGATCATACAACGGTTATGCATGCCTGTGATAAGGTTTCTACGGATATGAAAAATGATCCTGCCTTAAAGGATAAAATCGATTCTATTGTAAATGAACTAAAAACCGATTGATTTCCACATTAACCTGTTAATTATATGTTATTATATTGTTAATAAGTTTTAAGGCTTTTGAAGCCTGTTAGTATGTGTATAACTTTAAAAACTTATACCCCGGTTTATGAACATGTGGATATCTTTGTACTGTGAGGGTTTAGGCCCTTATCCACAAACCCACAGGCCCTATTACTATTACTACTACATTTTATTATTATATTTAGGTTAAAAATACAAAATTAAAGGAGGCTTTTATCCACACATGCATATTATCTGTGATCAAAAAAAACTGATGAAAAGTATTACCACGGTATTAAAAGGGATTTCCAACAAAAGCACCATGCCCGTACTGGAAGGAATCTATATGGAAGCTAAGGACAACCAGGTAAAGTTCATTGCAACGGATCTGGAACTTGGAATTGAGACTACCATAGAAACTCAGGTGATTGAGGAGGGTGTGATGGTTCTAAATGCCCGATTATTAAATGAGATTACCCGGAAACTACCCGGTTCTCAAGTGGAAATGAGAATCAAGGAAAACGGAAAAGTTTTTATCAAATGTGAGCAATCGGAGTTTGATCTGGTAAGTTATGAAACCGAAGAGTATCCGGAACTGCCTAAGGTGGAAAAAGATCAGATTTCAAAAATTCCTCGGGGATTACTTAAAAATATGATTGAACAGACAACCTTTGCCGTAAGTCAAGATGAATCCCGATTGATTTTAACCGGAGGACTTTTAGAAATTGAAGATACTACCTTAAGCATGGTGGCCTTGGACGGCTATCGACTGGCTCTTAGAAAAGGAGAGATCAAAGGCAGTCAAGACCATAAAGTCGTCATTCCGGGAAAGACCCTCAATGAAGTGGGACGGATTATCGACGAAGATTTGGAAGAAGATTTACAAATTCTCTTTACCGATAGTCATATTTTATTTGATCTTGGAAAAACGAAAGTGATTTCCCGACTGCTGGAAGGGCAATTTATTGATTATAAACAAATTCTTCCCGACGAGCATCGAGTGGCCGTTGAGGTTTCCCGTCAAAGTTTGCTGCACAGTATAGAAAGAGCCTCCCTGTTAGCAAAAGAAGGGAATAATCGTTTAGTTAAGTTTAAAATAGAAGATCACCAACTGCACATAAGTTCAAACTCGGAACATGGTCAGGTGCATGAGCAAATAGGAATTGATCAAAAGGGCGATGATTTGGAAATTGCCTTTAATGCCAAATATTTAATTGATGCCCTGAAGGTCATTGAAGAGGATGAAGTAAAACTTTTATTCACATCCAATGTCAGCCCGGGAATCATCACTTCCACGGAGAATGATCATTACACTTACTTAGTACTGCCCGTAAGACTTTCCAATAGCTAATAAACCCTAAACCCAGCTTAAGCTGGGTTTATAAATTGTTACATACCGGATAGGAGGTAGAATATGAAAATTAAAATCAGTACAGAATTTATTAAATTGGATCAACTGTTAAAACACGCTGCCGTGGCTTCCACCGGCGGAGAGGCGAAAGCCATGATTAAAGAAGGGATGGTACTTCTAAACGGGGAAGTGGTAACCCAGCGAGGCAAAAAGATTTATCCCGGTGATCATCTGAAAGTCTTAGAAGAAGAGATCGAAGTGGAAACCTCTTAAAATATTCCCGGGGGGAAGTTTGATATGCATATAGAAAAAATACATTTAAGAAATTATCGGAACTATGAAACCTTAACCCTGGACTTTTCTTCAAAAATCAATGTCTTTATTGGGGAAAATGCGCAAGGGAAGACCAACTTACTGGAAGCCATTTATTTTATGGCCATTGGAAAATCCTTTCGAACGTCTAAGGATGGAGATTTAATCGAAATTGATCAAGAGGGATCCTATGTAAAGCTTTTGTTGTTTAAAAATAACGGTCAGGAAAAACGAATTGAAATCGGTCTGGATCGATTAAAAAACAAAAAATGCAAAATTAACGGGGTACCCTTAGATAGGGTATCGGAACTACTCGGCACCTTGAATGTGGTCATTTTTTCTCCCGAGGATTTACAGATTATCAAGCAGGGACCCAGTCAACGAAGGGATTTTATTGACGGGGATCTGTCCCAAATCACTCCGAAATACCATCATATTTTAGGTCAGTACCAAAAGATTTTAAAACAGCGGAATCAGGCCTTAAAAATGAAGCAGTTTCGAAAGGTGGATTTAGATCCTTGGAACGGCCAGTTGGTTCAGTACGGTACGGAAATAATTTTATACCGAAAAGAGTTTATCAAGGGACTTTCCATACTCACCCGGTTAATGCACCGAAAAATCACCCGGGAAAAAGAAAATCTGAAGCTGATCTACGAAAGCAGTGTTCCCCTGGAAAAAGAACAAAGTTCCCTGGATATTCAACGGAGTTTTTTAAGATTATTAAAAGAATTGGAAGAAGAAGAGGTCAAAAGAGGAATCACCTTGATTGGTCCCCATCGGGATGATCTGGAATTTGAAATCAACGGGAAAAACGTGAAAAAATTCGGCTCTCAGGGACAACAAAGAACCACGGTGCTTTCTTTGAAAATGGCGGAGCTGGAATTAATGAAAAAAGAAACCGGGGAATACCCCGTACTTTTACTGGACGATGTCATGAGCGAGTTGGATGAAAATCGGCAGCAGGATTTGCTGCAAAGTTTAAAAAATATTCAGACTTTTATCACCAGTACTTCCATGGAATCCATGGAAAAAATAGAATCCATGAACCTTTATGAAGTTCAGGGAGGAAAAATAAAAATCCTTCAAAAATCTGTTTCATAGTTAATTAAGAAAGGTTATAATAGTAAGATAGGAGGAATTCCTGTGTATATACATCTTGGAGGAAATGTAATCGTATCCCGTCGAGATTTATTATATATTTTTGATGTAAAGGCTTTTCATCAATCCAAGGTTAATCGGGAGCTTCTGAAAAAAATGGAAGAGGCGGGAAGAGGGGTTACCCTGGAAAAAGGAAAAAGCCGATCGGTAATATTTATACAAAGAAAAAATCAACGGGCAAAAATTTATTACTCACCTATTACGGCTTTTACATTGTTGGGCCGTGGAAATCAAGTTAAATAGGTGCGTTTTTTGGTGTCAATAGGAGGTAGAAAAAATGGAAAAAGAACGTCAGTATAATGCGGAACAAATTCAAGTTTTAGAGGGCTTAGA